>DASYYH010000023.1 GCA_035934015.1 Candidatus Acidiferrales bacterium
GGGATTGTGCGCGATGTAGAGGCGGATCGCGTCGAGTTCATCGCCAGAGCGGATGATGTGTTCATAGTAGTTGCGTTGCCAGAGGGAGCCGGTGCGGTGGAGAGCGCGATTGACTGCAGCGGTGGAGAGGGATTTGAAGGCGCGAAGGACCAGTCCGAGCGTCGGAGTAGGTTTCGTAGGGGCGCTGCTTGCTGCGCCCGCGGCCGCAAGCGGCCGTAAGAACACGATACCGTGCGCATGGTTAGGCATCACAACGAATGCGTCGAGCTCGACGGTTGGAAACTGGAGAGGAAGCTCGCGCCATACAGACCACACAGCATCGCCGGCGCGATTACATTTCATCTCGTAATCGATGACACGGCCAAAAATGCAAGCGCGATTTGGCACACAGAGGGTGAAGAAGTAGCCGCCGGATTGGGAGTAGTCGTAGCGGTGGAGACGAATCGAGCGGCGGGAAGAAGCCGAATGGGCGGGCACGCGGCGATTATATATTAAGTGGTTAGAGTGGCAGGCCGGTTATAAAAGTCAAAACGCGACGCGGGGCGTCGCGCGGGCGCAGCAAGCAGCGCCCCTACGAGAGCCGAACGTGCGATTCTAGAGGTTGCCTTGGTTGGCACGAGCGACGAAGCCTTCGAGCGTTAGAATGTGAACGTCGCTTGCGTGTTTGAGGTGACTGTTGAGACCGCCGCTCGTGTAGAAGTTGCGCAGCGTCCAGCCTTCGCCGCCGAGCACAAGATAAGCCTTTGAGTATGTTCCGGCGCGAACTGCTTCCGAAAGACAGATCACTTCGAACGGTACTTTTTGTTCTGCGGTGCCGCCGACCTGCTGCCACTTAAGCGAGACCAGTGTTTTCGTGCCGGCCTTTTCAGCTACTGCATCGACCATGTGCCTACCCCCACCGATCCGCGGCCCGATATGCACCTGCTCTTTGTATTCGTAGCCCCCGCGACGGAGTGCGGGAAGGATCATTGCTTCGAGTACGCCGCCGGTACGCGTGTCGCGCGGCGTCATTTTAGGATCCGCTGCCTGCGGAGGCTGTTTTAGAGCGCGGAGGATCGGAAGCTCTGCGTGACCGTCCGTCATCAACGCGCGAAGAGGGCGGATGCTCGCCGTGAGTATGCCCATCAGAAATCGGCGGCGAGAGGGGCTTGCTGGTTGCGAACTGGATTCTCTTAATCGCAATTTCTATCCATGAGCGTTCGCTTTCGATTCCGACAAACTTTTGCCCCCCCCCCGCAACGCGCATGCCAAAGCGGAGGTGCCGGAGCCGAGGAAAGGGTCGAGGACGAGGTCGCCTTCGCTGGAGGAGGCGAGAAGGATGCGCTCGATGAGAGCGAGAGGCTTTTGCGCGGGATGCTTGCCGAATTTTTTCTCCCAGGGCTCGGGAGGAGGAATGGTCCAGACGGATTTCATTTGTTTGCCGCCGGCGATTTGGCACATGAGTTTGTAATTGAATTTGTGGCGGGACTTTTTGTCGCGCGCAGCCCAGATGATGGTTTCGGTGGCGTGGGTGAAATAGCGGCAGGAGAGATTGGGCGGCGGATTGGGCTTGACCCAGGAGATGTCGTTGAGGAGTTTGAAGCCGAGTTGCTGCATGGCGAAGCCGACGGAATGAATGACGTGAGATGTGCCGGAGACCCAGATGGAGGCGTCGGGCTTGAGGACGCGCTGGCAGGCGGCGAGCCAGGCACGATTGAATTCGTGATTTTCTTCGGCGCCGCGGGAACGGTCCCAATCGCCTTTGTTGACGCTGACCATGCGTCCGGCGTGGCAGGTGATGCCGCCATTGGAGAGGAAGTAAGGCGGGTCGGCGAAGATGAGGTCGATGCACCCGGCGGGGAGGGCGGCGAGGATGTCGAGGCAGTCGCCATGGAAGATTTTGATGTGATGGCGCGAGTCGTGGAAGGCGGGAGGGGGAAGCTGCGGCAAAGACCCACCCTTCGCGACTTCTTCACCTTGGGCTGCTTGCCGCAGCCCGGACGCGAAGGATGGGGCACCCGGAAATGAAGTGGAGGCACGGGACATTTTTTCTGGAGTGCTCAAGGATCCGGATCATTGATCAAAACGGATTGTTGATCAAGTGGTATCGAAAGGCAGTGGCGAGTGACTAGTGGCGAGTGGCTAGAAAAGGCGAAAGCGAAAAGCAGGTCGTTCGACTGCGCGAAAAACGCTCCGCCCGCCGCGGCAGGCAAGCTCAGGATGACAAACAAAAAGCGCGACGCGTCGCCCGGCATGGGGGCAGGCGCGGGCGCAGCAAGCAGCGCCCCTACGAACGATAGAACCATGCCCCGTAACGGCCGAGCGATGAAGCTGTGTGTGGCGCGGCAAGGGGAAAAGCAGATTCCTCGGACGTTCCGGCGACATTTTGACATTGGCCGCTTGCCGCGGTCCAGCCGCCGGAACGGCTCGGAATGACAGATTAAAACTATTGCTGGGGCTGCTGGCCGAGGTTGCCGAAGGGCCAGATGCCGAAGAGCTTGAGAAAGACGTCGTCGTGCTTGTCGATGAGCATCTGCGCGGTTTTCTCCTGCGGCCAGGGCGAAGCGAGACGCTCGGGACGGTCGGCGATCCAGAAAGCGACAAGCGCTTGCACGGCGGCGTCGCGATCGAGGACGGCTTCGTCCACTTTGTCGAATGTGTCGACGGCGGAATGATGCGTGTAGCGATAGTCGGGCGAATCCTGATCGAGATTGATGCCGGGCAGGCCGGCGAGAATGAACGGGCCAGCGTCGGTGCCGAATTCCGTGTTGTCGTTGGCGGTGATGGTGCCGAAAGCATTGAGCGAGGCGGCGAAGGCTTGCGCGGCGGGCAGCATGTCGGTGCGGCCGCCCATGTTGAGAGCGACGACGGGGCCCTGGCCGTTATCGAGAATGACGGCGGCGACGTGATTTTGCATGTCGTCTTTGTGCGTTTTCGTGTAGGCGAGGGAGCCGAGCAGGCCTTCTTCTTCGCCGGTGAAAAGGACAAAGCGAATCGTGCGCAGCGGCTTGATGCCGGAGCGAACGATGGCTTCGGCGGCGCCGAGCGTGGTGGCGACGCCTACGCCGTCATCCGTCGAGCCTTCGGAAAGATCCCAGGAATCGAGATGGCCGCCGACGACGATGACTTGCTCGGGATGCTCGGTGCCGGGAATTTCGCCAACGACGTTGGCGGTGTCCACCGGACCATCGGTGACTTTGTTTTGCACGTCGATGTGAATGCGGACGGCCTTGCCGTGGTCGAGGAGGCGTTCGATGATTTCTTGATCTTCGGCGGCAATGCTGACGACGGGAATGTCGTAAAAGACGTTGAAGCCGAGCGCGCCGGTGTGCGTGAGATGCATGCCCTGGGATTTTGCGCCGCCCTGGCCGCCGATGACGGCGACGGCGCCGACTTCGTGAGCTTTCTTGAGCATGTCGCCGAATTTGGCGAACGCGGCCATGCCGTTCGCGGGACGGACGCCCTTCTGCACAGCGATGAGAACTTTGCCGCGCCAGTTGCCGGAATTTTGCGCGATCTCGTCCTCGAGATCGTAGACGTTGACCGGCACGACATCGGCATCGACGCCGCCCGCGGGCGTGGAGCCGACCCAGCCCATCGAGTCAACCATGAGAGGATGCGGCGCGGGAGAAATCATTTTCGCGGAGGCGGAGACACGCGTCCAGCCGCGGAAAATCTGCCAGGGCTCGGCGTGAACATTTTGCAGGCCGATTTTTTTCATGGTGTCGAGGCCCCATTGAATCGCGGCGTTGCACTGCGGCGAGCCGGTGACGCGCGCGCCGACGTCGTCGCTCAAATCTTCGAGCTCGGAGTAGGCGTGGATGTTCATCATGGCTTCGCCGGCGATGGCGGAGAGCGCGGGAAGCGTGCCGCCGTCTGGATCGGGAGGCGCAGCGGAGTAGGCAGAGTTGGTGAGCGCGGCGAAACCAATGGCGACAGCAAAAATCGCAGCGAAAACAAAAACGAAAAGAGCGGAAGATTTCGAATTCTTTTTGAACATCTCTCTGCGCCTCCAGGGAAAAAAGCTCGCGAACGAGCGGCGAGTATTGTGTCAAATGGGAGAGCGCGAAGCAAGCCGAGGAAAAGCGGGCGCCGGGTCAGTTTACATTTTGATTTCTTGTGCACGGTCAAAAAATTCGAAGTGGCCTAACGCTGAAAAAGCGAGGGTAAACGAAAACAAGAGGATTGGCATCTATATGAAGTGGTGCGCAAGAAGGCGTAAGGTCTGGCGGCCGGCTGGGAAAGAAGGAGAAAGCCAGCGGGGCGGTCCTGTGCCCGATTTATACATCTCCGACGTACCCATGATTCAGGAATGCGATAAAATAGGCGCAGAGCCGGTCTGGCGGCCAAGTTTCGCCCGCCGGATGGGGACGGAACCGAACCTTCTTGCGGAGACTTTTTTCCTTGTAGAACGTCAATTATAGAGCTGGGCCGTTGGCCCGCGAGAAATGATAAGGGAGGTACGGAAAATGAGCAGTGGCGTGGTTCAAGTGAAGCGAGGAGCGGCAGTAACGATTTTAATCGCCGCGCTAATCGCGGGAGCGTTTTTGGGTACGTGGGCAATTCGCTGGGCGAGCCATGAAGTGCTGGGAGCGCCGAATGTGCCGGTGAAGATGGCGGGAAATCTGAATCCGGTGCTGCTGGGAGGATTCTCGAACGGATTTGCGTCCGTGGTGCGGCCAGCGCTGCCGGCGGTGGTGAATATTTCGACGACGCGAGTCATCCGGACGCAACAGAATGCGCCGGGATTTTTCGGCGATCCGTTTTTCCAACAGTTCTTTGGAAGGCAGTTTGGGCCAAGCGTGCCGCAGACGGAGAAGGAGCATAGCCTGGGCTCGGGCGTGATCATCAATCCGGACGGCTACATCCTGACGAACAATCACGTGGTGGCGCACGGCAGCGACATCGAGGTTGTTTGGAACAATAAAGAGTACAAAGGAAAAGTAGTCGGCACGGATCCGCAGACGGATATCGCGGTGGTGAAGATCGACGCGACGGGACTGCCGACGCTGACGTTTGGAGATTCCGCGAAGCTGCAAGTGGGCGATGTGGTGTTCGCCATCGGCGATCCCTTCGGAATCGGAGAAACGGCCACGATGGGAATTGTGAGCGCCATGGGGCGCAGCAACTTGAATATCGAAGGAAGCCAACAGCGGGGAGGCCGGCAATCGTATGAGGATTTCATTCAGACCGACGCGGCGATCAATCCGGGAAATTCGGGCGGAGCGCTGATTGATCTCCACGGGAATTTGATTGGCATCAATACGGCGATCCTTTCGAGCGGGGCGGGTCCGGATGGCGAAGGCGGAAATGAAGGAATCGGTTTTGCGATACCGATCAATCTGGCGCGCAACATCATGCAGCAGATTATCGAGCATGGAAAAGTGGAGCGCGGGCACATCGGGCTTGTGATTACGAACCTGACGCCGGACTTGGCCAAGGCATTCGGCTATACGGCGGGCGGGACGGGCGCTCTGGTCAACCAAGTGACGGCGGGCGGTCCGGCGGAAAGGGCTGGAATTAAGCGCGGAGACATCATCCTGGCGCTGAACGGCGAGCCGATTACCGGCTTTGGCGACCTTACAGCGCAAATCGTGAATTCGGCTCCAGGAACGGTGATGCATTTGAAGGTCTTCCGCGACGGGAAGACGTTTGATGTTCCGGTGACGCTGGCATCCGGCGCGCCGGAACAGGCCGATAATTTAGTCGGCGGAGGCGGAGAATCGGCGCAGCCAGCCGAGCCTTCGGAAAATCCGGGCAAAGCGCTGGAAGGCGTGAAGGTCGAAGCGCTCGCTCCGGACATTGCGCAGCAATTGAATCTGCCCTTGTCCACCAAAGGAGTCGTGGTGGATTCGGTGGAGCAGTCGAGCGATGCAGCCGAAGGAGGATTGCAGCGCGGCGACGTGATTCTGGAAGTGAATCACAAGCCAGTGACAACTGTTCAAGAATTCCGTTCGGCGCTGGCTGGAACGGACAATCAACCGGTGCTTCTGCTGGTGATACCGGCCGGACAACCGAATACAACCGTGTACTTGCTCATCCAGTCCGGATCGTGAGGTTCTGAAATCCGGCAAAGATGCGGTGCGGGGACGAAAGTTCCCGCACCGGCTTCCGTTTCCATCGAAACGGAAAATCGGGAGTAATGGGGCCAGTTTGAATTTTGACTTTTTGCATCACGATCCCCCAGGCTCCCCTATCGCTTTGCGACGCGTGAAAAATGCACGGCGACGGTAGAAAATTCTCCTCAGGCGGCTTGCCGAATCCACTGCCCAGCAGCAAACGCCATGCGCGAACTGAAAATCGCCCCGGACTCTGCGTCTTCAGGCGCTGAATGAAAAAGAGATACGATGGCGCAGCAAGATGAGAGAAAAGAAATAAAAATCCGATGAAATGTTGGATAGGATCGTGCATGGGAAATCATCGGAAAAGACTGGGCAGAGCGCAACTGATCGTGCGATTCCGGGTTTGATCGAGCACGGTCGAAAAATCAGCAGAGGTCCAGCGAGATGCGGAAATACGCCAGGAATTGCTTCGGTTGCTGGATAGAGCAACCAGATTTCTCACTGGTACGATCGTACTATTCACCCAGCCACTAGGACTAGTACTACAATCGTCTCACGCGGATACGTGCGATGCGTTTCAAAAGGGGAAGAATGCCGTCGTCGAACGATAACGGATTTTATGGAGATGCAACCGGGTTCACGCTGCTCTCGAGCGGGAAGCCGCGATGGCGTTCGTTTGGCGCTGGGTTTGGCATTGAATTTTTCGTACTGGCGTGCGCGCTTTGGCTGCCGCTGCTTTTCCCGAAGCAGATGGAGACGGCAACGCAATACATGGTGATGCACATTTCCGTTCCGCGGCTGGAACCGTGGAAGCCGCAGCCGAAAGTGCAACCAAGACGAATCATGCCGCGAAAGCCGGAGATCGAAAAGCCAGCCGTGGTTCCTCCCCCGCCGAAACCAAAAATGATCGAGCCAGTGTTCAAGGCGCCGGTGATCCTGCATAACGTGGTGAGGCACAATCCGACGCAAGCGCCGAAAGTGAATGAGTTCGCGCGCGCGGTGCCGGATGTTCCGACGACGTCGCTGGGAAGCTCCGCGCTGCCGGATTTGAAGAAACCGAGAGCACCGGTGCAGACGGGAGGATTCGGCGATCCCGATGGATTGAAAGCGACGGACAAAGTGACGCACCCGGTGAACATCAGCCAGGCCGGCGGATTTGACATGCCGGACGGGCCCGGAAAGGGAAATGGACGAGGCGGAGCGAAGGGCGTGCAGGGAGTGGTGGAGAGCGCGGGCTTCGGCAACGATTCGGCGATTGCGGGCGGAAGGCGGCACGGAGGCGTTGTTCAAGAGGGAGGATTTGCGGACGACAGCGTTACGACGAGCGGACCGCACGTGCGCAAGGCAGCCAACACTGTAGCCAATGAAACACCTGTGGTGGTGCTCTACAAGCCCGATCCGCAGTACACTGCAGAGGGGAAGCAGGACAAGATTCAAGGCGATGTGGTGCTCGAAGTGATCTTTCGCGCTACGGGACAGGTGGACATCGTGCGCGTGGTGCAGGGCCTGGGACACGGACTGGATCAGAACGCGGAAGCAGCGGCGCGGCAAATCAAATTCAAGCCGGCGGAGCAGGATGGACGGCCGGTGGACTTTCCGGCAAACGTGCGAATTCAGTTTGAACTCGCCTATTGAAATTGGATTGAGGAATTAAGGGGGAGAAGTCATGGGGACGGGATTGCGTTGCATTTTTGCAGCGGCTCTCGGTCTGGCGCTGGCGGGTGGCGCGAGCGCGCAGACTCAAGCACAGGGACAAACTCAAGCACAAACACAATCTCAAACGCAAGCGCAGCCGCAGCCGACGCAGACGCCGCAGCAGCCCGCAGCAACGCCGAGCCAGCCAACCACAGTTGAGCAAGTCGTTGACCGGATTATCGCGCGCGAACATCAGGAAGTAGCCACGCTGAGGCGGTATAGCCCGATCGTTGAAACCTATATTCAAGATATGCGGTACGACTCGCAACTGGGCGAGGTGCCGCAGACGGATCACTATTATCTGGGCGTGGCGGACCTGAGCCGCGGAGTTGTGGACCGTTCGATGCTCGCGAACGACAAGAAGGGGTGGAAAAGCAAGCTGAACCCGATCAAAGACATCACCGGGATGCTCGGGGATTCTTACGTGCCGGCGGGATTTTTGCAGATGATTTTTGTCGATCCCATTTATTTTGACCGGCAGCACTACCGCTTCGATTATGTGCGGCGGGAATTTCTGGGAGCGGTGCGGTGCCTGGTGTTCGATGCGACGCCGCTGCCGAAGTCTGGCAAGGGAAGATTCCAGGGACGGATCTGGGTGGAAGAAGAAGGCTACGCGATCGTACGGTTCAATGGCGTGTTCACGCCGGTTTCGACGACCACGAGCTGGAACCTGCACTTCGACAGCTGGCGCGCGAACGTCGCGCCGGGATTGTGGATTCCGACGTACATCTACAGCGCGGAATCGGATTTGAATGATTTTCCGCTGGGGCATGTGCGCTACCGGTCGCAGACGCGGCTGTGGGGCTACAACCTGAAGCTCGCGGCGCATGAAGAAGAATTCAGCTCGCTGACAATCGAGACGGCGAAGCCGATTCAGGATCAGGCGGACGCTTCGAAAGATGTTTCGCCGGTGATGGCGGAGCGGGACTGGCAGCGCGAAGGCGAAGACAATGTTCTCGACCGGCTGCAGCGCAACGGATTGCTGGCGCCACCGGGGCCGGTGGACAAGCTGCTGGATCAGGTGGAGAACAATCTCGAAGTGCCGAACAATCTGGACATCGAGCCGGAAGTTCGCTGCCGCGTGCTGCTGACGACGACGCTCGAAGCGTTCACGGTGGGACACACGATTATTTTGACGCGCGGGCTGCTCGACGTGCTGCCGGATGAGCCGAGCCTGGCGGCGGTTCTGGCGCATCAACTGGGACGAATCATCACCGGGCAGGAGCTGCCGGATGCGTATTCGTTCAACGATATGACCATGGTTACGACGGAAAATACGCTGAAGCGCATGTCGTTCCGCACTTCGGAGCAGGAAGAAGAAGTGGCGGCGAAGAAAGCGCTGGAGCTGCTGAAAAATTCGATTTACAAAAATCAACTGGGCACGGCAGGATTGTTTTTGAAGCAGGTGGCGGCAGAACAGAAGGAACTGCCAAGCCTGATCAGCGCGAATCTGGGAAATCACGTGTATATGGCCGACCAATTGATGCTGGCCGCGCCGCAATTGCAGGCGACGAAGGTGGATCAGATCGCCGCGCTGCCGCTGGGCTCGCGCATCGTGCTGGATTCGTGGGACGATTCAGTCGCGCTGGCGAAGTCGAAGCCGGTGCAACTGCTTTCGGCGCGCGAAAAGATGCCGCTGGAAGTGACGCCGTTCATGCCGTATTTGACGCGCTTCGATTCGTCAAACGGGGTTGGTGCGGATCCGACGAAGGGCGACGTGGCGAAACAACAGCCGCAGAAGCAACAACACTAAAATCCGTCGCGGCGAGCGATCGGTCGGCGCGAAGCTGATTTTTATACAAGGCCCGGCAGGGAGGTGGTCCCCCGCCGGGCTTTTTGTTTTTGTGGCCGCGACTGCAATGCTTTCCTGAAACGCGTGACGCGCGGCGCAGAGGCGTCGCGCGAAGGCGCTGCTTTGAAACCCAGCCCGGATGAGAGAAACTTCCCTCCAGCATGGCACGGCAATCGCTTGCTGAATTCGTGAATGAGTACGCGCGGCGCGGGGAGGAAATCGCCGTGGCGCACCGACGCGGATACCGCATGGAGCGATGGACCTACGCGGAAATTGCGGATGCAGTGCGCGAATTTGCAAACACGCTCGCAGCGCGAGGGATTGCGAAAGGCGACCGCGTTCTGCTGTGGGGCGACAACTGCGCGGAGTGGGTGGCGGCGTTTTTCGGCTGCGTACTACGCGGCGCTGTGGTGGTGCCGATCGACCGTGCAGGCACGCCGGACTTTGCCACGCGCGTGGCCAAGGCGGCGCAGGCGAAGATCGTGGTGCAGTCGAGCGGGCTCCCAGAGTTGGATGCGCAAATTCCGGCGATGAATCTGGAAGAAGCGGCGGCGCGTCGGACAAACGGAGAACGCGCGAAGGAAATTGCACCACCGGCGCTTGGACGAAACGATCCCGTTGAGATGGTGTTCACTTCGGGGACGACGGCGGAGCCGCGCGGCGTGGTGCTGACGCACGGAAATATTCTGGCGAACATCGAACCGCTCGAACCGCAAATCCAGCCGTATTTGCGCTACGAACAATTTTTTCATCCCATTCGATTTCTGAATCTCCTGCCGCTGAGCCACGTCTTCGGGCAACTGATGGGCATGTTCATTCCGCCTCTGCTCGGCGGAACGGTGATTTTTCTGGATACGCTTGCGCCAGCGGAAGTGGCGCGAACCATCCGGCGAGAGCGCGTGACGGTGCTGGTCTCCGTGCCGCGATTGATCGAGTCGCTCGAAGGGCAGACGGAACGAGAAATCGAAGCGGCCGGGGGCGGCGCGGAATTTCGCGCGAAATTCGAGACGGCGAAGGACGAGCGCATCTGGAAACGCTTATGGCGATTCCGGCGGATCCACAGGCAATTCGGATGGAAGTTCTGGGCGTTCATTTCCGGCGGCGCGGCGCTGCCGGAATCGGTGGAGACGTTCTGGCAGCGCCTGGGCTACGCGGTGATTCAAGGCTACGGACTGACGGAAACGGCGGCGCTCGTGAGCGTGAACCATCCGTTCCGCACGGGAAAGCGGTCGATCGGGAAAGTGATGCCGGGAGTGGAGATGAAGCTCAGCGCGGAAGGAGAAATTCTCGTTCGCGGAGAAAACGTGGCATCCCGCTACTGGCAAGGACAGAGACTCGAACCGATCGCCGGGGAAGGCGGGTGGTTTCGCACCGGGGATTTGGGAGAAGTCGACGCGGAGGGGAATCTTTTTTTCAAGGGGCGGCGGAAGAACGTGATCGTCACGCCAGCGGGAATGAATGTTTACCCCGAGGATCTGGAAGCGGAATTGAAAAAGCAGAGGGGAGTGCGAGATTGCGTGGTGGTGGGAATTGCGCGCGACGGAAACGAGGAGCCGTGCGCGGCGCTGTTGCTGGAGGATTCGAGAGCCGGCGCAGAAGCGATTGTCGCGCGAGCCAATGAGAATTTGGCGGAGTATCAGCGCATACGGCAATGGATCGTCTGGAACGGGCCTGATTTTCCGCGCACGGCGACGCAGAAGCCGGTGCTGCCGCGAATTCGCGAGGCGATTGCGGCGAAATTCGGAGGAAAACCAGCGGGCGAAGGGACGGCGGCAAAGCCGGGAACGCTTGGCGAATTCATTTCGCGCGTGACGCGGCGCGGGGCGGAGAGTGTCTCTCCCGATGCAAATCTGGAGCACGATCTGCGACTGAGTTCGCTCGACCGCGTGGAGCTGATGAGCGCGCTCGAAGAAAAATATCAGGTGGATTTGAGCGAGACGAAATTTGCAGAAGCGAAGACGGTCGGAGAATTGGAACAACTGCTGCGCGAGCCGCCGGCGCGTCCGCAGACGCATCGCTTTCCGCGATGGGCGCAGCGCTGGCCGGTGACATGGATTCGGATTTTCATTTATTACCTGCTGGTGTGGCCGGCGACGTGGCTGCTGGCGCGGCCGAGGATTCGCGGGCGCGAGCATTTGCGCGGAATTCACGGGCCGGTGTTCGTGGTGGCGAATCATGTGACGTACGTGGATATTGGATGCGTGCTGGCGGCGCTTCCAGCGAAATTCCGCCACCGGCTGGCGACGGCAATGGAAGCGGAGCGGCTCTACGGCATGCGCTATCCGGCGGGAATGCACTGGTTTCTAAGGATTATCAATCGCATGGACTATTGGCTGGTGACTGCGCTGTTCAACGTTTTCCCGCTGCCGAAACTTTCCGGGTTTCGCGACAGCTTCGAATTTGCAGGCGAACTGGCGGACAAAGGATGGAGCGTGCTGGTGTTTCCGGAAGGCGAGCGGACGAAGATGGGTGCGCTGGGGAAGTTTCGCGGAGGAGTCGGGCTGCTGGCAACGAAGCTGCGTTTGCCGGTCGTGCCGGTGCGGATCGATGGCCTATTCGAGTTGAAACAAGCGGGCAAGCACATGGCGCGAGCGGGGGACGTGCGCGTGACGATTGGCGCGCCGGTTTCCTTCGCGGCGGGGACGGATGCGGACAGCATCGCACGAGAGCTGGAACGCCGCGTAGCGGAATTATGAGGCGCGGGCCCAACTTGCGCTTGACGACCCCGGGCGCGAGGGTTAGGCTTTCGGGCGACAGAAAGCTCAAGAGGTAATTCCCTATGACTCGTGCGTCAATGCTGTTTGCCGCCTTTGCCCTCGTGATTCCCATGCTGGCGACTTCTATTGTTGCAGCGCCGGATGAAACAGAGAACGTGCGAAACGTTGTCGCCGCCTTCGCAACGACCTGGAACCGGCACGACATGGAGGCGTTCGGCAAGCTCTTCACACCGGACGCCGAGTTCGTCAACGTCGCAGGGACTCGATGGGTGGGGCGAAGAGAGATTCAGGCTCAACACGCATATTCGCACGGTACAATCCCTCAAAGTGCTCAGCCTAAGGAGAACCTCAGGTATTATGGGATCTTCAAGCACAGCACGATGACCTTCACTCATATTGACGTTCGCTTTTTGCGAAAAGACGTGGCGCTCGCTCACGTGGACTGGGAATTAAGCGGGGACACAAGAACGCAAGGCCTGCGGCGCGGCGTGTTCACGTTCGTGCTTACGCAGCAGAACGGAGGCTGGTTGATCGCCGCCGCTCAGAACACGGAAATCAACCGGACGGTGAAATAAGCTCCGAACTTTCCGACGGGTCACGTGATCCCCGCAACTGCCTGAATAGGCATTCCTGATTTCATCGCGCAAACGCGGATAATCGGAGCACCTGCTCCGACGTGGTAACAGTACATGCGCGGGCTTCGCTCTCGCGTCCTCGCGGCTTTTCAGTCAAGACGGGCAGAGACACGCATGCGAATGAACACGCGCTCAAGGAGAAAACAGCCTTATTTCTATTGCTCGCCGGAGTCGGCGTCGGAAGAATCGGCGGCGTGGGTGATGTAGGTGTGGGACATACGGTCGTGCCACGTGAGTTTGTCTTCATCCCAAAGAGACCAGAGAAAGCCGAGCAGAACTGTGCCGGCAGAGAGCACATAGCCGAAGCAGCGCCAGAGGAGCTGGCGCGTTTCGGGGAACGTGCCGTCGATGGCGACGGCGGAAAGATTGCGGATCTGCATGCCGGGAGTGGCGGCGGAAAACAAAGTGAAAAGCGTGAAATAAAGCGCGTAAATGAGAAAGAAAATGGCGCCGTAAACGCCGAGCTGCGGGCGCGTGAAGCCGAGCTGGCCTCCGAGCGAGCGGAAAAGGGCGAGAAAACCGACGAAGACGGCGGCGACGATGGCGGCATCGATTATTCCAGCGAGGCGGCGCGTGGACAATTCGGCGACGGGAAGAGACGTCTTCGCCGGATGGAGGCGGAAATTTTCGACGACGGAGAAATCAAGCTCCGGTTGAGAGACGTGAATTTCGACGCGCTCCGTTGGACGAATGCGCGCGATGGTGCGCGGAGCGACGGCCGTGGTGATGACTTCCGGCAGGCGGCTATGAAAGGGCAAGGCAGGCTGGGGCTGCGCGGAATCCTCGCCGGAAAGAACGTGCCCGCGGCGCGAACGGTAAACTTCGAGACGGCGGGCAACCTCGCGGCGCCATTCTGGTTCTTCGGAGATGGCGGCCTGGCGGGAAGGCGAGGGCTGGGGGGACGCGGCGGGAGCCTCGCAGAACGGGCACACGTCTACGTCTTGATTAGTGACCGCGCCACACTGAGAACAAACGTGAATCACCGGCTCGTTTTGCGCTGCGGACCGGACTGGCGGACGGGAAAATCTTAGCAGAATGCGCAGGAGGGGCGAAGGAAAATGGCGCGGGAAGCGCGGCGATGTCGCGAATGAGATAACCGCCCGAAAGGACGGCGCCACGGGAGAAAAGGCGCGAGGCCCGGGAACAAAATCGTCTTTTCTCTCAAGAGGGGCGTGTTAGGCTCTCCAGTTCTTTCACGAATATGCGTGCACGGAAGGAAAACAAATTCTTGCGGCGCAAGCGGGCCGCGAATCTTGCGGCGCTCCTGCTGCTCGCGATGGCCCTGCCGAAAGCCGCGCCGGCGCAAGGTCAGGCGGTGATCCCGCGAAGCCAGGCGGGGGGGAAAGGCATCGGCGAGCTAAGGCTCGAAGCGGACACCCAGAAGCAGTCGGGGAAGATTTTTAGCGCGGACGGGCACGTGGACATCGTGTACCAAAACACGAGGCTGCGCGCGGACCACGTGGATTACAACGAAGAGACGAAGACAGCAACCGCGCGCGGACACGTGCAACTGGACTACGAGACGCAGCAGCTGGAAGCGGATTCAGGGACGTACAACTTCGCGACGGAACGCGGGACGTTTCGCAACGTGCGCGGGACGGTACGATCCTTCCATGTTGAAAACCCCAACGTGCTGGTGAGCCAGAATCCGCTGACGTTCAGCGCCGCAGAGGTGCAGCGCATTGACGAAGAAACCTACGAAGTGAAGCGCGCGTGGGTGACGGTCTGCCGGCCGGACCGACCGGTGTGGAAATTTTATGCGCCGCGGGCGGTGATTCATCTCCAGAAATCAGTGGAGCTGCGCAATGCGACGTTTCGCTTACTGTACGTGCCGATCATTTATTTGCCGTACGCGTCCTTGCCGGCGGGAACAAAGCTGCGGCAATCGGGATTTCTGATTCCCGATGCGACGAAATCGACGACGAGAGGATATTTGCTGGGCGATTCGTTTTATTGGGCGCCAACGGACTGGATGGACGCGACTGTGGGCGCGGAATACCTGAGCCTGCGCGGGTCGAGCCAAACAGGCGAGATTCGCATGAAACCGTGGCAGAACGTGACGCTGAATGCCAGTTATTACGGCGTGATTGACCGGGGCTTGCCGGAGGCGGGCGGGATTCTGATGAAGCAGGGCGGGCATGAAGGCAAACTTTTTCTGGACGCGAGGCTGCCGGACGGATGGCGAGCCGTGGCGAATATCGATCAGTTGTCGTCGCTGACGTTCCGGCTGGCCTTCGCGCAAACGTTTGCGCAAGCGGTGAATTCCGAAGTGCAAAACACGGCGTTTCTGACCAAGGATACCAACGGATACAGCCTGAGCCTGGCATCCACGAGCTACAAAAATTATCTGAGCGCATCGCCGGATGCATCGATCGACATACGAAATGCACCGGAGCTTCGCGCGAGTTCCGTGGATCGCGCGCCATGGCGAAATCTGCCGATCTATTTCGGCTTCGACGCGTTCGCGGACGCGGTGCACCGCGAAACGAACGTGGCGCCGGAGTTCGCGACGCCGTCGTTCGTGTCGCGGATGGAGTTCGCACCGAACGTGACGCTGCCGCTGCATTTGGGGCCGTGGCTGGACATCACGCCGACATTTACGCTGCGAGAGACGCGATACGGAGGGCAACTGGTGAACGGCATTTTTGCAAGCTCGCCATTCGTGCGCAGCACGCAGGAATTCACGCTGGATGTGCGGCCGCCGTCGCTGGACCGCGTGTGGAGCGACGGTGAAGAGAAGTGGAAGCACACCATCGAGCCGTCGATTGAATATCACTACGTGAACGGCGTGTCGGATTTTTCGCACTATCTGCTTTTTGACGAGGACGACACACTGACGGACACGAACGACGTGCAGTATGGCGTGACGCAGCGGCTGTTTCGCAAGGACGGCGACAACGGCGGCGAGGAGCTGATCAGCTGGGACGTGCAGCAGAAATATTTTTTCGATCCGACGTTCGGCGGCGCGCTTGTGCCGGGCCAGAGGAATGTGTTTCAGGCGCTGGATTCGCTGACGCCATTTGCGTTTGCCGACAGCCTGCACCGGTTTTCGCCGATCATCAGCGACCTGAACGTCGAGCCGGGCGGGAAATTCGACACGGAATTTCGCGTGGACTACGACCCGGTGCGCGGGCAGACGACGGCGATCGGCACGCTGGTGAAAGTGCGGCCGTACAAGCAGTCGTTTCTGACGCTGGCGGATTTTTCGGCGGTGAATATTCCGGCGACTTCGCCGGCAAATCCGGGAGTCATCGAGCCGCGCTCGAACCAGATCCGCGCGATGGCGGGATATGGGGATTTGACGTCAAAGGGATGGAGCGGGCTTTTCGGATTCAGCTATGACATCAGCGAGTCAGTCTTTCAGAACCAGGTGATTCAGATGACCTACAACGGGTCCTGCTGCGGAATCGGATTCATGTACCGCAGGCTTTCGCTGGGCACGGTGCGAAATGAAAATCAGTTTGGCGTGGTGTTTCACATTGCGAATCTGGGATCGTTTGGCAATGTGCGGCGGCAGGAGAGCATTTTCTAGGGTGACGGAGCACCCAGCGCGAAAGGCATGAAAGACGAGCTGAGCTATCTGACTATCAGCGAAGCGGCGGCGCTGCTGCGGCGAAAGAAACTTTCGCCCGTGGAGCTGACCGAAGCGGCGCTTGAGCGAATTGCGGCGCTGAATCCGCGGCTGAATGCATTCATCACGGTGACGGCGGAGCGCGCACGGAAGGAAGCGCGAGCGGCGGAGCGGGAGATCGCGCGAGGCAGGCATCGCGGGCCGCTGCACGGCATCCCCATCACGCTCAAGGACAATATCTGGACGGCGGGCGTGCGGACGACCGCTGGATCGAAAATCCTGCAAGATTTCGTGCCACGCGTGGACGCAGAGGTCGCGAAGAAGTTCACGCAAGCGGGCGGCGTGCTGCTGGGGAAAACGAACCTGCACGAATTTGCCTATGGAATTACGACCGAGAATCCGCACTACGGGCCGGCGCGGAATCCGTGGAATACGAACTGCATTCCGGGAGGATCGACGGGCGGCTCCGCCGCAGCGCTGGCGGCGGGAATCGGATTCGCGGCTATCGGGACGGATACGGGCGGGTCCATTCGCATTCCTTCGGCGCTGTGCGGAATTGTGGGGCTGAAGCCGACCTTTGGGCGCGTGAGCTGCGAGGGAATCGTGCCGCTGGCGCCGACGCTCGATCACGCCGGGCCGATTGCGCGAACCGTGGCGGATGTGGCGATCATGCTCGACATTATCGGAAGATGCGACGAAGCCCCGGGAGCGTTTTATCGCGCGGCGCGGGGCGGATGGAAAAAGCGAGGACGATTGCGCCTGGGATGGCCGCGCGAATATTTTTTTGAGCGCGCGGATGCGGAGATCACAAAAGCGATTGAAGAAGCGATGAAAGTTTTCAAGGAGCTCGGCGCGCGAATCGAAGAGGTTTCGGTGCCGCACGCGAAGGAATCCGGTGAACCGAGCACGCAAATCGCGCTGGCGGAGGCGCTGGAATATCACGAAAGCCAGGGCTATTTTCCGGCGCACGCGACGGAGTATGGCGAGGATGTGCGGAAACGGTTGGAAATGGGCAGCGCCGTGCGGGCGGTGGATTACTTGATGGGACAGCAGGCGCGGGAAAAATTGCGCGAGGATTTTCGCGCCGCGTTCGAGCGCGTGGATGCCATCGTGGCACCGGCGACGCCGATTGCCGCGCCGCGCATCGGCGAAGAAAGCGTCAAAGTCAACGGCGAATCGCAGTCGGTTCGCGGGTTGCTGGTCGGCGTGAGCCGTCCGGCGAATTTCACGGGCTTTCCGGCGATTTCCGTGCCGTGCGGATTCACGCGCAGCGGATTACCCATCGGCATGTCGCTGCACGGGCCGGAGTGGGGCGAAGCGAAGTTATTGAGCATTGCCGCCGCTTACGAGCGGGCGACGGAGTGGCACAATCGGCATCCGGAATTCAAGTGAGACGATGGAATTCCATGTCTGGTAGTTGTCCGTTTGGATTTTGACTCCCATCCCCCAGGCTCGACTAGCCGTCTACCTGGGAGACTTTTTTGTGTCACGATCCAGAAAATTCAAAGTGACCCGCCATTGCCTTTCTCCGGCACGTGCGGATTCAGGGGTGGTATGCGAAAATTGATTAGGCGCTGAGCGGACGGAATCGGAGCGAGGCACATCCAATGGCGCAACGGAAAGCGTAGGTAAAGAAGATGAAAGTCGGCGTATTTGCGGCGCTCGTGGCGGGAATCATTTCATTCCTGTCGCCGTGCGTCTTGCCGCTGGTGCCGGGGTAC
Organism: Candidatus Acidiferrales bacterium; assembly: GCA_035934015.1. Classification (NCBI taxonomy): domain Bacteria; kingdom Pseudomonadati; phylum Acidobacteriota; class Terriglobia; order Candidatus Acidiferrales; species Candidatus Acidiferrales bacterium. The sequence goes on from DASYYH010000023.1 coordinate 18,173, forward strand.
GTTTCGATGCTTTCCGGCGTGGGCGTAGACCAACTGCAGCAGGGCAAAAATTCGCGCGGCGCGACGCTCGCGGCGGCGATTGCGTTCGTCATCGGATTTTCGCTGGTGTTCATCGGTTTTGGCGCTTCGGCGAGCGCGGTGGGAACATTTCTGCAAGAACATAGGACGGAACTCACGCCGCTGGCTGGAGCGCTGATTCTGCTCTTTGGCCTGCACTTGATTGGCTGGCTCGGGAAGCTTTCGATTCGCGCGGGACTGGTGATCGGCGTGGTTATTGTCGCGGCGGGAATCGCGATGGCGCTCTGGATGAACACGAATTCGAGCGATTTCCGGCCGGTGCATCTTTTCGCGCTGTCGCTGATTTTTCTGCTGGGGCCAGCGATGACGCGCTGGCTCAACCGCGACGTGCATTTTCGCAATATGGGCGGGCAGCCGGGCGCGGTGAGCGGATTCCTGATGGGCTTCGCGTTCGCGTTTGGATGGACGCCGTGCATCGGGCCGATTCTGGCGACGGTGCTGACGCTGGCAGCGACGCAGGGCACGGTGATGCGCGGCGTATTTTTGCTGACGGCATATTCGGCGGGACTGGCGATTCCCTTTTTGCTGACGGCGATCGGGATCGGACAATTCCTGAAATTCTATCAGCGCTTCCGACGGCATATTCATTGGGTGGAAGTGTTCAGCGGCGTGCTGCTGCTTGCGGTGGGCGCACTGATTTTTGTGAACCGGCTGACATGGCTTTCGGGTAAACTGAGCTTTCTGAACCGTTTTTCGAGATAAAGGGAGCATGGCAATGAATCGCATGACAGGAATATTGGCGGCGGGAATGCTGGCGGTGATGTCGCTGGGATTTGCAGGATGCGGAGGAGCGGCGCCGGCGAACGCGGGAAATGCGGCGAGCGCAAAGGCCAGCCCCAATGCGAACAAACCGAACGAGCCGGACGTCACATTCCAGAAGCTGGATGGCGCGGAATTGCCGCTAGCGAGCCTGAAAGGCAAAGTCGTGCTGGTGAATTTCTGGGCGACATGGTGTGCAGCTTGTCAGGATGAGATTCCGTGGATGATCGGCTTCCAGCAGAAATATGCAGACCAGGGATTTACGATTCTTGGCGTGGCGATGGACGACGATGGGAAGAAAGTCGTCGACCCGTTCGTGGAGAAGACGCAATTTGACGTCGACGGGCAGAAGATGGCGATGAGCTATCCGATCATCATCGGGAATTACGATCTGGCGGAGAAATTCGGCGGGTTGATCGGATTGCCGACGACGATCGTGATTTCGCGCGACGGGAAAGTGGTGAAACGGATCATCGGATTGGTGGACCGCGGCGAATTGCAAGGGATTATTGAAGACCAACTGAAGCTGCATTCGTAAGAATTTTTTTGCCATCTTTCACTGGGCCGGGTGAAGATTTCCGCGAGACTTTCGAACATTTATGGACGAGCGCGAGTTCCAGAAAAAATGCGAAGATGTGTTCGAGAGCCTGGCGGACCGACTCGCGGAGCTCGGCGACGAGCACGATTTTGAAGTCGAAGGCGGCAGCGGGAAAATCGAGGTTCAGTTCAGCGATGCGGATGAAACGCGCTTCGTCATCAGCCCGAATTCGCCGGTGCGGCAGATCTGGATTTCGGCGCTGACGACGAGTTTCAAGCTGGGATGGTCGGATGAGAAGGGCGCGTTTGTGCTGGACAAAACCGGCGAAACGCTGGATCAGGTAATGAGCCGGATTTTGAGCCAGCAACTGGGCGCGGCGGTGATGGTATAGCGATGCGAAGAATTTGCGGCAACGCGATGCGCGGAGTTGCGGGACTTGCAGCCGTGGCGTGTTTGCTCGCGCTCGGAGGCGTTCACGCGGCGCGTGCGCAAAATCTGCCTGCACCTGCTTCCGTGGCGAAGGCGCAAACATATGTTTCGCTGGAGCCGGTGCCGCGCGGGAGCACATTCGAGATAGCAGCGGTCGTGCATGTCCTGCCGGGATTTCACATGAATTCGCACAAGCCTTCGGAGGATTATCTGATTCCGACATTGCTGACGGCGAAGCCACACGCGGGCATCAAGGAAATCGAGACGATTTATCCGCCAGGAATCGACAAGAAGCTCTCGTTTTCGGACAAGCCGCTTTCGGTTTATACCGGCACATTCACGATTCGTGCGAAATTTTCCGTTGCGGCCAATGCGGCGCTGGGCGCGACGAGCTTGCCATTCACGCTGCAGTATCAGGCTTGCAATGAAGATTCGTGCCTGCCGCCGGTGCGAATTCCAGTGATGGCGAAAATTGATGTGGCTCCGGCAGGGACGAAGGCGCGGCAGATGTCGCCGCAGATTTTCAGCAGCAAGCCAGCCGGCGGCACGAAGTAGTTTTTTCCGCACTCGAAAAAACCAATAAGACTGAGCGAAATGCGCGCTAAAGCGCGGTGACGTCCGGAAGAGCGCGGCGGAGGCGCGAGACGACGCGGCCTTTGCCGAGGACGACCATGGTCTCGAAGAGCGGCGGCGCGACGGCGCGGCCCACGATGGCGACACGCGTGGCGTTGATGAGCAAACCGGCCTTGACGCCTTCGGCTTCGGCGAGCGCGCGGAGAGCGTGGTCGCAGGCATCGTGATTCCAATCGGTGAGGGCCTCGAGCGCGGCGGCTAACTTCTCGAGCAAATCCGGAAGTTTCGGATCTTTCCAGAATTTTGCGCGCGCTTCGGCGTCGTAATCAAAATCGTCGGAGAAAAATGCGCGAGCCCATGTGGCGAAATCGGGAAGCAGGCGCGTGCGCGGACGGAGCAAATCGACGGTGTGCGCGAACCAGTCGCGCTCGGCGGCGTCCCAGGCATCGCGCCAAAGGCCGGTGCGCTGCAATTCGGATTTCACGTAAGGCAGGAGCTCGTCGATGGGAAGTTTCTGAAGATACTGTGCGTTGAACCATTCGAGCTTGGGGCGATCGAAAATCGCGTTGGTGCGGCTGATGCCGGAAAGCGAAAATCGCGAGATGAGTTCGGACGTACGCAGGAATTCCTCGTCGGAGCCGGTGGACCAGCCGAGCAGCGCAAGAAAATTGCGGAAGGCTTCGGGCAAAAATCCCTCTTCGGAATAGGAGCCGACGCTCGTGGCGCCGTGGCGCTTGGAGAGGCGCGTGCGGTCGGCGCCAAGAATCAGCGGCACGTGCGCGAAAATCGGCGCCGGTGCGCCGAGCGCGGCGTAGAGCAGAGCCTGCTTCGGCGTGTTCGAGAGATGATCGGCGCCGCGAATGATGTGCGTGATGCGCATGTCGATGTCGTCGACGACAGCGCCGAGTTGATACGTCGGCACGCCGGAAGAACGCAGGAGAACGAAGTCCTCGATTTCGGCGTTCTGCACTTCGCGCGGACCAAAGACCGCGTCTTCGAAGCGCGTCACGCCGGAGCGCGGCGTGGCGAAACGAATGGCGCGCGGCAAGCCCTGACGCTCTTTTTCCTGGCGCTCGGCGGGCGTCATGTCGCGGCAAGGACACGGCGGCGTGCGCGCGGCTTTTTCCGCGCCTTCTTCGCCTTCGACGACGGCGTCTGCGCCTGCGTACTGGATGGCCTTGCAATAGCACGCGAAGGCGGCGCCGCTGGCGAGCAGGCGTTCCGCTGCGGCGCGATAGAGATCCATACGCTGCGACTGGAAGTAAGGACCTTCGTCCCACTGGACGCCGAGCCAGCGCAGGCCTTCGAGAATTCCCTCGACGAGCTCGGGCTTGTTGCGCTCGACGTCCGTGTCTTCGACGCGCAGAATGAACGTGCCGCCTTCATGGCGCGCGAAAAGCCAATTGAAAAGCGCCGTGCGCGCGCCGCCGACGTGAAGATAGCCCGTGGGCGACGGAGCGAAGCGAACGCGCGGTTTGGAGCCGGAGGCCATGCGCAGAGCAGTTCCTTTCGCAATCTGAAAAACGTCCATCTTAGCGGAAGGAGGAGACAAAATCGAGTGGGGGGCGCGAAGTGGAATTGAGTTGCGGCGCGCTATTCGTAACGAAGGGCGACCATAGGATCGACTTTCATGGCGCGGCGGGCGGGGATGTAGCAGGCGGCGAGCGTCACAACGAGAAGCAGAACCGCGGCACCTGCGAAGGAATGGAAATCCGTCACCGAAATTCCGTAAACCAAACTCGCCAGACCTTTCGCGAGACCATAGGCAAGGATGATGCCGCCCGCGACACCCAAACTCACAAGCAGCATGCCCTCTCGCAGCACCAACCGCATCACATCCCCGCGCTGCGCGCCGAGAGCCATGCGTATTCCAATTTCGTGCGTTCTCTGCGACGTGTAATAGGAAATGAGTCCGTAAACGCCTACGAGAGCCAGCAGCAGCGCGAGGCCCGAAAATGCGGTCAACAGCTGCGTCGTGAACCTGGGCGTTGCGCTCACTTCGGAGACCAGTTCCTCACCGGTCTGCACCTGGCCGACAAACATGTGCCCTGGGACCATCTGCAACGCAGCTTCGCGCATCGCCGCCGCTATTCCTTTTGGATTCGCTGCGGTGCGCACGAGTGCAGTCGCAACCATCAAAGGAGCTTGCGAAAAACTGACATACACGGTCGGCTCCGGCGTGTCGCCAGTCGCGAATCGTTTTGGCTCACGAACGATCCCTACAATGGTGTATGAAATGTCTTTGTCGGTATATCGGAATCTCGGCTTCCCCTTCAACCCGAGAGGGTCGCGATTCGGCCAGTACGCTTCCGCCATCGCTTCGTTGATGACCGCCACCGGCAACGTCCCGTTTCGATCCGAATCTGCCAGCCACCGCCCGCGCAGCAGCCTCATATCCATCATGTCGAAGTATGCCGGCGAGACACTGTGCATCGCGGCCGATTGAAACTCTTCGGCGATACGTCCGCCGCCACTATCGGCCTTAAACTCATCTAAAGTGTGCGCGTGAGGCACCACCGGCAACCAGTCGGTCAAGGCGACTGCTTCCACACCGGGCATTGCCGCGAGGCGGTCCTCGAACTGCTCGAAACGAGTCGGTATCGTCGTCTCATCGTTGTCTGGCAGAGACATCCCGTAGGCGTTGTCGATGGCAACATCCATCGAAAGCAACCGCTCGGGTTGAAACTGGCTGTTCACGGCGAGCAACTTCTGCATGCTGCGCAACATCAATAGCGCGCTAGTTAGCAAGACAAGAGCCAACGAGACTTCGACAACCAGCAGCGCGCTCCCCGGCCTGCGCAAGACAGAGCGCGCCGGCGAGGATTTACGCACGCTTCCTGATTTCATCGTTTCATTCAGATTCGGCCGCGCCAAACGCAGGCTCGGCAGCACGCTGAATACTCCCGCGGCAATTACCGAGAGCAATGCTGCGAAAATCAGCATTCGCGTATCCAGCGCCACGGAATCCAGGCGCGGAATGTAAATCGACTGCGGCAGCAGCGCGACGAAAGCGCGCAAACTTGCGTAAGCCAGGAATATGCCCAAAGCGCCGCCCGTTAGCGCCAGCAGCATCCCTTCGGTCAGCATTTGTCCGATCAACGTCCACCGGCCCGCACCCAGCGTGGCGCGAATTGCCATTTCTCTTTCACGCGACACCGCGCGGACCAGCAAGAGGTTGCCCACATTCGCGCAGCCGATGAGCAGAATGAACGCGAATGCCGCCAGTAAAACCCACAACGTCGCGCGCACGTTTTGAATAAGGTCCGAATTCAGCGGGACGACGCTGACATACTCGTCCTTGTAATATTTCGGATACTGCGCGCGAATACGGTCCGCAATGGTGTTGATCTCTGCCTGCGCTTGAGCCAAGCTCACGCCCGGTTTCAGACGGCCCACAACCCTTAGAACGTTCCCAAACTCAAATCGACTTGCAGTAAATGTCAAATTCACCCAAACGTCTGGTTTGGCCGCATCCAGCGGATAGGGAAAATCAAAACCTTTCGGCATCACTCCGACGATTGTGTATTGGTAGCGCAAACCAATATCGTTCATGGTGAGAGTCTTACCGATGATGTCAGGATCTGCGCCGTAATGCTGCTTCCAGAATGAGTAGCTCAGAATCGCCACATGCGCGAATTGCCACTGGTCGTCCTTTACCACTCGCACAGCCTCGCTCGCCGTGAATGTGCGTCCGAGGAGTGGCGTCACTTTCAATACGGAGGAAAATTGAGGCGACATTGCGGAGACTGCCAGACGCTCCTCGGTTCCCCACAATCTGTCAGCAAAAAGCTCATCTCGCGAAGCAGCCATGGCACCGAACGCGGCCATGTCTTCAAAGCTCTTCGCCTGACTTTCGAAAATTGGAAACGATCCCTGGATCACCGGAAGGTGTCTTTGCCCCGCTTTGCGGTTCGAATCCCACAGCATCACCAATCGCGACGAGTCCGCGTACGGCAACGGGCGTAAGACCAATCCGTAAAGCGCGCTGAACATCGCGGTGTTGGCGCCGATGCCGAGGGCGAGAGTGAGGACGGCGACGGCGGTGAAGCCAGGAGATTTTCGCAGCATGCGCAGGGCGAAGCGAATGTCCTGCCAGAGCGTTTCAAGAAATGGCAGGCCGCGGCGGTCGCGGTAGGCTTCTTTCGCTTGTTCCATGCCGCCGGAGGCGATGAGGGCCTGGCGGCGAGCTTCGGTAGGCGTCATGCCGCGGCGGATGTTTTCATCAATGTGCATCTGGAGATGGCTTTCGAGCTCGTCGGCTAACTCGCGGTCGCGCGTTCGGCGACGAAATAAGCCTGTCAAACGCAACAAGAAGGCGCGAAGGTGTCTCAAGGGGCGTCTCCTTTGACGAAGATGCGAAGAGAATCACTCATAACCATAACGTAAGGCGACCTAGCCTGCGGCGGGCAAGCATAGGATTGACCCGCCTTCGCCAAATGTGGCTGCGGCCCTTCCTGCGTCATGGCAAGCGAGCAGGCGCTCATGGTACAGCGAGTTTGTTTGTGTGACTTATTCATAGCGGAGAGCAACCATTGGGTCCACTTTCATGGCGCGGCGAGCGGGAATGTAGCATGCGGCGAGGGCGACGAGCGTGAGCACGATCGAGACGCCGAGGAATGTGACGGGATCGGTGGCGCTAACCCCGTAGAGAATTTTTGACATCAGACGAGTCAATCCCGCCGAAAGCGCAAGGCCAGCCACCAAACCGTTTAGCGCGAGGCGCGCGGCCTGACCCAGGACCATCTTCATCACATCCGTCCGTTGCGCGCCGAGCGCGATGCGCAGGCCGATTTCATGCGTCCGCTTGCCGACAACGTAGGAAATCACGCCGTAGATTCCTATGCTGGCGAGAATCAGCGCGAGCGTGGCGAAGACAGCCAGCAGAGCCATCGCGAAGCGCTGTGAGGCAAGTGAATGCGCGACGACGCTGTCCATGGTTTGTGCGTGAAACATGACCGCTTTGCTGTTGAATCCACGGACGGCGTCGCGAATCGCACCGGCGGTTGCATCCGGCGAACCCTGCGTGCGAACCACATAGCCAGTGAGGCTCACCCAAGACTGAATTAAATTGTCGGGAAGCTGCGGAGCGGAAGCATAGAGCTCCACCCGCGTAAGCGAACGAGCATTTTCATCCAGACCGAATTGCTTAACGTGACCGACTATGCCGACGACTTGAAGCTGTGTGTAGACGGCGTCGAAATTAAGTCGCTTGCCAATGGGATCCTGATTGCCGAAGTATTTGCGAGCGAAATCTTCGTCGATGACGCAGACCCCTTGGGAATTGGCGTCATCCTGCGCCGTGAGGAAGCGTCCGCGTAGCAGTGGAATCTTCATCACCTTCAGGTAATCGGGGCCCACGAGATACCACAGGGAGAGGGGCATGATGTTACTGTTCGCCGGCTTCGGTTGTCCGTCGAGCCAAAAGTTCAGATCATACCGGTCGCCCATGGGGAATGCGGCGTTCATCAGCGAAACGGACTGAACGCCGGGAGCAGCGGCGATTTTGTCAGAGAGCTGGCGAAAGCTGGCACGAATCTGCGCCGGACTGCTGGTGGCAGTGGTAGGCGGAAACCCGACGTTGAAGCTGAGCACGTTGTGCGGATCGAAGCCCGGATTGACGCTCCAGAGGCCGACGAGAGTGCGAATCGTGAGTCCTGCGCCAACAAGCAGGACAACAGTAAGTGCCATTTCGACCACGATAAAGACACCCTGAGTGCGATAACGTACGCCACTTTCACCGCGGCCCCCCTCTTTGAGAGTTTCGTGCAAATCGGGTCGCGAAATTTTGAGAGCAGGGGCGAGGCCAAAGAGAACTCCAGCGAGAAGGGAGACGATCAAGGTGAAGAGAGGGACGTGCGGGTCCAAGCGCACGTCGCTGGCGCGCGGCAAAGCGCTGGGAAGCATCGACAGCGCCGCGCGCGTTCCCCACGAAGCCAGCAGCAAACCGAGCGCGCCGCCAGTCACCGCCAGCAGAACACTCTCCGTCAACAATTGGCGGATGACGCGGCCCTGCCTGGCACCGAGCGCGGCGCGAATGGCGAATTCGCGGACACGTCCGGTAGAGCGCGCGAGCAGCAAGTTGGCAACGTTGACGCAGGCAATCAGCAGCACGAAGCCGACTGCGGCGAGCAGCACCAGAAGGAACGGCCGGATATCTCGCACCATGACTTCCTTGAGCGGCGTAACGCGGATGTCCTGGTCTTTGTCTGTATCGGGATAGGCGACCGCAAGACTGTGCGCCATGGCATCCATGTCTCCGCGAGCCTGAGCCAGCGAGACGCCCGCCTTCAGCCGCCCAATGGCAAAAGTTCCCGGATGAAATTTGCGATCCGTCATCCACGGGTTCTTGTCGGCGCCGATGGGGACGAAGACGTCGCTCACTCGGTAAGAAATGTTCTCGCAGCAGAAATAGAAATTCTCCGGAAGCACGCCGACAACGGTGTAGTCCGTGCCGTCAAAGTTGATGGCTTTGCCGAGGATGTCCGGCGAGCCGCCGAATTTCGTTTTCCAGAAGCCACCGCTGAGAATCACGGCGGGAGGGCCGTTCAATTGATCTTCCGCAGGCGAAAAATTCCGGCCGAGAACTGGAGTGACGCCGAGAGTAGGGAAAAAGGCGGAAGAAACTTCCGTAACGGAGACGCGCTCGGGTTCGCCCTGGCCGAGGAGATTAAAACTGACCTCTGATTCGTAAGCTGCGAGCGAAGAGAAAGAATGATTGTCGCGCACTAGGTCGAGATAGTCCGGATACGAGACCCAGGTTTCTGGAATCGCGGAACTCGTATTGCTTACGAGGACGACTTGCTCCGGATGCGGATACGGCAGGGGATTGAGCAAAACTCCGTTGACTACGGAGAAAAGCGCGGTGTTGGCGCCGATGCCGAGGGCGAGAGTGAGGACGGCGACGGCGGTAAAACCGGAGGATTTGCGCAGCATGCGCAGAGCGAAGCGAACGTCCTGCCAGAGTGTTTCGAGAAACGGCAGGCTGCGGCGATCGCGATAGAGTTCCTTGGCCTGTTCCATGCCGCCGGAGGCGATGAGCGCCTGGCGGCGAGCTTCGACGGGAGCGAGGCCGCGGCGAATGTTTTCGTCGACGTGCATCTGGAGATGACTTTCGAGCTCGTCGGCCAATTCGCGGTCGCGCGCGGAACCGTAGAACAGACCACAGAAACGCGAAAAAAAAGCGCGAATGGATTTCATGGCACGATCCTCCGGCGGAGACCAAGAAATTGACTCCATCGCGCAAAAGGCGCGCGCGAATAGGAAGAGCAATGATTCTGCAACCGGCTTCCTGGCGGTGCAGGGCAGGCGCGGAGGGATTTCACGAGCGTTCTCCTTCAGGCGATAAGAAGCGCGCCACGATGGCGGTGGTTTGCTCCCATTCGCGCGCGGCGAGCTCGACGCGCTTTTTGCCGGCGCGTGTCAGCCGGTAAAATTTCGCGCGGCGATTGTTGTCGGAAACACCCCATTCGGAGGCGATGTAGCCTTCCTGCTCGAGTTTGAGGAGCGCGGGATAAAGCGTGCCGTAATTGACGGAGAGGAGATTGCCGCTGGTCTGCTCGATGCGGCGGGCGATGCCGTAGCCGTGGAGAGGGCCGAGGACTTCGAGCGTCTTGAGAGCCATCAGCGCCAGGGTTCCTTGCCAGACGTCGGTCTTGTCGTTGGTCATAAAATTCAAACGCTCCTATTGGAAAGCCAGAGGGAGGATGCCATACTTTCTATGGGGAAGCAATAGGAAAAATTGGCCTCGCGCGGGTGGCGGAAACCTTGCTTCTTTGGGGGCGCGAGTACGACGGTACCGTTGCGGAGGCGCGGCGCGGCTTCTATAGTTTCCATTGGATGCGGCATTCCCAGTGGTGTGCCCGGGGAACGCTCAGGCAGGTCGGGAAAGGTGTGCGGAACGCAAGCTGGGAGTTGCGTTTCGGCGGCTCGCGCTGAATTGCGTTTTTCCGGGCGTGTGGTCCGCCGGTGTGCTAAGGGAGCTATGAATTGCTGAGTTCGACCGGAATCATGGGAGCGGTATTGCTGGCTGGAACGGTTCTTCTCGCCGCTTTCTTTACGTATGTCTACGTGCTGAAGCGGCAAGGCTATCTCCTGGTCTGGGCCGCGGCCTGGCTGCTTATTGGATTGACGTCGCTGACGCGAATGCTCGCCGGATGGCCATCGCTGTCGGCGTGGGCTTCTTCGTTCGAAGCCTGGCTGATGACGATTGCCGCGCTCCTGTTCTTGCTATCTGCGCGAATCTACGCGCGGGCGACGCTCCGGCTTCCGATTGCGCTGGGAATCGCGGTGCTAAGCGCGTTCTGGGCTGTGGCAGACGTAAGAAGCTGGGTCACTGTGTCGCCGTATCTGGGAGTGGCGCTCCTGCTGCTGGTTGTCGCGCGCGTATTCTGGATGGAAGGAAAGAAGCGCGATTCTCCTTCGGATTTTCTGCTGGCAAGCTCGTTTGCGGTTTGGGGCTTGCTGACCATCGGGATGCTTTTCCAAAATCGGGGCGCGTGGTTCGAGAATGTCGATCTACGCCTGCCGCTGCTCGTGCCGGAATTTTTCTGCGGCGTGCTGATGGTGATGGCGGTCTATGAGGAAGAGCGTCACCGCGTGGAACGGAACATGCTGGCGCTCTCAAATCTCAATCTGGCGACTTCGAGTTTTGTCGGCGCGGAGATTCAAAAAATGCTGGCGCAGGCGCTGGATCGCGTGCTTAACGTGGCGCGAATTCCCAGCGGCGCGCTTTGCCTGCACTACGGAGATGCGCAAGGCCCAATTTCCGTGGTTACCACGGGCCTGACCGACGCATTCAGCGCCAAAGTGCTGGAAGAAAATCTCCAAGATCCCATCGTGAAGCTCGTAGCGCGTCTCGGCGGGCTGGTCGTGTTGCGCGACCTATCGCGAGATGGAGACTGGGAGGCGCTGGAGCGCGAGCCTTCGTTCCGGCGAATCCGCGAGCTCTTGCTGGCACAGAATCTGCGCACGGTCGTGGGAATCAGCCTGCAGGCCAAGGAGCGCATACTCGGCGTGCTGCTGCTGGGGACGCCGGACAACCGCCAGTTTACGCCTTCGGAATTACGGCTGCTGCTGGCCCTGGGCTATCAGATCGGAATGGCCGTGGAGAACAGCTACCTGATCCAGCAGACATCGCGGCGCAGCGAGGAGCTGCATATCCTGAACGACATCGGCCAGGCGATGAGTTCGACGCTCGACAGCGATGCGCTGCTCGAGACGATCTACAGCGAGATGCGCCGGCTGTTTGACGTTAGCAGCTTTTATATCGCACTCAACGACACGCGGCGAGGCCAGATCCGCTATGAGCTGGAGGTGGAAGAGAACGTTCGGCAGGAGAAACATTCGCGCCCGGCCACGAACCGCCTGACGGAGTACATTATTCGCGAACGGCAGCCGCTGCTGATTCGCGAAAATTTCACGGCCGAAGTTCACAGGCTCGGCGCGACCCCCGGGCGCATCGCGGGCAGTTTCTGCGGGGTTCCGATCATTCTTTATGACTGCGCCATAGGCGTGATGGCCATTCACAGCAAGCAGGAGCGGATGTTTGACGAAAGCCATATGGAGTTGATGCGTCTGCTGGCCAGCCAGGCCGGTGTGGCCATAGAGAACGCGCGCCTCTTCGCCGAAGAGCAGAAGAAGTCGCGCCACTTGACTCTGCTGAACAAAATCTCGGGACACGCCATCATGACGCTGAATCCCGAGGAAATGCTTACGAAGGTTGCCGAAGAACTGGAGCACGAGTTCACCTACGACCATCTCGGCATCGCCACGATGGATTACTCCGCCAAAGAATTGCTGATTCAGGCCGAGGCAGGCAAGCGGCGGGACGCCGTCGGACGGCGAATCGCGCTGGGCGAAGGCTTGATCGGGATCGTTGCGCGAAACGGGCAAACGACGATGGTGCGGGAGGTCGGTCCTACGACACCGCAGCCGTTGCTGCCCGCGTCTGTATCCGCGATCGCCCTGCCGATCAATTGCGCCGATAATTTGCTGGGCGTGCTTTACGCGGAGTCCTCCGAACCTTCGGACTTTCGCGACGAGGAAATTCAATTGCTGCGAACGCTCGCCGACCTTTTCGCGGGCGCGCTGCAGAACGCCGTTACGTTCCAAAAAGCACAAGAGCAGGCCATCACGGACGGCCTGACGGGCGTCAAGACGCACCGTTTCCTGATGGAAGCTCTGTCAGCGGAATGGAAGCGCTCGACGCGCGCGAGCCGCCCGTTTGCTCTTGTGTTGATGGACCTCGACCGGTTCAAATTCGTCAACGATTTTTACGGGCACCTGGAAGGCGACGTGGTCTTGCAGCGCGTCGGCTTGATTCTCGAACAGAACTGCCGCCGCTCAGACGTCGTGGCGCGCTACGGCGGCGACGAATTCGTGATTCTGATGCCGGAGACCAATATCGAGCAGGCGCGGCAAATCGCCGGGAAGCTGCGGAGCTGGGTGGCTTCCGATCCACTGCTTCGCGACAAGAACATCACAGCGAGCTTCGGCATCGCCTGCTTCCCAACGCACGGCTCAACGCCGCAGGAACTGATTCAGGTGGCCGATGCATCGATGTATTTGTCGAAACACCAGGGCGGCAATGCCGTGTTTACCGCGGAAACACGCGCGCCGGGCGCTTCAAAGAAATGGAAGCGCGACGTCTTGGAGGCGTACCTGGGTGTAATGCTCCATCGCCAATTTTCCACTGGCCCGGAAGCATTCGACGAAATCTACCGGCGCATCGAGCAATTTTCACAGTCGCTTAATGAACAAAATCGCGCCGGGTCTTTTGAAAGGCTTCCGACGGCAATCGTCGAGATGATGACTTCGCTCGCTAACGCCGTAGATGCCAAGGACCAATACACGCACGGGCACTCGAAGAAGGTTTCGACCTATGCGGCGATGATTGCGCAGGCCGCGGGATTGAAGCCCATCGAAGTCGAAGAAGTTCGCCTTGCGGGATTGTTGCACGATGTCGGGAAAGTAGGCATTCCCGAAGATATCTTGAATAAAGCGGGACCACTGGACGCCGACGAGTGGGAGACGATGAAGTCACACACGATTCTCGGCTGGAAGATTCTGGACCCGCTCGTGGAACTGAGCAACGTGCGCGAAATGGTGAAGCATCACCACGAGTTTTTTGATGGTTCGGGCTATCCCGACCAACTGGATCGCGAGCGCATCCCGCTGGGCGCGAGAATCATCGGCGTCGCTGACGCGTACGACACAATCACTTCGCCGCGCGTCTATAAGAAAGCGCGCGCAGCCGAACCGGCACTGGCGGAGATCCAGCGCTGCGCCGGAGCGCAGTTTGACCCCGAGCTTGTCGAATTGTTCGTCGCGGCAATCCGCAAGCGGCCTCAGCCCGTTCTGGAATCGGTCCCGCCCGACGGCGTAGCCGACGATTCTCTCTAATCTCGCGAGACTTGATTCCTGCCTCGATCTTCCGCATGCTTCTTGCAGGAGGATGGTATGGCTGTCCAGACGGCAACTGTAAAATGGGTGGAAAAGGAACAATTTCTGGCAACGCTGCCTTCCGGCCACGTGGTGCCGGTTGATTCGGATCGCGAGCACAACTCCGCGCCGGGACCGATGGAGCTGATGCTTGCGTCATTGGGATCGTGTTCGGCGACGGACATTGTTCTGATTCTGGCAAAGAAGCGGCAGAAGCTCGAATCGCTTGAAATTATAATTCAGGGGGAACGTGCGGCGGATCCGCCGACGGTTTGGAAGAAACTGGAATTGATCTACCGCCTGCGCGGAAAACTCGAAGAAAAGGCCGTGAAGGATGCCATCCATTTGAGCCTCGAAAAATATTGCGGGGCGGCGGCAACGCTGCGCAAGACCGCGGATTTGACTTTTCGCTACGAAATCCTGCCGGGAGAGAAATAAACCGAGCGACTTGAGGTGAGCGAGTCTTTTTCTTGGAAGTCCTCGCGAGGATTGCGTACAATCGCGGACTGCGCTGACGCAGGGGGAATCTTATGGGCAAACGGATCGCGGCGAAAATCATGGGAGTGACGGGTTACCTGCCGCCGCGCGTAATGACAAATTTCGATCTCGAAAAGATCGTGGACACATCGGACGAATGGATTCGCACGCGCACAGGCATCCGCGAGCGGCACTACGTGGATCCCGGAATGGCCGCGTCGCACATGGCCACGGCCGCAGCGATGGAGTTGCTGAAAACCAAGAACGTAAATGCCGAAGAAATCGAGATGATCATCGTGGCTTCGGTGACACCGGACATGATGTTTCCGGCGACGGCCTGTCTGGTGCAAGATCGCATCGGCGCAAAAAACGCCTGGGGTTTCGATCTTTCTGGCGCGTGTTCAGGATTTGTGTATGCGCTGACGGTGGGCAGCCAGTTTGTCGCCGCGGGCACACACCGCAAGGTGCTCGTGATTGGATCGGATGTGATGACCTCGATCCTCGATTTCAAGGATCGCGCGACGTGCGTTCTTTTCGGAGACGGCGCCGGTGCAGTGCTGGTGGAGCGTGCGGAGTCCGACAAAGAAGGAATTATCGATTTTATGAACGACATCGATGGTTCCGGCGGCTGCAATTTGTACATGCCCGCGGGCGGATCGCTGCATCCCCCGTCGGCAGAGACGGTCGAAAAGCGCATGCACTATGTGCATCAGGAAGGGCAGCAAGTCTTTAAATACGCAGTGAAACGTATGTGCGACGTCAGCGCCACGCTGCTCGAACGCAATGGGTTCACGAACCGCGACTTGGCCTTGCTCGTGCCGCATCAGGCGAACATGCGCATCATTCGCGCGACGCAGGAGCGGCTGGAGCTTGATGACTCGAAAGTGATGATCAATATCGACCGCTACGGAAACACGACAGCGGCCACGATTCCGCTGGGCTTGCGCGACGCAGTGAACGAAAAAAGGCTCAAAAAGGGTGATCTCGTTCTGGTCGTTTCCGTCGGCGCGGGCTACACCACAGGCGGCATCCTCATGCGCTGGGCATATTGAATCTGAAGATCTTCGTTGCCACGCGAGATGGCACCGTTAGTCCCCACGATAGACGTAAAATATTGATAATAATAATGGTTATGGTGTTAGTAAGAACGCAGTTCCGCGAGGTAGGCTTGGTTCGACCGCAGGCGGGCATCTATGGAAACAGCCACATAGCGCGTGCAGGCGGCCATTTCGCGCTGTGTCCAGCCGCTTCCGCTAGACAGGAAGGCCCCGGATAGCATGGACGCGAGGCGTACGGCGGCGTAATAGGCGCGAACAGGCCACAGGCTGAGGCTGTCGGAGGGATCCATCCCCGGGCACATGTGACTGATGGCCGCAATGACAGAGAAGTCATTTTGATTCAGTGCTTTAGGGAACGCCGCTCCGGCGAGCTGCAGGCGCTCGGAAACCGGCTGGGCTGCGACGCGAACCATGTTGGCGCGCCAGAAGAAAACGACGAACTGGGCCATCATGGCCGCGGATATCACGAGGATGAGGGCTGCTACCATAGTTTCGTGTACCAGTTTGATTGTGGCGAAATGCTTCGCCGAGGCCAATGGAACGACGGTACTCTCGAAATAGAACCTTTGCCTCTGAGCAAAGCGGTTCTTCGCTCTTTTTAAGGTCCCCGTTTGCACGTGCTTCCAGTGTCCCGAACTTGCTGTGGAATGCGGCGCCGATTTGAGATAGAAAATGGACGCGTCTGCGAGGGCGAAAGCACGGCTGAGAACCCACGCAAAATGTGCAGGGAGGAACAAGATGCGGGTATGGACGAAGCTGGCTGTCGGTTTGGGTATTCTCGCGACGACTCTGGGAGCCGCATCGGTTCCGGCCTTCGCGCAGTCGGCCCCGCCAGAGGCATACGCCATAAAAGACGTGCTTGAGAAGCAAGTTGCGGCGTGGAACCGCGGCGACATCCGGGGATTCATGGGTGGCTACCGGAAATCCGAGCGGACGGAGTTCGTCAGTGCCTCGGGAATTTTCCCGGGCTGGCAAGCGGTGCTCGACCGATATTTGCATTCGTATCCGGATCGCGCTGCCATGGGGCGCCTCACATTTTCCGGAATTGAAGTTCACGTTCTTTGTCCGGATGCGGCTTACGTCGTGGGGAAGTTCCGGCTCGACCGGCAGAGCGACACGCCCGAAGGCGTATTCACGCTGATTTTCCGCAAATTTCCGGAAGGGTGGCGAATCGTGAATGACCATACCACGGCGTACCCTCCGCGAGCGGGCATGCGAAAGCCCTCTTGACGCGCAGGGTTAGCTGGTCGCGGCGCTTCCTCTGCCCTCTTCATTCGGCGATAATAGTTCGCTTGGCATGAGCCGAAGACTTTCCATACTGATTCTTCTCGCGCTTTCCATCGGCATTTACGTAGGAACGTGTGCATGGCCTCCGCTGCTCGACAGCTCGGACGCGGGCCACGCCGTAGCCGCCCGCGAAATGCTGCAGAACCATAACTGGGTGATCCTGCACATCGACGGCATCCGTTATCTGGAAAAACCACCGCTGCAATTCTGGCTCGTCGCGGCGAGCTATGCGGTTTTTGGCATCGACACGTTCGCCACGCGATTTCCTCTGGCGCTGGCCGTCGTTGGGCTGACGCTGATGGTTTACTTCTTCGCGCGAAGATGGTTCGGAGCGCGCGCAGGATTCTATGCTGGTCTCGTGATGTGCACGTCGCCGGGCGTTTTCTTGTTCACGCGGATCATGATCCCGGAGGCGATTTACGCGTTTTTTTTTACGGCAACGTTCTATCTGTTTCTGCGCGCTTGGCAGGGAACGATTTCGCGGCGAAAAGGCTACTGGTGGGCGGCCACGCTGATTGCGCTTTCGGTTCTGACGCGCTCGTTGATCGGATTTGTCTTCCCGGTCGGCATTATTTTTTGCTTTCTGCTGGCGACGGGCCGCCTGAAAGAATGGCGAAAGCTGCCGCTAATTTCGAGCGCCATCGTTTTTCTCATTGTCGCCTTACCGTGGCACATTGCGGCAATCTTCAGCGGGCGCGGCGTTTTCGGCGGCTTTTTCTGGTTCTATTTCATCAATGAGCAGATCTTTCGGGCGCTGGGCTGGCGTTATCCGGTGGATTACGAAGCAGTGCCGCTGTGGCTCTGGCTTGGCGAGCTTATCGTATGGTTCTTCCCATGGATCGCGTTCTTGCCGTCGGGCATTCGCGCGATACCGCATCCGCGGGAATGGCGCAAGCAATTGGATGAGCGCTCGCAAGCATTGGTGCTCCTGTGCGTCTGGACACTCTTTATTTTGCTTTTCTTTTCGTGGACCAAGAGCCGCATGGAGTATTACAGCTTCAGCGCATGGCCGGCGGTCGCCATGTTGCTCGGCGTGGGGCTAGAACGCGCGGAGGCTGCAGCGGCGCGCTGGCTGCCGCGCGTGCAAGGAGCGCTGGCGTGCATGGGCGTGCTGATTGCGGGACTGCTCGGCGCGATGCTCTGGCTTTCACGAGGGATTGCGTCCACGGGTGATATTTCTTCGCTGATGGCGCTTCATCCGACAGGCTTTTATCGCGTGGCTATGTCGGACTTCATGGACTTGACGCCGCAATCGTTTGCGGATTTGCGGCATCAGGCGATCACGGCACTGACCGTGATTCTTGTTGGTTTTGTGGGCGCGTGGATTTTGCGCCGGCGGGGGCGAAACCTGGCCGCGGACATCACGCTCGCGTGCATGATGGGCACATTTTTCTTTTGTGCGAACTGGGCGCTTGGCGTTTTCACGCCGCGGCTTTCCTCGGAGCCGCTCGCGAAAATCATCATGAAATATTACCGCCCGGGCGACAAGATCGCGTTCTATGGCGAATACGATGCCGCCAGTAGCGTGGGCTTTTACACCGGGCAGCAAATCCTCCTTTTCAATGGACGATACAACGGCCTGGAATTCGGTTCCTATTATCCGGACGCGCCGCATATTTTTCTGGATGATCACACGTTCTGGCCCGTGTGGCGCGGGGGCGAGCGAGTTTTCTTAGTCGTCCCGCCAGAGGAGAAGCAGGCAGCTCTGGTGAGAATGCCGCCAGAGGATACATTCCTTATGGCGCAAATGGGCGACAAAGAAGTATACGTGAATCACCGATTGACGCCGGATGAGCCGAGCCTGGCACAACTGAAGCAACAAGCGGAATCAGGAAAGAATTGAGCGCAGAGCGATTATGATGAGGACCGGTCTGCGGCGAGACCGAAGTGGCTTGTGCTGATTTAAATGGAGAATCGATTGCGAGCAGTGATTACCGGAGGGGCAGGATTTCTGGGTTCGCATCTGTGCGACCAGATGATCGAGCGCGGATGGGAGGTCGCATGCTTCGACAATCTCATTACCGGCGCCGAGGCAAATGTCCAGCACCTGATGAACAATCCGCGGTTTCGCTTCGTGCGCCAGGACGTATCGCAATCCATCGACATTTCCGGGCCAATTGACGCCGTGCTGCACTTCGCCTCGCCCGCAAGCCCCGACGATTATTTGAAGTATCCGATTGAGACGATGAAAGTCGGTTCGCTGGGCACGCTGAATGCACTGGAAATGGCGCGCGCGAAAAGGTGCCGCTTCCTCGTGGCTTCGACTTCGGAGTGTTACGGCGATCCGGAAGTTAGCCCTCAGGTGGAAACCTACTGGGGCCACGTGAACTCGATTGGCCCCCGGAGCGTTTACGATGAGGCCAAGCGATTTTCCGAAGCGCTGACGATGGCGTATCACCGCACGCATGGTGTTGATACGCGCATCGTGCGAATTTTCAACACGTACGGCCCGCGCATGCGGCTGAATGACGGCCGCGCACTGCCGAATTTTCTTTACCAGGCGCTTTCCGGCCAGTCCATCACGGTTTATGGCGACGGCAAGCAGACGCGCAGCTTCTGCTACGTTTCGGATTTGATCGAAGGCATCTTGCGATTGCTCGACTCCCAGGAACACCTGCCGGTGAACATCGGAAATCCGCAGGAAATCACGATTCTGGAATTTGCCGAGCGCGTTCGCGAACTCACTGGCAACCACGTTTCCATTGCTTTCCGCCCGCTGCCACAGGATGACCCGAAGCGCCGGTGCCCCGACATCACCAAGGCGCGGAAGCTCCTGCATTGGGAGCCAAAAGTAGGCCTGGAAGAGGGGTTGAAGCTGACGCTGGCGTACTTCGAAAAAAAAATGGCGGAAGAGCAGGCGAAATCAGGAAGCCAGCGAGGAAACTGATTTTTCCACGGGAAGCTCCGGCTTGCCGATGGCACGATATTCGAAGCCGAGTGCCTGCATCGTTTCCGACGAAAGCAAATTCCTCCCATCGAGCACCAAGGGGCGCGCCATACTGCCGTGGATGCGCTTCCAGTCCAGCGCGCGGAACTCCTCCCACTCAGTGACGATCAGCAAAGCATCCGCGCCCTGCGCTGCTTCATAGGCGTTCGCAACGCAATTCAACTCGGGAAAAACGCCGGCGATCTTTTCCATGGCCTGGGGGTCATATGCGGCGAGGAGCACTCCTTCCGGCAGGAGACGCTTGATCAATTCGAGGGAGGGCGCGAAGCGGATATCGTCGGTGTTGGCTTTAAAGGCTAAACCGAGCACGCCGATTTTCTTGCCCTTGAGCACCCAGAGCGACTGGCGCAATTTTTCGATGAAAAGGTCGATGCGCCGGTGATTGATTTTTTCTGTTTCGCGAAGCAGAGCGAAATCGACACCATTGCGTTCGGCAAGGCGCACGAAGGCTTGCAAATCCTTCGGGAGACAAAAGCCGCCGAATCCCAATCCGGGCCGGAAAAATTGCGGACCGATGCGCGGGTCGAGTCCAACGCCATGCATGACTTCTTCGATATTCGCGCCAAGTTTTTCGGCAAGGTCGGCGACCATGTTGGCGTAGGAAACTTTGATGGCCAAGAATGAGTTCGAAGCGTGTTTGATGAGTTCGGCGCTGTTGATTGTTGTGACCACCCACTCCGGCGCGCGCACCGCTGGACAGGCGCCATCGTGGACGGGACAGCGGAATTTCTGTTCGAGGACCGGCTGGTAAATCTCACGCAGCTTTTTTTCCGCAATTTCATCGTCCACACCGACGACGATGCGGTCGGGATGCAGAAAATCACCGACAGCCGTGCCCTCCCGTAGAAACTCTGGATTCGACGCCACGCGGAAACGAACCGTCTTGCCGCGGCCATAGATTTCCAGCACTTTTTTCAATTGCTGCCCCGTTTGCGCGGGGACTGTGCTTTTTTCCACGATCAGCTTGTCGGTTTTCGCCTCGGACGCGATCATCTTCGCCACGTGATCGATGCCACTCAGATCGGCGTCGCCATTCGGCAGTGGAGGGGTTCCGACGCAGATGAAAACCACATCTCCTTCGGCGACGGCATTCGCAGGATCGGCGGAAAAAGAGAGCCGGCCTTCCCTGTGGTTCCGGTCCACCACTGCATCCAGGCCCGGCTCAAAAATCGGAAGGCCACCTGCCTCGAGCGTCTTGATTTTGGAGGCATCGTTATCCGTGCAAAGGACGTGATGGCCAAGTTCGGCGAAGCACGCGCCGGTGACAAGCCCTACATATCCCGCGCCAATGACCGAAATCCGCACGAAAGTCTCCTGGTCGTGATAGTGCCGAATACGTAATTCGGAACTGACTCATTTTCTTATGAATCCGCCCGCCGCGCCAATAGAAAAAATCCCCGCGCTCATCCATCTGGCACAGGCAAGAATTCGATAGTACAATCCGCGGGATTCCGGGCTCAGTGAATTCAAGGAATTCGCGCGGGAACGCCAGGGTACTTCATGGATATCTTCGATGTCCTGTGGGTGGGGCTGGGAATCGCGGTAATCGTAGGATTCGTGTTTTATGTTCTTGCGCTCTATTGGGAGCGTTTGCTGAAACAGCACTCCCAGGCCATTCGCACTCTCTCCGAGCGCGTCGAAATCCTCGAGGAAATGGAAGACCCACGTTTCCGGCGCAAGGTGGGAGACTCCGCTCCATCGCCACTCGAGCGGGTTTACATCTTCAGCTTCCGGCTCGCTGAGCGATTCTGGCCCGAAACGGTGGGTGCCAGTCCGGAGCAACTCCGATATATTCGCGAGAACGGAAATTTTCTCAGCTCAGTGAAGATTCAACGCTGGCGCAGCCACATTGCCGTGACTCTCACCGAGCTTTTGCCCCAGAGCCAGTCGGCGCGATGGCAGACGCGCGTTGTGGATATTTATCCCACAAAAAACTCCGCCAGTTCGACCGTGCTCTGGGAACTGCATCTTGAGCCCGCGCTGAACTCGCACTGGTCTGAATTGCCACCGACGCTGGAATTGCGCTACGAAAACGAGTCGCTCGTGCTTCGTGCACGGCATTGCGAGCCGGGCGTTCGCGTCGAAGGGAACGTGCTGACGCCCACGGCGGAAAAGATGATCTTCCGGGTTTCGCTCGATCCCGATGCGCTTGGCGAATATCGCGTTTCCGAGGACGCTGGCGAACGCCCCGCAGGCGAGGATGATGGTGCGGATTCGCGGCTGGCATTTTATCGTTTTCAGGACGAGCGTATGGGCGTCGATTGGCAGCTCTGCGTGCGCGATCTGGACCGCAAGGCGGTCTGGGAGCGTTGGAACATCGTCGAGCCGTGGCAGACACGCCGCGTCTCCTAGCCCGCGTCGCACGACGGCAAAATATGCAAAATTCCCAGATGCGCTAGGACTTTCTGAGCAAAAAACTGCCGATAACGAGTGCGTCCGTGCCGGAGCAGAAATAACTTCGCACCGCGTGGCGCGGAGAAAGAACCAGCGGTTCGCTGAAGAGATTGAACGAGGTATTCAGCAGGACCGGGGCCGGCGCTTCAGCGCCGAATCCTTTGAGCAGTCCCCAAAACAAAGGATTCGCTTCGCGCGTGACGACGTGCAGGCGGACCAGGTTTCCAGGCAGGGCGCAATCTCCAAACAATCCGCGATGTTCCGAACGCAAGCGGCCCATCGCTGCCATAAATCGCGCCGCTCCGGAGAATTCGAAATATTTTTCAGCGTCTTCCTCCGGTACGGACAGCGCGAATGGGCGAAACGGTTCGCGGTGCTTGACGTAATCGTTCAAGTTTTCTTTCGCGTAGGGTGCCCAGGGCGAAGCGAGCAGGCTGCGGTTTCCGAGCGCGCGCGGGCCAAATTCAGCGGCGCCTTGAAACCACGCCACAATCTTTCCGGCCAGGAGGAGCCGCACCGTTTCCGCGATACGCTGCGCATTGGAGGAAAGCCAGCCGTAATTCGCCTTGCAATTGTCCAGCACCTGTTTGATTTCCTCATTTGAATACGAAGGGCCGAGATAGAGATGAGGCAACGTATCCGGCCTGTTTTTGGCCTCGCCTTCGATTTCGCTGCGCGCGAGCCAGGCTGCGCCAAGTGCTGTTCCTTCGTTTCCCGCCGCGGGCTGGACGAAAACATTTTCATATCCAGCGTTTCCTTCGAGTGCGGAAACCAGAAGCGGATTCAAGAATAATCCGCCCGCGAGGCACAGATTGCCGATGGCGTAGCGCTTGCGAAGCGATTCCGCCAGATCCGTTGCAACGACTTCGCAGGCCTTTTGCAAGCTGCTTGCCAGAGCCGCCCGAGCGCGTTCGTCGGTTTGTGCCTGATTTTCCGGTGCGACCCCGACTTGCTTGTAAAATTTGGGAGAAAAGGCCAGACGGCCTGGGAATCCCCGCTGAAAATAGGAAGAATCCAGCTTTGGAAAAGCGCTGGAGGAACTTCGCAGCATGCGTAGAAAAACATCCACAAAAGCTGGTTCAGCGGTCAGGCTGAGCCACTGCGTCTTGTGCTCATGCTCGTGCGGGCGATACCCGAGCAACTCGGTCACTTGCGAATATATCCAGCCAAGAGAGTGCGGAAACGGAATCGTACGCTCGATGCGGACTCGCCCAGCTTCGCCAATCGCAATGCTGCCGCAGGCACCGTCGCCCTGTTCGTCGAGCGTGAGGATCAGCGCGCGATCGAATGGCGAAGCGAAAAACGCGCTTGCAGCATGGCAAAAATGATGATCGAAAGCCAAAACACGAACTCGCGCTTCGCCAGAAAGCAAGGAAAGAATGCGCAGATTGTTCAGTTCGCTCGAAAGCTCGCCGAAAATCTTGCCTTGGTAATAGGCGCTCGCGACCGGAGCCACTGGCAGGTAGCGCGCTCGAAACGCCGCGCGCCGCGCCCAGGAAGTCCATGGGCGGCTGGCAACGCCGACCGCACCGATTTCGCGCCAAGCGACGCCAGTGCGTTCGAGGCAAAACTGAATGGCGGCTCGCGGAATTCCTGCCGCTGTTCGCGCGCGTAGCAGTTTGGACTCTTCGATGGCTGCGGAAAAGCCGCCGTCGCCAAGTAATGCGGCGGATGAGTCGTGAGTCAGCGCGGAGAGCCCAAGAAAATACATGCGCGAGGGCCTAAAAGTCCGCGCGATTCGCAAATCGCCCGCTCGTCAGCAGGCCGCGAAGACCCATGAGAATCAACCGAGGCTGGCTGATGCAAACGCGCCAGAGGACCTTGAGCGCTTCGTCGCGCGAATAGCGGCTGAGCGAACGTTTGGCCGGCGCATTCAGCGAATCGACCAGACGGCTGTAGTCATCCTGCGTAAAGCGATGCATCGCACGCCGAATCAGGAGATGCAGATCAAGTTCGCGGCGCAATTGCCGGAGCTCCGCGCTCGAACCGCCGCCCAGGATGGCTTCCGCGGCGCCTGCCGCTCCGCGCAGCCCCGTGACAATTCCCCCCACCGTACTTACTTTCACCTGTGCCGCCGCATCTCCGACAAGAAAAACGCTTCCGCCGCCCAGGTTTTTTCGCATGGGCACCCAGTTGCGGTAGACCGGGATTCGTGCGCCTTGAAAACTGACGGCATCGAGTTTTCGCTTCAGCAGAAACGCCTCAAGATGCCTGCGTGCTTCGGAGCCAACCTCGCCGATCAATCCGAGCGCGCCGCGCTCGGCAGATTCCGGTATCAACCAGTAAAAATAGGGCGTATCGTCGGGGACGAACCAGACGCGCACAGTGTCCGGCGTCATATCTTTCGGCAAAGGCACAATCGCCTGAACCAGCGGAACCGTCTCCAGTCTCGGCCAGCCCGCGGACTGCGCCACGCGGCTCGCCGCTCCATCTCCGCCGACGACGACACGCGCCGAAAGGTTCTCCGTGGTTTCTTCTCCTGGCTGCTGCATCTCAAGCGTGATGCCATTTGCATCCGGCGTAAGGCCGCGAAATTTTCGCGCGAAATGGATCTTCGCGCCCGCGCGTTCCGCCCATTCGGCAAGCGAACGAATCAATTTTGCGCGCTCGATAATCAGATCAGGCGCATCCAGATGGATCGTCGCCGCGCGGCCGTCGGTGAAAAGCTCGAATTTGCGAATCTCGTTGACGATGCTGGCCGATCCCGCCTCTTGCAGCAGATCCTTCATGCGACTGGTGACGATCAGCGTGCGCGCTTCGGGGTCGAGCGTCTCGTTTTGCTCGAACACGCGCACGGACACGCCTTCACGCGCCAGCAAAAATGCCGTGAAAAATCCCGCCGCCGACCCGCCGACGACAGCGACATCGGGATCTGCGGAAATATTTTCGCGGTGATTCTTCTGCGAGTCTTTGGGCGCTCGTGCAGTCATCATCTTTCGCTGGGGTTTCCGTCTTTCGATCGTATCCTACTCGTGTTGGGGACCTGCCGCCAAACTACCAAGGACACAGAACGGAGCCGCCAGTATAGCGCAGCATAGCCCGCGCAGAAAACAACACAGGAGAGACAGACTAGAGTCGGGAACGGCTAGAGAGCAACGGGCAGGCCCCCAGGCCTTTCCTGTCGTTCGTAGGGAGAGCGCTCGAGCGCAGCTATGGCAATCCCGCCAAGCAGGATGACCGCCACGCATAGTCCATAAGCAACAACCGGAGGGAAATATGAGATCAGAAACGCCAAAACGCCGAAGATTCCGGCCAGCGCATACATCACAAGCACAGCGCGCTTGTGGCCGAATCCGAGGTTGGAAATTCGGTGCGCCGTATGATCTTTGCCGGGCGAAGTGAATGGCAATAGGCCGCGACGCAAGCGCGAGATGGTGATCAGCGTCGTATCAAAGATGGGTACGCCGAGGATCAAGACCGGCAGGAGCCATTGAGTGGGGAAATGCTCACCGGCGGGCCGCACCTTCAAGCCGAGCGCAGCGGTGAGGAATCCCAGCATCATCGCGCCGCCATCGCCCATAAAAATTTTTGCCGGGGCAAAATTCCAGCGCAAAAAGCCCAGCGCAGCGCCGAGGGTCGCCGCCGCGAGCGTGCACACGAGGATTTGCCCGTTGATCCACGCCGCAATCATGAAGAACGTCGCCGCAATCGCGGCAATCCCGGCACACAGGCCGTCCATGTGATCAAGAATGCTGAACGCCGCGGTGATTCCCACGACCCAAAATAACGTGAGCGCCATATCCAGCAGGCGTCCTACTAAACCGGGGATGAATATAGAAAAAATCTGAGCGTGAATTCCCGTGGCAAGCAGAATGCATCCGGCCAGCGGCATGCTGACGAAAAGCTTGATTTGATGATGCAGCTTGCCCGAATCGTCAAGAATGCCCGTCCCGGCCAGGAGAGTTGCGCCGGCGAGGATGGCAAGAATTTCTCCATGCCAGTTGTTTTGCATGGTGCCAACGACGGCAAGCAGAAATCCGGCGTAGATAGCGGCGCTCCCCAGCAGGGGCACGGGCTTGATATGGATTTTCCGAGTATCCGGCTTGTCGACCATGCCCACGCGCAGGGCAAAAGCTCGCACCGGCATCGTGAGGATCAACGAGCCGAAGAGCGCAATCGCAAAAGCGAACCAAATGTGCCAAATCATTCCGTTATTCCGAAAGACTCATCGCACCACGCACCTCTGCGTGAATTGCTTCTTCTACGACGCCGGTGAATTTTTCCAGTTCGTTTTCTCGCGCATACTTCTCCGCTGCCACGCGCGCTCGCCGACCCATATCCGCCAGCCGCTGCGGATCGCTTTTCAAGGAATGAATCGCGGCAACCACCTGTGCGGGATCGTCGGGATCGGCCACAACGCCGCAACCGGAGGTGCGTACGATGCGCGCCGCATCCGTTTCCTCCGGAGCGACGACCAAAACAGGCCGGCCTGCCGCTAGAATCGAATAGAGTTTGCTGGGAACCACAACGCCGTCCAGTCCGCGCCGAATCGTGACGACATGGACGTCGCCCGCGGCCATGACGCAAGGGATTTCCGTCACCGGCCGGAATGGCAGGAATTTGACGATCTCGCATGAACGACTGGATTCTTCCAGGCGCGCGCGATTCGCTCCATCGCCGACGAAAACCAGGCGGATGCCATTTCGCGGCAGCATGCGCGCAGCTTCGATCAGCGTGTTCCACGCGCCGTAGAAGCCCAAATTTCCTGCGTGCAGCACCACAAACTCAGCCGAGCCACGTATCTCACGGATGGCTGGGTCGTCCGGCTGCGCGGGCACAAAGGAAGTCGAAGTGCCATCGCGAACAACAACAACGCGCTGCGGGTCGACACCCTTCGCCACGATACGGTCGCGCATGTCGTCCCCGAGCACAATGACGTGCTCTGCCGAGCGCAGGGCCCAACGATGCATGCGTTCCCACATGCCGACCCACGTTCGCCGGCGAACGATCTCGCCGCCGACTGCCATATCCGGATAGAGGTCGCGGATGTTGTAGACAAAGGGAATGTCCTTCAGCCGGGCGATTGCCGCGCCGACAATCCCGGCAAACGGCGGGTCGGTCATTGCCAAAACCAAATCCGCCTTGATGGCCAGCGCGCGCGGAAAAGCCAGCAAAACGTAAGAGAGATAATTGGCCACGCGCCGCCGCATGCTCTGACGCGGAAAGGCCGACGAGCCCACCCGCTCGACGACGACATTCTTGCCAATTGCGTCGCGCCTCAGGAGCGCATACGGGTAGTATTCCGTTGGATCATAGGACGGCCGGCCAGCGAGGACGGTCACCTCGTGGTGCGCGGACAATGCCTCGACGACAGTGGCGGCCATTTTGGCTGTCGCCGAAGTGTCAGGCGGAAAATATTCGTTCAGCAATAATATGTGCACAGCGAGTTCCCAAGTGACTCACGGCGCGTGCTGCTTGCGTGACCCTGGAGAGCGAGAGAGCTCTCCAGTTTTTCTCACGACCTATTATTCAACACAGCTGCGGGCGTTTCGTCGCTCGAATTTTCGAGCGGTTTCTTCTCGAGCAAGAGATTTCCCAACACCAATACATCCATTCTTGTGCGTTCAAAACAGGCTAGGGCTTCTGAGGGCTGGCAAACAATCGGTTCGTTATCGTTGAAAGATGTATTTAGCAGGACTGGGACCCCTGTAATGTTACCAAATGTCCGGATCAGACGCCAGTACAAGGGATGCGCATTCCGGCTCACAGTTTGCAATCGCGCCGTCCCGTCCACGTGTGTCGGCGCAGGGATCACTGCGCGTTTGGTCTGCCGCACCGGATATGCGAAGGTCATGAACGGCGAAGGATGCGTGCGCTCGAAATATTCGCCCGTGGATTCCTCGAGGATCGAAGGCGCAAATGGCCGGAAAGCTTCGCGGTGCTTGATCCGGCGATTCAGAGTCTCTTTCATCTGCGCGCGGCGCGGATCGGCCAGAATGCTGCGATTGCCCAGCGCGCGCGGGCCCCACTCTGCACGGCCCTGAAACCACCCGACCACTTTCCCCTGTGCAATGTGATGCGCCGTCGCTTGCACCAATGATTCTTCATCGAGTTCGCTGATTTCCGTGTCCCCGGAACCCGAATGCCAGTTGCAAACGGCCCGCCGGATTTGCTCTGTCTCAAATCCTGGACCCCAAAATGCATGTTCCATCGCGAAGCCGCGCGGCTTTCCGAGAATCTGACAATTCACCGCAAAGGCCGCGCCTATGGAAAGCCCGCCATCGCCCGCGGCCGGCTGCACGTAAATCTGCTCAAAGGGCGTCCGTTCCAGAATTTTCCCGTTGGCGACGCAATTGAATGCGACTCCGCCCGCAAGGCAAAGCGCTTTGGTCTTGGTTTGCTTGTGCAGCGCGTTGAGGTTCGCCAGCAGAACGTCTTCGAGGTGCGTTTGCATGCTGGCCGCGAAATCCTTATGGTGTTGTTCGAGCGGCTGCTCCGGCCTCCTCGCGAGACCGAGACGTTCCTCAAGCAACGGCGAGAAAAGCCTTCCGATGACCGGCGTCTCGTCTGCTTTCTTCCAGGTCATTTCCGGGCCGGATTTGTGATGCGTGAAATAACGGAGGTTGAGGCGGAAACCGATCGGTTCTTCCGTATGAACGATCTGCCGGAGTTCATCGAGATACGCCGGCGCGCCGTACGCGGCGAGGCCCATCACTTTGTACTCGTCGCCGAATTTCAAAAATCCCAGGTACTGCGTCATCGCCGTATAAAACATGCCCAGCGAATGCGGAAACGCAATGGAGCCAGCAATGCGAATTTGCGACCCTTCACCGACGCCCCACATCGTGCTGGCGAAATCGCCCAGACCGTCGGCGGAAAGCACGGCGGCGTGGTCAAACGGCGAGACGAAAAATGTGCTGGCGAGATGCGCTTGGTGATGCTCGATGCGATGGAATTGCGCGCGAATGGTCTGCGGATCGATTTCAAACGCGGCGGCAAGTTCGTCCTTGATTCCGTGGAAGCGCCGGAACACTTTCGCGCGTTCGAGCGCAAATTGCGGCATGCGCATGGCGAAGCGCAGCTTTGTCCCCATGCGCGCCCAGGGATTGCGGGGGATGGCGATGTGATCGACGTCGAAAAATTTCGCGCCGGCAGCGTCAAGGCAATATTGAATGGCCTTGACCGGCAGCCCGGCGGCGTACTTCACGCGATTCAGCCGTTCTTCTTCCACCGCGGCAATCAACTGGCCATCCACGACGATGGCCGCTGACGCGTTGGCGTGGTACGCGTTGATTCCGAGAATGATCATCCGCCGACCCACATGCCTTTTTTGAGAGCTATTCCACCTTAATTAGAATACCGCAGTTGCCGATTTGGTTTCTCGTCGCGCACTCGGACCGCCATCAGCGCTCAAGTTCCTGCGCACCCATTCATTCAGCACGAACAAGCTCCATGGCCGTGACCAGCTTGTCCTGCCAGCCAAAAAATCCTGCCAGACATTTCTGACGGCGGCAGCATTTACGACCGCCGCGAGTTTCGCATCGCAATCCGAAAGTCCTGTCGCGACACGCTGCCGCAATTCGCCTCGCAGCCATCCTTCCCATGGCAAAGTAAATGTCTTCTTCGGCTGCTCGATGATTTCACGAGGAAGCAAATCACCCAGCGCTTCCGCGAGCAGCACCTTGCGCATTCCCTTCATTTGTTTCGTGGCGCCCGGAAGCGCAAGCACGAGCTCGACGAGCCGCGTATCCAGAAATGGCACGCGAACTTCCAGCGAATGGCGCATGCTCATGGTATCGGTATCGCGCAGAAGCATGTTGACAAGATACGAGCGAGTTTCCAGCCAGGAAACGGCGTTGAATGCGTCCAGTTTCCCCGCTTCTCGCGCCGCATTCGATAGCCAATCCATCCAGGGTGCTGCGTCCGCGCCATCGTCGTTTTTCGGCAGGAGCTCCGCGAGAGCGTCTGACGAAAAAAGAGTTCGCGTGAAAAAATACGGATGCGGGAATCCCTGCGGACTCGTGAATGCCGCCGTCATCTTGCGGATCACGTCCGGACGGCGGCTCCGTGCGGCCCATGCGTTCAGCGGAGCAGCTCCGCCGCGCCGAATGGCAGCCGGAATCCACCGCGAAGACGCGATCAGTCGCGCAATCTGTGCCGTCGAACGAAATGTCGAATACCCGCCGAAAAGTTCATCGCTGCCAAGGCCCGAAAGCGCGACTTTCAATCCGGCTTGGCGCGCAGCCCAGGAAACAAAGAACGTATTCACACCGTCGGCGCTCGGCTGGTCGAAGGCCATCACTGCTTCGTCGAGCCGTGACTTCATTTCCTCGCCGCTCAAGATGAACTCCGCGTGCTCCGTTCCCAGTTGTTCTGCCGAGTGCCGCGCGATCTGACCTTCGTTGAAATCCTGCTCAGGAAAAACGACAGTGAACGTCTTGATGCCCGGATGCTGTCGGCTCGCAACTGCGGCGATCGCCGTCGAATCCATGCCGCTGCTCAAGAAAACGCCCACAGGAACATCGGCAATCAGATGGCGGCGAACAGCATCTTCGAAACAGGTCCTTACGCATGCGGCTGGCGATTCAGCATGCGCTCTCTCTTTCGATTCCTGCGGAATATCCGCGAGGCTCCAATAACAATTTGGCCGGAAAGAATTCGCCGGCGAATCGCAGGAGACGTAGCCTCGGTAGCCCGGCGGCAGCGAGTCGACGCCTTCGAGCAACGTCATCGGCTCGCCGATAGATCCGAAAAGCAGATAGCTCGAAACTGCGGCGGGCGACAATTGCCGTGGAACGCAATCGCCCGCAAGCAGCGCGCGAACTTCAGAAGCAAAATAGAAATTGCCGCCGGCACTCGCGTAATAGAGGGGCTTAATGCCCAGGCGATCGCGCGCGAGGAAAATGCGCCTCGGCCGTCCCGCCTTTCCGTCCAGCATTTCAAGAATTGCGAACGCAAACATCCCGCGCAGTTCGCGCACGCAGTCCTCTCCCCAGGTTTCATAAGCGTGGATGATGACTTCCGTGTCGGATTGCGTCCGGAAAATGTGTCCCTTGGATTCGAGCGACGCGCGCAAGTCGCGATAGTTGTATATCTCGCCATTGAAAACGACAGCGAGCGTTTCTGCCTCATTCCAGATCGGCTGATTGCCGCCGGGAAGATCGATAATACTGAGGCGCCGCATGCCGATGGCCGCGCGCGGAGCAACAAATACCCCTTCGCCATCCGGCCCGCGATGCGTCATCGCGTCCATCATGCGCTGAAGCCGCGGCGCTGAGTTTTTTTGGTTGTCCGAGCCGATGATCCCGCAGATTCCGCACATTTAATTCTCTAGCTCGCGCGTGGGCTTGCCGCTCAACATCGTACTGAACTCGATCGCAAAGTGTCACGAATCATTCTGGACGACATTTAACTTGAAAATGTTCGCTGCTTGATTCGCAACCGTCGTTTGAAAATCGTCGGCCGGACGAAACTTTCAAGCTGGCTTGGACTGCGATGCCGCTTCGCGATAAAGCTCCTCCATTTGTGTTAGCGGTTCGTCCCAGGAAAGACCGCGAATCGCGCTGGGGCAAGCGTCGCGGAATTCTTGAGCAAGGCGATTGTCCTGAAGCAGCGCTTTTAGCGCGTCCGCAACCGCGCGCGTGTCGTGCGGAACAACCAGTCCAGTTTTCCCTTCGATCAGCGGCGCAATCCCACATTGGTTACTGACAATTACTGGCGTGCCGCAGGCCATGGCTTCGGCCGCGGAGTTTCCGAAGTTCTCGTTTTGCGATGGCAGGGCGAATACATCCGCATCGCGATACGCGGCCCATTTCGCTTCATCATAGATTGGCCCAGTGAATAAAACGCTCTCGGAGATGCCCAGCGCTGCCGCGCGTGATCGCAAATTTGTAATGTAGCTGGCTTCTTCCGTCGGCCCGGCGAAGACCAGAACTGAATTCTTCGCGTCCGGCGCTTCGCGGAGCATGCGCGCAAATGCGTCGAGCAATAGATCGGGACTCTTCTTCGCAACGATACGGCCAAGAAACAGGACAATCTGCGTCTGCGGCTCGATTTTCCATTTCCGGCGAAAGCCCCCACGTTCGGGCAGTCGCTCGGGAACATCGATTCCGTTTCTCCGCACGACGACGCGCGCCGAATCGATTCCCCCCGCGACGAGTTCCCGCTTTTCCTGCTCCGCTGTCGCGATCATACGGTATGCGCCCTGCAGAAGCCGCCTTCCAAAGACCGCATGGTAAATTTTTTTCAGCAGCAGGTTGCGAACAATCGGCCGGAACATGCCCATCGGTTCGACGAGATATGGAACGCGATGCCCCCGGCATTCATACGCGACCGCCGGACCCAGGAAATCGTAAAGGCCGTAGATATGGACACAATCGAAATTCGGGATCAGTTGCGCTGCGCATCTCATAAGGCCCGGATTAAAAGTTTCGGCACGATAATGCCCGAACGTGCGAAGAAAGATCGCATCCACGCCGCCTTCCTGCATCTGCCAACCCCAGCGGCCTTCCTCGGCATGCAAATTGGGAACCATCGAAGGTTGAAAGCCGTGATCCGCTGTCAGCACCGTAACAGAATGTCCGCGCGCCGCCAGCCCAAGCGCAATCGCGCGGACTTTGACAACAGGCCCGCCCTTCTCCTGAAAGGGATAATAGGACTGCACGATTTTCAAAATGCGCATGTGCTTTGAGGTTGAGCCGGACGGCATGGGAGTACCCGGAAATTCAGTGGTTCCCTCCGAGGGCAGTCTTTCCGATTTTACGCCGACGTTATGTCCGCTCATCCACGCCTAATAGTTTTTCCCATTCGCGCCGAAATTGATTGAAGCCATAACGGCTGCGGACGATTTCTCCCGCGCGTCTTCCCAATTTCTGTCTCAAGTCGTTATTTGAAAGAAGCGTGCGCAGGGCGCCGCTCACCGACGCCGGATTCCTTGGATCTGCCAGGATGCCCGTCTCCCCGTCGTCGATGATATCCGGAATGCCGCCGAAAGGAGTACCGATGAGTGGCTTCTCGAACGCCATGGCTTCTAGAAAAACCAGCCCAAACCCTTCACCCATGCTTGGCAAGGCAAATATTTCGGCGTGCACGTAGCAAGCGGCGAGTTCCCTTCGCGAAAGATTTGTCAGGAAGCGAATCTTATGTGCCGCAGTGGACTCCTGCGCGAGGTTCCACAATCGCGCGAGATCATCTCCTTGTCCAACGAGCACCAGATGTACACCCGGGAATTCCTTCGATAGTTCTCCGAATACCTGGATAAGAAGGTCCGCGCCCTTGTAGCGCTCGTTCGCAGCCCAGCGGCCAACGGAAAGGACGACTCTTCCGCTGGGAAATTCTTGCGGAAGCACGAGTCCCGCTGGCGAGCGCGCCAATTCGGCCATTTCCTGATCCAAGGGCCACGGCACGCGTCTGATTTTTGTTTCCACAATTTTTTGCGCCGCGCTCAACCTCCTTGCTGTATCGCTGCTCGGAGCTACAATGATATCCGCGCGCCGCAACGACACGCGGCAAATGTGCGGAAGGGGCGTCCACACTTCGATCCCATGCGTCCCGACGATCACTCGCGCGTGGCGCGCGAAAAACCGCATCGTGGCGGCCATAGGAGCGAGATTGGGGTGCGCCGCAAAGATAATTTTTGGACATGCGCGCGCGGCGCGCAATGCGGCGAGGACAAACCGCAATTTCTGACGATCGAACCCGCGAAAGCGGAATCGCTGTTCGCCCGTACCGGTTTCGTGTTCGCCCTTGCTGTCGTTGAGGCTGAAAAACTCGTAGTGCCACCCTTGCGAATCGGCGATCGTAGCGAATGCTGCGGCCGTTTGCCGCCCGGCCGTCTCAATTCCGCCAACCGAAAGGAACGCGGGAAACATCGCGACAATCATGAGCGATTGGCCTCCAGACTTTCTTTGTCGCGTTTTGTTCGGAGAGTGATTCAGGCACCCGCACGCTGCACACCACCTGAAGTCAACTTCTTCCGCAAGACCTCGCAAAGGACCTCGTCAAACTCTCGCGCGCTGCGTTCCCACGTGAATCGCCGCGCAGTCTCCGCTGCTTTTTCGCCAAGCCCCTGGCGCAAGCTCGTGTCCTCGTAGAGCGAGCGAATTTTCGCTGCCAAATCCTCTGCATTCACGGCATCTTGCATAATCAATCCATCTTGCCCGTTCGTGATGATTTCCGAAACGCCGCATTTCGCTGTAACAATCACGGGCAATCCGCACGCCATGGCTTCCGCGGGGGGCAAAGGCAACGCGTCCTCCTTCGAGGGCCCCGTGTAAACATCCGCTGCCGCGTAATAGAATTCCACATCTTTCCTGGGCGGCCCCAAATCGACTCGTTTCATGAGCGATTTTTCCTGAATGGCTTTGATATACGGTGTGCGGTCATCTGTTCCCACAACCAGCAAGTGCAGCGGCAATTCTTTGAGCCGGTCCATCGCGTCGAGCAAAGTTGACAGTCCTTTATTCAACCAGTCGTTGCCGATCAGCAGGAGCGCGAATTCGTTCGCCTTTACATGCAATTCCTCACGTGCTGCCGTGCGCAATTCGAGGCGTCGCACGGGATTGAAAACGCCGTGATCTAATCCAAAATACACAACCGGAGACGGATCCGCGCGCCCGTAGAATTCCTGCAGCCCATCGGAAATCCTTTGCGCGATGACAAGCAGCGCGACATCCGGTTTCCGATATAAATGGCGCTCAAGTTTTGCGATGAGATGGTAATAAATCTTCCGGTGGAGGAGTCGCGGCCAATCGGACAGCGGGTGATCACGAAGGCGCATGGACGCGGTGTTCTTGCGCAGCAGTTCGGCAAACATGATGTGAACGGATATGACATCCGCGTTCAGGCAGTTGACACCCGGGCTGTAGGTCAGGTCGTATCGCAATCCCCGAACTGCGCGATCCCAGGCACGCCAAAGGTGATTGGCTGCAAACCACCATACGTAACCTAGCAGATGAGGGCCAGGAAGTTTCGGTATGCGATGCCATTGGATTCGAGACAAGTCCAGGTCTTCCACACCCTGACTGTAAACATGCACTTCAAAATGCTCCGGAATTCCGTTCAGCCATTCGACGACTGATCGTTCTGTGCCGTGGCGTTTGTCCAGAAAGGGAGAAATCACGGCCAAACGATATTTTTGCTTCATCGATCAACCGGCAGAGCGCGGAGTCCATCAGTGGAATTGTTCGGCAGCGCTTGATTTGCGGTGATTTCTGGAAGACGGAACAAGACGCCCACGAGAATCCATAGAAACGCGTTGTTGACAAAATTTTGATAGATGTCGAGGCCAAGGAACGCGAGCGGATAGAGCAGCACAAACGCATACCAGAAGATCGCCATCGCAACAGGAAAGAGGCGTGTCTGTCGCAGCGATCCAACGATTTTCCAACAGGCCCATACCAGAGAAGCCGTCCACAGAATCCAAAGAATGGGCGCGAGGATTCCCATTTCAACGATGAGTTGACCGTAACCTTCTTCAACTCCAATATCAGGCGGTGGGCCAGTCAGCTTGCTCACATATTGAACGCCGAGAGATGCCGTCCCCGTACCGTTTCCCACGATCCAGTGCGGCCTCGAAAATGCGTCCATTAAATTCAACAGCGGGTAATTCCAGGCGCGGTAGCTCAGTTCATAGGCCGAACTGTTGGGCAGAAGCGTCTCTGAATAGAAATCAAATCGCGAGGCGGCCGCGGAAGGAAAAAACGCGACAAAGATCGCCAGTCCAACCGCCGCGATACCGATGCTTCGGCGGATGGACTTCATCAACCGCCGGCCCGGCGTGCTTTGCACCGGCACGCCCCAGAGGTATGCTGCCGCCATCACCAGCATGCTGATCAAAAAATACATCAGTGCGGTGCGGGAGCCACTCAGCAAAACGGCGATCGCAATCAGAGCGATTCCGGCGAGAATGAATTTCCGTTTTCGCAGCTTCGAGAGAACAAAGTACCCCGCCGCACCCAGACCGACGATGGTCGCGAGCACAAGATAGAAAGCGAAGCGTCCCGAGCTCACAAACACCGACGACGGCAGAAGAAACATTTGGTTGGTCAACGGCACAGTTTTCTCGAGTGAACCCAGTTCGCGGATATCTGGGGCCAATGTTGCCGGGCTCAAAAAAGTCGGACCAATAACCCCCTGAACGATCCCCAGGGTGGAAATGACGCCGGCGAGCGCCATGAAAGCAATCAAAAATCGCCACAAATCGCGGTCATCGCGAATGAGCGCATACCCGACGAACATCAGCGGCGCGTAATAAAAGTAGAGTTTCATGCCGAGCAAGCCGTAAAGAATGCTCGGCGAATATGGATTGAATACCTGCAGCGCCGCGAGCCAGAAAAACAAGCTGAAGGTCAGCAGGAAAGGCGGGCGAAACGCCTTGGCTTTCCCGCGTCGAATTGCAAGCAGCAAGGAAATGTAGGTTAGTCCGACAAGCGCGTCCTTGGCGAAATAGATCGCCATATTATTGCCGAGATATTTGCGAATGAGATCTTCAAACAGCAGCCAGACAACGAACAGGTAAAATCCCGCGCGCCAGCTTTTAATAATGGTGAATCCGATGCCACATAGCACGAATGCCATGGCCGCAAAGACGACCATGTTGGTTTCGCCTGCGGAGATCCATCCGGCAACTTTCCATGCCGCCGCGATTACAAAGAGGAAAAAAACCAGGGAGATAAATGTCTGTGAACGAAGGAACGGAATGCTGCCGTCGTGCGGGCGAATCACCCTCTCGCGAAAAGCTTCTAGTTTTGCGACCCATGCGCCCATATTCGCCTTGACGGATTCCGAATGCGCGCCACTAGCTTCCGACGTTCAGACCGGGCTGCGAAAGATAATATGCCGTTATCCCGCTCTTCGCCATGTCCCACTCACATTCGCACCAATCGAGAGCGCTCACTTGGCGGCGCGCGGCGCGCGAAGACGTTTCGCACGTTCGACCGCGCTAATAAATGCTTCAATGTATGCGTTGGGTCCCCAGGTTCCCATTCGTTTTCTGGCGGCTTCGCCGAGTTTGCATAGAAGTTCAGGCGAACCAAGTGTCTTCGTCAGCAAAGCAGCGAGCGCGTCGATGTCCCCACAGAGAAATACAAATCCGGTTTCTCCTTCGCGCACCAGATCATATTTTGCGCCGACTCGGTCACTGACGATTACTCCGCGCCCACAGAGCATCGCTTCGTTCACCACCAGGCCGAAGGGCTCGTATTCCGATGGCAGGACGAGCAGATTGCACGCGGTGTAAATGCCCGGCAGAGCTCCTTGGTTCGCAAAGCCGAGAAATCGCGTGCGGTCATCAACACCGAGTGCCCGGGCTTCGTCTTCGAGTTCCCTGCGTATGGAACCTTCACCTGCATAGACAAGATACGCGCCCGGAACATTCGCTTTGGCAAACGCCCGAAGCAAATCTTGCGGCCGTTTCCATGGCTGCAATTTCGCGCAGAAAAGGACAACGGGAGCGTCTTCGGGAATGTTCCATGCGCGGCGAATCGCGGAACGGTCGACTTTCTTCGCCTCAGCGATCCATCGCTCGTTGTCCACAACATAGGGAAGCATCGCGATGCGCTCATCCGGCAAGCCGAGGGAGTGCATCAAAGCCACAGTGCCGCTCGATGGCGCAATCGCCAGATCGGCCATTCCGAATAATCTGGGCCAAAACATTTTTTTGATAAATTGCTTCCAGTTTCGACCGTCTCGCGAATTCAGATTGTGCGAATCGGTGCCGAACATCAGAACCGAGCCGGAAAATTTAGCGGCCAGTGCCGCAATCCAGAACGTCACGGGCTTGTATCCGGTAAAAATCGCCGCGGCATCGAACTTTCCTTTGCGAATTAATTTCCACACGCTGGGATTCATTAGTCCGAGGAAGGATTGTTCGCTGCGCGAAAATGCGTGATTCGGAAGTTGCACCCAACGATATCCTTCGAGCAATGGAATATCCCATGCGACTTCGATCCCGAAGTCGGGATCAAGCGCGCGCTCCGCGCCTTGTAGGCTGCAATAGGCCACGGTGACATCGAGTGACGGATGCTGCGCCATCCTGCGGAAAACGGGCGAAGCGTATTGCACCGGATGCGCGCAGAGCAGAAGTATGCGAAGCCGTTCAGCCATTCCGCAAAGTCCCAATGAATTTTTCTGCGATCACATCCCAGGAAAAATATTTCTTTTGTGCCGCGATATTCCGCTCGCGAAGTTCTCGCCGCACACTCTCATCGCTTAGGACACGTTGCAATGCATCGCTCAGCGCCTGCATATCGCCCAACGGTACCAATAAAACCCCCGCCGCGCTCACGGGAAAGCATTTTTGCGGATCGCCATAGCCGACAAGAGGAACGCCGCTGGCAATCGCGGCCATCACCACGCCGCGTTGCGGAGAGATTTCGCCGCGCACATAGAGCAGAACATCCAATTCCGAGAGAATTTGCGCCGCCTTTTCTCCGGGGAGCACGTCCAGAACTGAAAGATCCAAATCGCAATCATCGAGCCCGCGGTGCAGAAGTGGGCTGGCCGCAACTGCGCCTCTGCCAAAAACAACCAGGCGCAAAGGATGTATCGTCTCGCAGGCGCGGCGAACGATCGCCGCAATTTGTTCTGCTTCTCGAACTCCTGCCGCCCCTTCGGTCACGCAGAAAACGCCCATCGCTAGCGTGTTGCCGTCGCTCGCGCTCTTTTGCTTTGCGTTGGAGATCTCTGGAATGTTGCTTCCGATCGGCACAAAGCTCGATTTTTTATCTTCGTTTGCAAGCCAGTGGATATTTTCCGTGGGAACGGTGAAAATGGCGCTGTCGGCGAGACGATATAGCCGGCGAATGATCCAGTTCTGCATTCCGTGGCGCAATCCGCGGAGAACTCCACCGAATCCTGCGGCGTGGTCGTGAAATCCCTCCGATTCGTGAAAAACCACTGCAAGTTTCGCGCCGTGTCTTTTCAGGACTTTCGCCAGAGTCAAGACGCGAAACGGAATTCCGCGGCGCGACCAGGAAAGCGAAGTGTATTGGAGCAAAACCCAACTGTCGCGCCATGCTTGACTTCCTTTGAAGAGCTTGTGCAACGCGTCCCGCCAGCCAATATTTTCCCATGCGACGCGAACAAGCGAGAGATTCGTCCCGCGGCGCACGAGAGCGGTTCCCAGAAACCGGCAATAATCTTCGACGCCATCAGTCGGCGCGTCCTTCTTTCCCAAGAGAGCAATCCAATTTTGATTCATGCCAATGCGCGGAGGCAATCGGCCAGCGCGGACGAAAGGCTTTCGATTGAATGTTCCTGTGCAATGCGGATCCTTTTTCCCCGTCGAGGGCTATCCACAGGTTCGTCGAGCGCTGATTGTATCGCGTGCGCGAGTTGATCCACGTCGTCGCCGAAATAAATCGCGTCGGAGAACTCGCGTAAGTTCACGATGGAAGTCGACACGACTGGCAGTCCAGCCGAAAAATAATCGAACAGCTTCAGCGGCACGCAGTGGAAATTTTTCTCACTGAAACAGTCATATGGCATGAAGCCAACATCGGAATCTGCTAGCAGATTTTGCAAATGTTCTGGTGAACGCCAGGCAATCGCGTGAACATTGGGAAGTGGGAGGCATTTCGCTTCTCCAAAATGGACGAGATGCCAGTCGGGGCGAGTCTTCAGCAAACCCTCAAGCACGCCGAGGTTCAAACGGTTCGTTACGGGCCCAAGATAGCAGAGGCGAGGTCTTTGGATCGCGAGGAATTCGGCATCCGGCTTGTTTTTACCGCATGGGTTGCGGCTGCAGGACATTCGCGTGACCTGGGGAATCAAGGCAATCTTAAGGCCGTACGTGGCGCGCAGTTCATGGAAGACACTCTTGGGAATTGCCAGGGTTAGGCTGGACATTTCGATATGTACTTCCTGGCCCGGCTCGGGATAATCCATGCAGAGATGAACGAGGGGCAGCCCCCTGCGCTTGAGCTCACGGCACAGCGGTATGAAAAACTCGCCGTGGGGGTAAACAACCAGTGGTTTTTCCAGCCCTAGGGAGACAGCGCTTTTCAGAATCTGATTTGCCACCATCCTTGCCTGCAACTGCGGAAATCCGAGGGCAATGCGGTTGAGCCGATGACCGAGAAATTGTGGCTGCAGGCGATATAGGCGGCTTTCGATTTCTTCCAGATTCCGGCCGTTCGCGCGAAAGCGAGAGACCGGATTTTCACAATAAAGGACCTTGGATCCCAAGCCGACGAATCCGAGTGCGACCCGCTCAGGGACATTGAAGGTTTCCCAGTTCCAGCCAGACAGGACAATTGCATCACGCAAGTGGCACATTCCTTGGACAGATACGAGGATACAAGAATTCGGAAGGTGCTGCGACGATGCAACGGGCCCGGATAGGACAGTCCGAAATCACGTGTTGCTCATATTCTGATGCGCCGACGAGCGGTCTTGTCGACAGTCGACTCACTAGGGCGAGTCACTTCAGGCTGCGTCAAGTACGCCCCACCGATATGCTCTCGCACCGAGCGCAAGCCGTGGGCCGCATACCAGCGGCGAAGTCGATAGAAACTTTTCGGCGGAACCAAGAGCGCAAGGAGCAATACAAAGGTTTTGAACGCTTTGTAGCCAAGATCTGGGTTTCTGTACGCCAGTCTGAAGGAATCTAGCTCTGTGTGGAAAGCTTCGAGCCTGCTTCCCCCTTCGAGCAATAGATGAAGCTGATTTGCTTCCAATCGGTCGGCAGCGAGAAACGCCGAGACGCATTCCTCAGATATCCCAAACCCCGATAATCGTGACGGCAAGTGTTGCAGCAAACCGCGCAATAGTTTGTATTTTGTCCAAAGGGTTTCTTGATTTGGTGAGGAGGAAGCATAGAGATTACCCGAATGGAGGCGGTAAGAACACAGAGGCTGGGCTAAAAGTTGTGCACCAGATATAGCGATCGCCTGTGTGAAAACGAAGTTGTCAAAGAATGGTAATTCCGCCGGGACCGGCAAAGTCTGATCGAGAACTGCACGCCGTATCGCGAACCTGCTCGTTCCCAAGAAGACGCGCAAAGGGGCCGATGACCTCGCCTGAGATATGTCCTCCAGGCTCAAACAATTTCGCGTCGGAATCATCGTGGCACAAACCGCGCCACTCTCGTCCACTTCGTGATAGGCGTGGCCGACGGCGGCGATTTGAGGATGAGCATCGAATGCCGCCACAACTTTGTTGAGCTTGTCAGAAGCCCACCAGTCGTCTCCGTCGAGGAAAGCGACGAATTCGCCGCGGGCTTCGGCGACGCCAGCGTTAAACGCAGAGACCTGACCACCGTTGGCTTTGCGAATGTACCGAATCCTCGGCAGGAATTCTCGGACAATCTCCGAGGTCGCGTCTGTGGAACCGTCGTCGACGACGATGATTTCCATTTGGTTCGCGGGGAAATCCTGATCGATGACGCTCTGGAGGGCTTGCGCAATGTAACGATCATGATTGTAGGTATTAACGAGGACGGAGACAGTAGGCGAACTCACGTCAGTCTTGCACCGAACGTTTAGATATCGCGCAATAAGGTTTTTTCCCCGCGCGCGAGTGCACTTCCTTCCCGACGATCCGGTAAAGTCTTGTTCTAACAAAGTTCCGGATGCAAGCCACAAGAAGTTGGGAGGCTGCCCTTACTCCCCAGAATGATGGTTCGAGAGGTATGAGAGCTTCGAGATAGTTTCTAGGGTGAACTAAACGGAGTTGATTGGTATTGGTTCGCTCAGACTCACTCTTCAAGAGTGCATTTTTCTCCAGAAGCTCTGCGCGCACAAAGAGCAACGTGTTCTGAGCATACCACCATTCCACCGCGTCATTTTCCCACACTCGCTTTCGGATGCAGTCTACGGCTAAATAATTATGTCGCCGGAATAGTGCAACCCACTTGTCGGGCCATTGCTCATTGACATGGTGACTTCCCCCTTGAAATGGGATAGCCGCCGAAAACAAGACGGCCGGAGCGAGGCGAGTAAGAGACTCTACAAAGGTGGCCGCGGAATCAGCAGGGAGGTGCTCGCCAACTTCGAGTGATACGGCTAAGTCGAAGGTGCGCCCGAGCGTGAAGGGTTTTGTGAGGTCGAAGGCTTGGAAGAATTCCCGCGGAATTTGCAAGAGATCTGACGCGACATACTCGCCGTCAATCCCCAGGACGTCCGTTACGCCCAGCCCCCTCAATACGGCAAGCCAACTGCCGTCGCCGCAGCCGACGTCAACAACGCTGCGGACTGGCAGGAACTCCACCACGATAGGTACAATGACTTCGGCGGATCGCCTCGATCCATCTCTTAACGCTTCGTAAAAGCAGTGCGTGTAATGTTCGCTGGACATACATCTCCGCAGGACTTCAATTAAGCGATGATAAAGCAGACTCCTTGGCGAGACTGCCTGATCCTCCATTTTCTCATTACAGCGAATTCATTAATTGCCAGCGTGCAACCCTCCCAGGTGTGGTAATCGTCGACAATAAGCATCCCTCCCGAGGCGACATGAGGGGCGAGGTTGTCCAGAATGCATTTCGTCGATTCATACCAGTCCGCATCCAGCCGCAGCAGAGCAATTGGTTCCAAGAGATTTACCTTTGGCAGTGTCTCGTTGAACCAACCTTTGATGATCTGATAATTCCTGGCTGCAGACATCGACATCACCGACGTCACCTCTTCTTCAGAGGCGGCGCAGTTGTTGAAGTAAATGGGGCTGGTTTTGTTTGATTGCCATGCTAGCGCAGCCGCACCGTCAATTTCCCTCGCGGGCGGAAGGCCTTGGAAACTATCGAAAAGAAGATAGCGGCGGTCGGCCCCCAGCACGTCCGCCATCCCAGCCATCATACCGCCGCGCCAGGTACCGCACTCGACTACGCTTCCGGAAATCTCTCCTATACGAGAAGCGAGACACAAGTTGTCGACATAAATATCAGCTGGAACCATCGTGAAATTCTTGTATTTTTGATAGATCTTGCGAAACCTCCGGTCATCGATGGTGAATCTAACGTAATTCGGAAGCCTCCTGGTGAGCCTTAACACGTTTTACGATCCGACCCGCATGGTTGAAGGATGGACATACTTTCTTCGAAACGGCACAGATACGTCCCAGGAAACGCAATCGGCCCCTTGTTATCATTGACGCCTGCGACGACCTCGAGCGTTGCGGCGCGTTCTATATGGTCCGTCTCTTCGATACGGTCTCTGCCAAGCCACAGACCCATCAGGTAGGTACCCGAGCGTAGCAGAAGCTGTTGAATGCGAAAGCAAACGCGAGCGATTTCCCCGGCGTTCAGCTGGAGAAATTCGCCTTTCTGACAGGTATTCACATCGATGAGGCGATAACCACCCGCATCATAGACAATCACAGCGACAATTGATGCGGGTAAGTCTTGGCGAGCCTCGATTGTCAATTCGATCTCGAGGTCACAGCCCGTGCAAGTGGAATCGAGAAGTGAACCGTCCGCGCGCATGGGCCGAAGCGCGATGGAAGTGAAGATTGCCTTGCCCGTTCCCGTTCGGTGTGTTTTCCGAAGATCAGAATCACAACCGACCGCTTCCATCGCCTGTGTA
The DNA here is from genome assembly GCA_035934015.1 of Candidatus Acidiferrales bacterium. Taxonomy (NCBI): domain Bacteria; kingdom Pseudomonadati; phylum Acidobacteriota; class Terriglobia; order Candidatus Acidiferrales; species Candidatus Acidiferrales bacterium. Next base: position 61,610 of record DASYYH010000023.1, read on the forward strand.
TGGTACGCAGCGGCGACCTTCGACGTCTCGCCCGCGATGGCAATGCGGCCCTTATCAAGTAGAATGCACCGTGAACACAGCATATTCACGGCCCCCATATTGTGCGATACAAACAAAATTGTCCTACCGCCGCGTGAAACCTCTTCCATTTTGCCGAGGCATTTTTTTTGAAACGTTATATCGCCGACGGCGAGGACTTCGTCGACGAGGAGAATTTCGGGCTCGAGATGCGCAGCGACGGCGAAGGCGAGGCGCATCTGCATGCCGCTGCTGTAATGCTTGAGAGGCGTGTCGATGAAGCGCTCGACTTCGGCGAAGGCGACGATTTCTTCGAATTTGCGCTCGATTTCCACTTTGCTCATACCGAGGATGGCGCCGCTCAGGAAAACATTTTCGCGGCCGGTGAGCTCGGGATGAAAGCCGGTGCCGACTTCGAGCAGGCTGCCGATGCGGCCGTGGAGCGTGGCGCGGCCGGCAGTGGGACGCGTGATGCGCGCGAGGAGTTTCAGGAGCGTGGATTTTCCAGCGCCGTTGCGGCCGATGAGGCCGACGACTTCGCCGTGCCGAACTTCGAAGGAAACGTCGCGGACGGCCCAGATGTGGTCCTGCGGCGTGCGCTTGCCGTTAAGGCGAAATGCGTTGGTGAGCACGTCGCGCAGGGCGAGGTAACGCTGGCGCTCGCCGACGCGGTAGCGTTTGCCGATCGATTCGACGCGGATGGCGGCGTTACTCATCGTTTGCGCGCGATGCCTCACACAACATCAGCGATAGTGCCTTCCATTTTCTGAAAATAGAAAAGCCCGGTTGCCAGGACAGCGAGCATGATGACGACCGAGATGATCAGCAAACGGCCCGGAGGGTCGCCGTGGCCGGTCAGCGACCAGCGAAAGCCTTCGAGTACTCCCGCCATGGGATTCAATCCGTACAGCCAGCGCCATTTCGCCGGAACGATGGAGCTCGCATACGCGACGGGCGAGGCGAAAAGCCAAAGCTGAATGAGAAACGGGACGACATAGCGCACGTCGCGATACATGGCGTTCATTGCTGAAAGCCAGAGGCCCGCGCCGACAGCCATTAGGACGACAAGAAAAAGAAAAACGGGAAACCACAGCAACGGCAGGCCGGGACGAATGCGGTAGTAGGCGAGCAACGGAACTAGGAGCAAACAGCCGATGGCGAAATCGAGCAGGCCGGAAAGCACGACGGAAAGCGGCAACGCCAGGCGCGGAAAGTAAACCTTCGTGATCATGGACTGGTTGAGGACCATGGCGTTCGTGGCGTTCGAGAGACTGTTGGCGAAATACATCCAAGGGAGGAGCGCGGCGTAATAAAAAACGAGAATCGGAAGGCCTTCGGTGGGCATGTGGGCGAGTTTGCCGAAGAACAGCGCGAAGACGATCATGGCGAGCACGGGCTGCAAAATCGCCCAGGCTGCGCCGATGGCCGTCTGTTTGTAGCGGATTTTGATTTCGCGCCAGATGAAAAAGTAGACCAATTCGCGGAACTGCCAGAGTTCACGGAAATCCACTTCCCACCAGCCGTGCGGCGGAGCGATGTGCAGAACAGGAGGTTCGGCGGCGATGACGTTGGTATGCGCGGCGGTCATGGCCTGTCTTTTTTCGGCGCGGGATTTGTGGACGGAGCTTCAGTGGGAGATTCGCCGAGCTGACGCAAATCTTTTTTCTCGATCTCCTGCATCAGAGCGTGGCGGTGCGTGAAGTAGCGCTCAAGCGAGCGCGAGAGATCTTCCGGTACGGCGTGAAATTGATTGGACGCCATCGCGCTCCAGGAGATTGGGCCACGGTCGGGGATCAAATGCATGCCCCATTGGAACAGAAGTCCGAGATTCCAGGCAATCAATAATGCCACGAGCGCAGCGGCGCTGGAAATAGCGGCGCGACCGTTGTTCAAAACCTTTTCCCACGCCGAAAGAAGTGCAGCGAGACCGAGGACAAAAATTGGCGTGAGCGAAACAAAAAAGCGATTGCCGAAGGAGGAAATGCCGTCCCAGTCGGGATAGGTGGCGATCAGAAAATAAAAAGCGAGCGAGGAGAGAAGCAGCGCCGCGCCAAGCTGGTGATCGCGCCGCAGCAAGAAAAATATGCCGATGGAGGCGAGCAGGAGGATCGGCGTCCAACTGAAAATGCCGTGATCGGAGGAGAACAAGACCTGCCCGAAAAGCGGATGGGCGAGGCTCCAAACGTGCACTTCGGTGTAACCCATGTCGAAAGGGCTGCCATAGATGATCCATCGCGTGATGAGTGTAGGGAGAAACGCAATGAGCAGCGCGACGCTGAAAACGAAGCCTCGCGAGATAAGCGATGCCAGGTTCGCCAGGCGCTCGGGAGAATTTTTAGGCAGTATGCTTGCTGCAGTTCCCGCCATTTCCGCGACTACGACGAGAAGAAACATCGCATTCGGATAATACATATCGAGCATGAGGCCGGCGATGAGGCCGAGTAAAATCCACTGGCGCAGAGAGCGAGTTCCGCGCGTGCGATCCCAATACCAGAGAAACAAAGCGACCACGAAGGCGGAATGCGCATGCGACCACGACGGATTGAAGTACATGTAGACAATCAGTGAGCTGGCGAACCAGATGCCGAGCGTCGCGAGAAACGCGCAACGTTCGGAGAAATATTTGCGCGCGAGGCGAAACGAAATGAAAAGCGCCAGAAATCCAGCCAAAGCGGTGACAATCGCCATCGTGCCGACATACGGCCAGGAAAAACCGTCGGCGGGGATGCCAGCGCCGAGACGATGGGCGATTGACACCGCAAAATGAGTGACGGCAAGGAACGGTATCCAGATGAGCGCCGGACCAATTGAGAAATGATTATCGACGTAACCAGTGCGCGTGAGTTGGTCGGCGCGCAATTTGCCCGTGGCATCGACGCGGCCGGAGGAAAAGCTGGGGTTGGCGTGAAGCCAATCCTGTTCGAATTGTAGGTTGTGATTAACGACAAGCGCACGCGCGTAGGCGTAGTAACCAACGCCATCGCCGCGCACCCAGGGATTCACGAGCGGAAGAGAGAACGCGAAAATCAAGATCAGAATCTTTTCGTAGCGGCTTAACTTCGATGGAGAAAACAGGGATGTCATTTCCGCGCGACCGCCACCAGACTTTGACCGAGAGGCGGCTCCAGAATCCGTTCGAGCGGGAAGCTCCAGGGAATGACCCAGCGGTCGTACCAGCGTACCTGCGCGGGATTCAGCGTCCGCTGGCGGAAAATCTTTCCCGCGAAAAACCAGGAGGCGACGCCCAGCGCGTTGGCGTATCGAAGCCGCACCAGCTCGAAGCCAGCGTCTTCGATTTTCGCGCGCAACGCCTGTCTACTGTAACGACGAAAGTGGTCGAACGCCTTGTCGAGCGAGCCAAAGTTCCATTCGAGCGCGGGAACAAAGAGAAGGAGATGGCCGCCGGGCGAGAGCGATTGATGAATTTCCGAAAGCAGGCCGGCGTCGTCACCAATGTGCTCGAGGACATTGACCATGACGATGGAGTCGGGTGCTTTCTCGAGATGCGACGGATTGAAAGAGCCCAGGTGCAACTGCACGCGCGCATCGGCGAGAAACTGGCGCTCGAGCGCAGGGAAAAGATTGGCCGCTGCTTCAAAGAGGATCATTTCGCGAACGGCCGGCGCGCCGAGCAGCAATCGAGAAAACGTTCCCGTACCGGCGCCGATTTCGACCACGCGTGTGCCAAGATGCGGCTGGAAAAACTGGAAAATCCAGCGGCAATAATTGCGCGCCTCGGCCATGGCGTCGAGTTCCGTTCCAGTGTAAACGAAGGAAGTGCTTACCGGCGTCGGCGGCGCTTGTGCTTCGGGCATGGGTTATTCAACAGCAACCAAGGGAGCAGGACGTTTCGCGACAGATGAATTTCGCGGGTTCACAATCCAGTTCATAGCGCGAAGGCGTCAGCGTGCCTCTTGCGCACGAGCTTGCACTGTGGCCACCGGTTCTTCCAGCGAATCGCCATTTGATGCCGCCGATTTTTCTTTCTCGCGGAAGTGAGCGATAACGCGGTCGACAATCGTGTTGAGCGGCGTGCGAGGACGGAAGCCAGTGATGCGTTCCAGTTTTTCGAGAGATGGGACGCGCCGCAGCATGTCTTCGAAACCGGGCTCATAGGCTTCGTCGTAGGGCGTATGCGTGATGGCCGAGGAGCTGTGCGTGCGCTGCTTTACGACGCGCGCGAGGCCTTCAATGGTCACTTCCTCGTCCGTACCGACATTGATCACTTCGCCGACGGCCTTGCCGCTGTCGACCAGCCGAACGATGGACTGCACGGAGTCCTGCACGTCGCAGAAGCAGCGCGATTGCTGGCCGGTGCCAAAAATCGTGATGGGCGCATTTTCGAGCGCCTGCGAAACGAAGTTGGGAAGCACCATGCCGTAGCGGCCGGTCTGGCGCGGGCCGACGGTGTTGAAAAAACGAACGACGACGATGGGAAGCTGTTTTTCTTTCCAGTACGAAAGGGCCAGAAATTCGTCGAGAGCCTTGGAAGCCGCATAGCTCCAGCGGCCTTTGGTGGTGGGGCCGAGAACCAGATCGGAATCCTCGCGGAATGGAACTTCCTTGCTCTTGCCATAGACTTCCGAAGTCGAGGCGACAAGAACGAGCTTCTTTTTCTTGTTGGCGGCATCGAGAACCAGTTGCGTGCCATTGACGTTGGTTTCGATGGTGCGCACGGGGCTTTCGACAATCAGGCGCACGCCGACGGCCGCAGCCAGGTGGAACACGACGTCGGATTCATCCACCATTTCGGCGAGAAGATGGCGATTCTGCAGCGAATCGAAGGCATAGTGAAATTTTTCCGAGGCTTTCAGGTGGCGAATGTTTTCCACGCTGCCGGTGGAAAGATCGTCGAGGATAAACACGTCATCTCCCCGAGCGATCAGCGCCTCCGCAAGGTGTGAGCCTATAAATCCTGCGCCGCCTGTGATCAGTGCGCGCATCAAGACCTCCGTTCCGGGTCAGGAAATTGTGCCGGCTGGGGGAGAAACTTTTGCGTCATCCGGTTCGTCCCCGTGGCCATACGCGTCAGGATAATATCTGTAGGAGTAGTAATAATCCGGCTCTCCTGAATCCACTCTGTTCAAAATGACACCTAGGATGCGTCCCTTCACCGAGGAGAGAAGCTCCCGCGTGCGCGTCAGCGCCTCCTTCGGTGTGGAACGGCTGCGGACCACAAGCAGCACGCCATCGGCCAAGGCGGATGTAATCACCGCATCCGTCGCGGCCAAAATCGGCGGCGAATCAATCACAATAAACTTATAAATATGGCGAAGATCTTCGATGGCGTCGCCCATGCGGTGCGATGAAAGGAGATCCGCCGGGTTGGGCGGGACGGGACCTGTGGGAATGGCATCGAGATTCGCTACCGTCGGATGGGGAACAATGATGTCACGCAGCGGAGAGACACCGGCCAAGTATGAGCTTAACCCGATCACGTTTCCGCGCCCATTGAGCAAATCCAGTGCGGAGTGAACTCCCGGCTTGCGGAGGTCGCAATCCGCCAGCAGAGTGCGATCGCCCAGTTGCGCAAGAGTGACGGCGAGATTCGCGGCTGCGGTCGTCTTGCCTTCCTGCGGCAATGCGCTGGTTACCAAGATGACCTGAGGAGGATGCTCGGCCTGGGAAAGCAGGAGGGATGTTCGCAATCCGCGGAAGGCCTCCGAAACCATGGATTTCGGTTGCTGCATGGAAATGAATTCCACACGCGAATCCGAGACATTGCTCAAGGCCCCAGCGGAACGCGAAATGCCAGCCAAAGCGCGGCGCGCGCTTCCGTTGGTCAGCGCAGGTACCACGGCAAGCGAAGGAAGTCCCGTGAGGATTTGAACATCGTCCGGAGACTTGACGGTATTGTCGAGATATTCGCGGAGGAATGCCAGCCCGCAGCCGCCGACGAGTCCTACGAGGAGAGACAGAAGAATATTGCGCGCCTTTTGCGGCTGCGCAGGCGTGGAGGGCACAAGCGCCGGATCCACGACGCGGATATTGCTCGAACGGAGCCCGGCGGAGATACCTGCTTCCTTCAGCTTCTGAAGCAAGCCATCGTAAAGCTCCTTATTCGTGTCGGCGTCGCGCTTCAGCAGATTGTATTGCACGAGCTTCTGCGCCATGTTGTCAGCGAGAGCTTCCTGGTGGTTCAAGTCGCGTTCAAGCAAAACTTCGCGCGCCTGCGTCTCGGCATATTCGTCGTCGATCTGATGAATGATGGCCTGCTTGGCCGTTGCCAATTGCTTGTTCAAGTTGTCTTCTTGGGCTTTGAGAATCTGGACTTTAGGATAATTCGGGCCAAATTGACTCAGGGCTTGCGCGTACTGGACATCGACCACAGATTTCTGTTTCACGAGATCCTGCACGACCGGGCTCGTCAGAACAGCGGGCAATGAATCCGCGTTGGGTGAATGCGCTAATTCATAGCTCGCCTCTTTTAGAGCGAGTTCCGTTTGCGCCTCTGTCAGCGCGTGGCTTAGATCTGCGAGCTTTTGAGTGGTGGTGTTTTGATTGGCGTCGACCATCCAGATCTGGTTGTCGCGCTCGTAATTGACTTCTGCATTTTCGGAACTTTCCATTTTCTGGCGCAAATCTTCGAGCTCGGAAGAAAGGAAGTCGGAAGCCTGCATCGTCGAATCGTAGCGGCTCTTGAAATTTTCTTCCTTGTAGGTCTGGAGATGCGTGTTCACGACCAGGGCCGCGAGCTGTGGATCCTCGGCGGCAAACTGCACTTCAATCAAGCGGCTATTGGGGACGCGCTTCACCGAAAGACGGCTCAGAAATTGCCCGAGGATAGCAGGCACTTGCTGATTGGGACCGATATTCGCCAATTCGGCCGGATTCCCGCCGAATTCCGGATAGCGCGCCAAATCCATCGCACGAATGGTCTTCATCGCCAGCGTTTCGCTCTGAAGAATTTTCGTCTGCGTTTCGATGTAGGTATCGAGATCGATATACATGTCGTAGGAATCGGCGTTCTGGAAGGGCAGCGGATTTTCGACTTCGCGATCCACTTCCACACGCGCCGAAGCCAAGTACACAGGCTTCATTTTGAAGGAAGCGATCGTGACGATAGTGACCACGGTCAGGAGAAACGTCAGAATCATCCACTGGTGCTTGCGAAGGATCAGGAAATAATCGAGCAGATTCGGGTCGCGCGGTCCCTGTTCCCAGGAAACTGGCCCAGCCGGAGAAACCACGGCGAGGGAATCTCTTCGCCGCTCCATCGGTGTCAGTTTCGACGCTTCTTCCACGCGCTCGAAAATCCTTTCGCTTCGCTCTGCTATTGCGAACCGCGCAAAATAATCAGTCCCGATGTGATTCCCACGGCTGCATCGCCAGCTTTGTACAACGCCCGTTTCGCGGTGCTATCGGGAACGTACAGCACGTCATTGGCATGCAGAAGAATATCCGGAGCCTTGCGGTTCATAATCATTTTCAACTTCACGTTAATCTGATTTGTTTTGCCCGTTGCGGGATCTTTGCGAAGGATAACCGCAGAATTTGTTTTCGCAGTACCCAGCAAGCCGTGAGCCAGGGCAATGACCTTCATCGTGTTGATGGCCTCGCCCGCATAACTCAGTGTGTAGCCGCCGGGAGTGACCACCGCGCCTGCGACATACACGATGCCGGCGCGCGGCACGGTGATGACGTCGCCCCCATAGACTGGAATGTTGAATGACGGATCGCCGTTTTGCAGGAGATCGGAAACGCGGATGGTGATCGTTTGCGATCCTTCCGCGGGATCAGAAGGCGGATCCGGTTCTCCGCACGCCGTTGCCGGAGGTTTAGGCCGCGTGATGATGATCGAGTTTCCGGCATCGTCGGAAATGCCATCGGCATTGGCCAGAACTTCGAGAAGCGTCGTGGGGCGGTACTCATGAAAGACCATTGGATGGCGCACCGCACCGACCACCGAAATCGGCTCGCTATTCTGCTCCTTCACCATTATTGAAACCTGCGGATGCATGACCAGGCCATTCACCTGAAGAAGCTTTTCAAGCCTGCTTTCCAACTGGAATGGCGTACAACCCGCGACCGAAATCCGGTCCGGGATCAAGGGCATGGAAATGAGGCCGGTCTCGCCGACGCGGACGTCGCGGGTGAGGTCGGGAACATCAAATACGTCAATATGCAAGACATCTCCGGCTCCAATGGGAATCTCTCCCGTCGAGGAACCCGAAGCCTGCGCCAGTTGTACGATCCGCGCGTTAGTCTGCTGCGGGGTTTGAGGATTTGCCTGAGCAAAGGCTAATTGGACACTCAGAAATACGGAGACAATCAACCAAAACGACCGCGGACTGGCGCAGTCCAGAGCTTTCCGGACTGTTGCTAGCATTGAACGGTATGACCCCGCAAAAACTATGGACTGCTCATACCGGAAAGTCAATGAAGTATGTGATTTAGATACCGGCTAGGACTGCGGAGCTGGCTTCCTCCGGGGTAGGGCCGGGGATACGGCGATGGCGGTCAGCAGCAGGAACACGAAGCCATTGGCCGGAATATGAAGATTAAAATCAATAATACTGTGAATTATCATACCCGCACAACCCGTGCACGCTGCCGCATGAATGGCCAGAGAAAACGAACTCTTGTCGGTCAAAAAACTCTTTCTTGCTTCTTGAAAAAAGATCAGGAAGAAGGCCAGGCCGCACAGGCCGCCGGCGACGCCGGTTTCGGCAAGCAGTTCGGCATAGTCGTCATGCGCGTGGTCTACGATTCGGCCGTCGTAATAGGTCTCGTACCGGGGATAGACGTCTACTAACGTTCCCAAACCAGTTCCCAAGATGGGATGGTCCAGGAAAATGCGCCATGTGCCTCGAAGCATCGTGATTCGCCGGTCAGCGGAGAGATCCGAAAGACTGGGAGAGGAGAAGCGATCGAGGACTTTGCTGACCCCGATCCAGCCGAGCAGAACAATGGCGGCCAGCAGAATCGAAGCCAGGATCGGCGCTTGAAGCTTTTGCACATTGCGCAGCCGCATCAGAAGAATCAGTAGAACCACTTCAAAGGCGAAACTCGTGATGCCTCCGCGCGAACCCGTCAGGACAAGAGCGGCGATGGGCACCACGGTGAGAATTCCGGCGAACGGCAACTGCTCGCGGCGCACCCCCTGAAACAACATAACCGACAGGCCAAAGGGGGCCAGCATCTCCATCAAGCCCGCAAAATCATTGCGGTTGACGTATGGACCGAAGGGGCTCCCGCCGCCGGTTAATGGGCGAACCCAATAGAGGACGTCGTGCGAAGTAAAATTCTGCACGATCCCAAAGACCGAAATTGCGAATGCAAAACCCATCAGAAACCAGGTCAAAGCGCGCAAATCGCGCCGGCCGCGAAACGCCTGGCAGGAGAGGAAAAACAAAACAAAGCAGGCGGCTATCTTCAGCAGCGCGACGCGCGTTAGGAACGAGTAAGCCGTCAGGCCGAATGACAGTTGAACAACAACAAGGCCAAGAAACGCTATAAGAGGCCAGAAGATTATGTTCCAGTGGATTTCCAGGTCGCGATGGCGAAAGATCAGGACAGCCCACCAGAGCGACAGAAACGCGGCGCCCACTTCCAGCAGAGTCTCGGACCAGACTTCCACGGCGCCGAACGCCAGGACGCCGAACGCGAGAAGGACGATGATCCCGAGGCGCAATGTCTTCATGGTCGAGAATTATCTGCTGCAGCGGCCCGAGGAACCAAGGTTACGTCGTCGATCCAGACTGTGCCGCCGAGCTTGTTATCGAAACGCTTGCTGGGGAATCGCCGCAAGCGAATCCAGAGAAATTTTGTGTCGGGACCGGTCAAGATGTTCGCTTGTACGGGGGTCCAGGGATTTGTGCCCGTCAAACTTGGAGTTAGAACGTTCACTTCCTTGTGTTGTTGATCGAGGATTTCGAAGCCGATTCCGCTCTCCGTGGAAATGGCCTCAGTGCGCAGGAAGGCTTGAAACACATAGGGCGAGCTGGGCTGAACAGGAACAAATTCCTGAACATTATAGAAATCCAGATTCATGCCCCCACTGAAGTCCACACGAAGGGAGTGCGTGCCGGAATGAGCCGTTCCGGCATCCACGCTGATGTACGCTCCCGGCGTTTGTTGAATGCGCCAGCCGAGCCCGCCATCGGCAATCGGAGACTCAAAGCCGCCATTCCATACGAGCGAACCGTCTTCTGGAGGTGTGGAGTCCCAACCGGCTGCGGAAAGAACCTGGCGCCAAACACGGCGAATATCGGCGGTGTCTCCTTGAGCGATCAGAGAGTCGAGAAAAGGGAAGGATCGCTTCAGGTCCAAAGGATGCTGGCGCGGAAGAGCAATGATACGGTCCCATGCAATCATGGCCGCGCTAGTGTCTCGATTTGCGGAAAAGAAATCCAGCGCCTGAAAGAACGCCGCCGGATCGGGCGGGAGAATATCCGTGAGAATCACATTCGCATCGTGGTCAAAGGTCCACATCTGCGAAATGGCCAGGGGCGTCAATTTTGGATCGGTCGCGATGGCGGCGTGAATTTGGCGCAGCCCTTCCGTTGTTTGTCCTTGGCGCACAAGGAAGTTCCCGTATTTCCAGGCGACATCGGCGGAAATGGGGTAATCCCTCTGAGCGGCTTCGTACGCGGATGATGCCTCCGCCGCGTTTCCAATCGCCTCGTAAGCATTTGCGAGGTTCAGCCAATTGTCGGCGGAACGCGGGTCATCCGCCACGGCTTTGCGATAGTAAGAAACGGCGAGACTCGGATTGGGCGCATCGAAATTCCACTGCACGGCCTGGCCCAGACGATCCCAGGCTTCGGCGTCACCGGGCAAGAGGTTTGCGCCACGAAGCTGTTCGGAAACATCGTTCGAACATCCCCAATACCACGCCAGGCAAAGCTTCCCGGCTTGAAAGATCGTCGCCAGAGAAAATAGGCCGGCCAGACAAAGGATCGCCAAACGCGATCGTAAACCTGCGGATAAAGAAGTCACGGCAACGTAATCTGCTACGAAGCTCTCCGATGGCGCAAGGATAAAATCAGCGGGGCGAAGTGGTTGCGACGAAATCCTCGGTCACGGCCTGATAGAGGCGAGGCAACAGCGATGGGTTCTCCGCTGGAATCAGGCGGCGAACCGGCAGTGCGGCTACGAGGCGCCCCAGAAAACGGAATTCCTGTGCGCGCATGTTTGCATCGAGAAGTTTATTGCCGTACGTATTGGCGACGAGCGCGACGAGAGCGTCCTGCGGACTGAGTGGTTCGATTCTCGGCGCATCCGCCGCGGAGGATCGTTGGGCAAGCAGATAAATGGCGCGCAGCGGCAGAGCTTCGCGCTGAAATGCGGAATCGCGGCCGTCCAGGCGAATTTGACGCTTGTCCGCATCGCGCGGAACAGCCCCGGCAGCGCCGACGGGGCCGTGAAGCATCGCGACCGATTCTGGCCAGAGATTGAGGTAGGGATAAGCTGGGGAAACAATGAATTCGCCGGCGCGCTCGGACAGCGCAACAATGTCGTCAGTCAAAATGGCGTGGCCTTTTTGCGCGAACAGAGCCGCCGTCGTGGATTTGCCAGCGCCCTCACAACCGACAAAAGCAATCGCCGAATCGCCGATTCTGGCCGCGCTTGCGTGAAGGCACGACACGCCGCGAAGCCGCAGAACAATGCCGAGGACCGGACCTACGAAAAATAAAGCCGCCTCGTCAAACGAAATGGTCTTTGGACAATGGATGGAGATGTTTCGGGCGGCGGCGTCCACGAGGAAACTAGGGCCGTCGCAATAGCGGATTCGATAGCTACCGTCTCGCTGCCTTTTCCAGATCTTCAGAGCGGGATTGCCGCTGGCATCCAGAATGTCCGTCACATACCAGAGAGACTCGTCTCCGGAATTGTCTTCATCCGCGAACGCATCTTCGACGAAGGAGTGCACGAAAATATCCGCCGGGCGCATGGAATCCTGATTGCAGGGAACGAGACCGGGAATGCGGCGGTCGCACTCCAAACGGAGACCGTAAAGTTCATAGGAGATTTGCTTGATCGAATTTATTCCGGAAGGACTGGGTTTGATAGGCTGCGAAGCCACGCGGCCTCACACACGAGTGCGGATCTTACGGAAAGCGCCGCCATCTTTCTGGCCGTGGTGGCCAACCGCGCGCGTCAGATCGCGAACAGTGCCATAAACTTTCAAGGCTGGGGAAGCGTACTTTTTCTTCGCCGCTTTATCTTTCTTTTTCCGCATACCCACGATTCTCACGCGAATCTTATACCGAATCGCTTTTTTAGCAAACGAAAGAAGCTGTAATTCTATGGATTGGCGGCCGTTTATTCCCCGAACGTATCAACGGCATCAAGAATCTACTCTGAAAATTGGGATTCACACCGCGTGCACACTTCGCTCTCGTCGGGAGACCGCTCTCAGGAGTAATGCAGGGCCGTCATGTGCGCTTCCCGGTTCAGACGTTTCACTGACTGGAGCCAATGACTCAAGCTCAAGATGCGAAGCTTCAAATGGATCAGCTCCGGATCATCGCTTGCGCGCAGCGCCGGAATTTCGTCAACAGAGACGTACTGGCGCAGCTCCTCTGTGAGTTTTGAAGTCTGTGGCTCTGGCCCGCGCCCGTGTTGCAGTGCCACGACCGCCGGATCGTTGCGCAAGGGAGTTTTCGGGCGCTTGCGAATTGCTTCCGGCAGGAGGCCGCGCATCGCGCGTCGCAGAAGGTACTTTCGGAATGACCATGGCATCACCGGTATCGCGAGCAGAAAGTTTACGAGCCGGAGGTCCAGAAACGGATAGCGCACTTCCACTGGCTGGCGCGTCGTTCCCGCGTCGAAATATTCGAACATGTTTTCCCATTGCGGCAAGAAAAGCGAGGCATAGGCGCGCGGATGAACCGGGTGGGCATTCTCGCGGGAATTCGAGAAGCCATTCTCCTGGCGATCCACCAGATCCAGCCGCGCCGCCAGATCAGGATGAATCCAGCGAGAAAGGTCGATATTTTCGCGTCTTTTTGAAAACGCGGCGCGGAATCTTCGCAGAGGCCCGCGCATGCCATCGGGCGCAACCCATCGCTGAAGAACATGCTCCGATAAATCGAATGCTGCCTGGACCAATTTTCTTTCCTTCCAGAGACCGCGAAAATGCGCTCCCATTTCGAACGCGAGCAAGTTGTCGCAACCTTCGCCGTAGAGCGCAACATTTACGTTTTGTGCGATCATTCCCATCGAATCCAGCCATGCAGCGGCAAATGGGTCATCAAGGGGCTCGGGAAACCGCAAGCCTTCTTCCTCCCAGCCATCAAATAATCTCCGGCGATCCACGGTCCACGTATGGGTGGGAATCTGCAGAGCCGCCGCCGCGGCGCGAGCGGCGGGCGCATCCGAATCAGGGATACTTTCAAATGTCGCCGTGAAGGCGGAGAGCTGCAGCGACGGATATTTTTCCCGCTGCAGCTTGCGTGCCAGCGCAGCAATCGCCGAGGAATCGAGGCCGCCGCTCAAAAAAATTCCCATTTTTTTTGTTGTGAGCCGGTCCTCAATCGCCAAACTTAAAAGCTCGCGAAAGTTCTCGATGTATTCCTCGCGGCGGTTGTAGCGAATCGCGCCATTCGCCGGGGGACGCCAGTATTCGCGCAAACGCAAGCCATCGCGAGACCAGCACAGCACATGCGCGCGCGGCAGGCGGCGAATCTCGAGGAACGATGTCGACGCGGCGTCGCGGTTCAGGCCGAACAACAGGAAGTCCACGATGGCTGCGTCATTCAATTCGCTTGACACGGCCGGATGCAGGCGAATGCAATTGAGCGTGTTACTGAAAACCAGGCAGCCAGGCAGCTCGGCGTAATAAAAGGGCTTGATGCCGAAGTGATCTCGCGCGCAAAAAAGCCGCCGTTGCCCGGCATCCCAAATCGCAAACGCAAAATCGCCGAGCAGACGCTCGACACAGGCTTCGCCCCAGGCCGCGTACGCATGGAGGATTAATTCTGAATTGCCAGAGGAAGAATCGGCCGCGCAGCCACACGACCGAAGATCTGAGATCAATTCGCGGCGTGCGTCGATGCGTGCGTCAGCGACAATCCACGTTTTTCCGTCGAGGGTAGCCGGCTGGCGTTCCTGCTTTGCTTCGCTTGTTGTGCGTAAGAGCGCGCAGCCGAATCCCACGGAGGCGCCGGTCCACATGGTCTGTGCATCTGGCCCGCGAAACGAAAGAAAGCGCGTCATTCGCTCGAGCAGTGCCGAATCGACCTGCGCTCCGTCGCAGATGGAGATGCCACAAATCCCACTCATGTTTTCTCACTCATTTGCCTTCGAGCATTTCGCGAGTTACCGGGGCGTCGAAGCGAGCGTAGTGGTCGACGACGTCTTCAGCGTCATTCACCGCCACACCCACAACTTCCACCCACGCGTGCGCCTCGAACGCATCGCCCGCCTTCTTTCCGCCGACGTGCAGCTCGGCGGCGATTCCTCGGCGATGCAGCAGCCAGCAGAGCGCCAGCGAGCGGGAAAGACAATTTCCTCTCGCGATGCCGTAGCGAGAAGCGGCTTGGATCATCCGCGCAGAGTTGCGGGCCTCTTGCAAGCAGTACGAGTCGTCCGTCGCGCGTTTATGTTCCGCTTGGCGGTAACGGGTGAGCGATCTTTGCACGTTCTGAAAATCGCGAATGCGCAGAACGGCGCTGGCCAAAGGAAGCAAGTAAAGAGCGCGGAAAAAGTCGCGTCGTTGCCGGTTGGAGAGTGTTCGGAACCTGCGCCACGCGCCCATCATGCGATTTTTCCTGCTGCATGCAATTCTTCAGCGCCCGAGAATGCTCGAGCGCCTCCCGGCAAAAAATCGGCGGGATTCGCCGGCGAATTCAACCAATCCTTCGCTCATCAATTGCTGCATCAAATTCAAGATATCGTCTTCGGCTTGCTTTGCGCTCACATCGTATTCGCTTGCGATAGCGTCGCGAAGCTCGCTGACGCTCCGCGGCCGTTGCAAAAGGCGCCAAATCGCGGCGCCAACAGGATTCAGGCCGTAGTAGACGCTATTTTTCATCCCGAGAATCGCGGCTTCGTCGCCCAGGTCGCACGACACCTGTTCCTTCGTCGCCACAATCACCGCGTCTGGTGTAAGAGCGTTCCTCATGGAGTGCCTCTTGGCTTCGGCTTGTGAATGTGTTTCGCCGCGATTCGGATGCTATCAGTCGAAGAACCGGTAACGCAAGATCGCCAACAGCGTGACGACGCCGTCGCGCCAGGTGATTTTTTTTCCTTCTTCATAGGAGCGGCCAGCATAGGAAATCGGCACCTCGTAGACGCGCCAGCGGCCTCTGGCCACTCGCGCGGTCACTTCAGGCTCGAATCCGAAGCGATTCGAGCGCAAATGCATACTCTGAATCACTTCCTTGCGGAAAACTTTGTAACAGGTCTCCATGTCGCTGATTTTGAGGTTTGTCAGAATGTCGGAAAGCAGCGTCAGAAATTTATTTCCAACGTAATGCCAGAAAAAATGGACGCGCTGAGGGCCGCCGAGAAATCGCGAGCCGTAAACAACGTCGGCGCGGCCGTCGAGAATCGGTTCAAGCAGCTTCGGATAATCGCGCGGGTCGTATTCGAGATCGGCATCCTGCACGAGGAGAATATCGCCGGTAGCTTCCGCAAATCCGCGGCGCAGAGCAGCGCCCTTACCTTGATTCTGTTCCTGAAAGAAAAATCGGAATTCGCCAAGCCGCAGCCGCGCCTTCCCCCCAAGAATCTCCGCTTGCGTTTCGCCCGCTTGCTGGCGGTGATGCATTTCTGCGAGCCATTCGCGTGTGCCATCGGTCGAGCAATCATCAACCACAAGAATTTCATGGGTGAGGCCGCCCGCTTGAACTCGGCGTAGAATTTCCTCGATGAAATTGCGTTCATTATATGCGGCGACGACGACGGAAAGCGTCATCGGTCGCGTCGGTGCAGTCCCTTGACCCTGTGGGAAAGCAGCGCCTTGCGTCCGCGATTGTTCCTGTGCCGCGTGAGAGAGAGGCATCGGGTTCCGAAAGATAAAGATTATCATGGGCTGCTGCGGTCACGAATAGAAAGCAGGGTTCTTCTCCGCGTTTGCATCGGTGGCGCGAGAAACAGTAAAGTGGAAGCGTGAAAACGATGATGAAAGTTCCGTACTTCGATTTGAAGATGCAATATGCGTCTTTGCGCGAGGAGATTCTGGCGGCGCTCGACCGCGTTTGCGCGAATACGGGCTTTTGCCTCGGCGATGAAGTCGCAAAGTTCGAAGAAGAGTTTGCGGCTTATTGCGAAGCCAAACATTGCATCGCCGTGAATTCCGGGACGAGCGCGCTGCATCTGACGCTGCTGGCTGCGGGCGTTGGGCCGAATGACGAAGTCATCACCAGTCCCAACACCTTCATCGCCACGGCCGAAGCGATTGCATACACGGGCGCGAAGACGGTATTTGTTGACATCGATCCAGCAACGGCAAATCTTGATCCGCTCTTGGTCGAACGCGCGATCACGCCGCGTACCAAGGCAATTCTGCCGATTCATTTGTATGGCCGGCCGGCGGACATGGACGCGCTCAAGCAAATCGCGCAGCCGCGCAAGCTTGCGTTGATTGAAGACGCCTGCCAGGCGCATGGAGCGCGCTATCGCTCGCGCCGTGTCGGCGCGATTGGAGACTCCGGCGCGTTCAGTTTCTATCCTTCGAAAAATCTCGGCGCTTATGGCGAAGGAGGCGCTGTCGTCACGAACGAGGATCACATTGCGGAATATTGCCGCGCAGCAAGAAGCCACGGCGAGTCACGCCGCTATTTTCACGACTTCATCGGATATAACTACCGCATGGAGGGATTCCAGGGTGCGGTCCTGCGCGTGAAGTTGCGCCGCCTCGATGAGTGGTCCGCGCGGCGTGAATCGCTCGCGGAGCGATATCGCCGAAACCTCAGGGGGGCGCACTTGGAATTACTGCGCGATGATCCGCGGGACGAAAGTGCGCATCATCTTTTTGTTGTGTACGTTGAGAATCGAGACGCAGTGAAGCGGCAACTGGAAGACCATGGAATTGGCACGGCCATTCATTATCCGCGTCCGCTGCATCTCCAGAAAGCGCTCGCATCGCTCGGTTATTGCACTGGCGATTTCCCGCTCGCGGAGCGCGCCTGCGAGCGCGCTCTGGCTTTGCCCTTTTTCCCGGAGATGTCGGAAGAGCAAGTCGACTACGTGGCGGAGTCGCTCGCGGAGATTGTTGGCAAGCGATAGCGAAACGTTGATTGTCGAGTGCCGCGCGCAAAACGCGTTCGGCGATCTCACTCACGCCGACGCGCGGTGTTCGCGCACGTCGCCATCGGGCAACGTTGCACGCTGCGATTCTGGCAACTCCGCCGCGCCGAGCAAGTTCTCCTTCATCGCGCGCGCCATCCCATCGAATGCGTCGAAGCAGGCCTTGCGCATCGCACCCTCCGCCGTGCGCACGAGCGATTCAACGCGGTCGCGCCCGATTTCGTCGAGCTGCAGCAGGGAAGCATTCAATTGCGAATCGGAAGTGGCGCGCAGTCGCCCTTCGAAATCGTTGTAGGCCGTTTCGCTGGACGATTTCTGTTTCTCCATCCATTCCGCGATGTTGCTTTCGCCGCGCTCGCGGAGCGTTTCGAGCGACGCTTCCGACTGTGCGGTGAGGCGCTGACTCGACTGCGCCAGGATTTCCTGGGTCTGCGCGGAAATTCTCTGACGGAAATCGTCAAATGTCGTTTCCGCATGCGCTTCCAGGCTTTTGGTCAGCCGCTCTGTCGCAGCCATCCCCTGGGCGCGCTCCTCTTCTGCTTGCGCACTCAAGCTTGCGGAAAAAATCGCCAGCGCGTTCGATGAAGCATCTTGCAAATTATGTCTGAATCCCGCGGCTGCCGTTTCGGACTGGCGTGCAAACTCGTTCCTCGAGGATTCCAGATGCACTTCCGCCGCCTGAGCCAATTCGCTCCTGGCGGAATCGAGGCGCTCTGCGAATTGCGCTGCGGCCGCCTGCAATTTTTCACTGGCCGTTTGTTCGAGGGCCGCAGAAGCCTGTTGCAAGGCTTGCGCTCCGCTGGCAGCGAGCTCCTCATTCCATTTCGACAGCGATTCTTTGTTTCCAGCGGCGAGGCTCGCGTGGAGTTCATTGAGCGTCTCGGCCATGCGCGCGGCTGCTTCCTTCTGCACCTGTTCGCTCACCTGGCGCAATCGCTCGCGATGAATCCGAAGAATTTCTTCGGCTTGTTCTTCGCGCGCGGAAAGCTGGTAAACGGCGTCCGACGCGCGTTCGATTTGCGGCGATAGCTTCGCGCTGAGTTCCTCAATCGTCCGGCTGACGGTGCGCTGATTCGCTTGTGCCAGCAAATCTTCGGCGCGGGTCATCAATTGCTCCTGCAGTTCCGCACCCTGGTGCTCCATCTCCGCAATCCTGCTGGCAACGCTGTTTTCCAGTCGTTGCCTGAGCTCGTTGAGGCTATCCTGGCTCGCGGCTTCCAGGTGCCGCGAGTAGTCTGAAAATTGTGCGGCTTCCTTTTGAATCTGCGCGAGCGACGTCTTTGCGTTCCGGATTTCCCGCTCGAGGCCGGTTTTGGTTTCTTCCAGCGCAGCGCGCGCAGCCTCCGCGCTCAGTCCCGATTCTTCCTGCAGTTCGATGACACGCGAGGCGAGCCTGTGCTCCGCTGTCTGAACCATTTGCTGAGAAGTCTCCGACAAGCGCCCGGCGAGCCTTTGTGCGGCGCTATCGAGCGACGACTCAAGAAGTTCGATCCACTGGGCGCGAGTCTGCGCGACCTCCGACTTAAATTGCTCTTGCATCGCCACGGCTTGCGCCGGGACTCTTTCTTCCGCCGCCCGGGCGGATTGCCTCGGTGCGAATTCCTCCCGCAAATGCTCCAGTTGCCGGCGCAACTTTTCGTCGATGCGCTGCTCGGACTGCACGGCGACTTCTTGAGAGGCCATGCGCGATTCTTCGCGCAATCGTTCCGCGCGGCGCTCCCAGTCCATCAGCGCGGCATGCGTTCGCTCGATTGTGTTTTCCCATGTCGTGCTCAGATTTTCGTGTACTTCCTGCTTCACGCGCGCGATCTGCGCCGCCAGTTGCTGGCTCAATTCAGCGGAAAGTTGATCTTTTACGTCTGTCTGCCCTTTTTCAAATTCCTGCCGCCATTTTTCGTAGAAAGCCTGCGCCGTGGTTTTTTGTTCGGCATGCAGCTCCGAGGCGTGGTCCTTGGAGATTTGCTCCGCAACAGCCCGCGCTTCCTCGATGGCTCTCTGCGATTGCGTATGGAACTGGCTGCGCAGCTCGTCGAAGAGCGGACTGTCGAGCGCGCCCAATTCCGCAGCTGGTTTTGCGGGTCGCGAGGCGGAGCCTGTCGAAGCGTGAAACGCATTCGCCAAATAGGATTCCAGCGACGCATCTTTTTCTTCCTCGGGCGTAAGGAGCGAGGCCTGATCCGCCACGATCGCAGGCACGGCTTCGGGTTTCCCCGGTGTCCCCAGAGCATCTGCAGTGCTGGTCCAATCGTCGGGCGGAAAAGAAACTCCCCAGACGTTGCCGCCGGATTCCATCTCCGCGCCGACTTGAAACAAATCCCGCAGGGTTCGCGGCCGCTGAATCCAGGCGACGCGCACACGCGCACAGTAGGGGCCCTTCTGCCCGTATCCAGACGGAATCTCCAGCGTGAGCCACGTATTTTTCGGAAGATGATGTTTCGATGCGTAACGGCAGCCATGAAAGCTGACGTTTTGCGTCGCGGTGCGTTCTTCGAATGGTTGTCCCAGCAAATCGACGCCGCGGACAATTACGGGAACCGCCTGATCAATGCGCGAGTTTCGTCGCCGCTGCTCTCCCAGGTAAGTCGATGCCGCCTGTGCCACGTCCCGCCTCCCGTCGTGCGACTGAAATGTGCAAAGCATAGCACTGTCGAGGCGCGCGGTCGAGCGGCGAGGAAATTTCGGCAGATGAGCTGCGTGGCGGAATTTCACGAGAATGGTAAAAAAAACGGGCGGCGCATTTTTCGTGCGTCGCCCGTTTGCATTGCGAGGCGATTAGTGATCCTTAATTGTTTTGAGACGCGCCGGAGCCTTTCAACTGCTCAATTGTCTGGAGGCTTGCCTTTGCTTCGGCCGCATGAGGCCCGTTCGGTTCGAGTTTTAGATACGTTTGATATGCTTCGGCTGCGCCCGGGGGAATAACGGCGACTTCCTTGCCACCTTCTTTTTTCGTGCTGATCTCGTTCATCAGGCAATTCCCCAGCAGGTACCAGACAAGGGCGTCATTCGGATTCAGTTGCGATGCTTTTTGAAGAGGGCCAATCGCATCTACCATTTTATTTGAATTCGTCAGCACGATAGCGATGTTCTTGTAGCAGTCCGCTCCGGCCGTTTTGTTCGTCGGATCCAATGAGCCGGCCTTGTCGCACGCCGCGCCGGCGTCTGACATTTTTCCTTGCCGAGCCAAATCCGTCCCCAATTGCGCATAGGTTCCCGGATCCGGTTTCAAGTCGTTGGACTTCTGGAGGTTATCCACAGCCTGATCGTACTTGCCGCCTCCATCGTACGCGATGCCAAGATTGGCGTAAATCACGCTGAGGTTCTTGTCTCCTTCCGGAGCGGATTGCTGCGCGGCCTCAAATTCGGTGATGGCGGTCTGATAGTCGGCGGTCAGTTTGGCTTGCAGCGTGCTCTTTTGATCCGCCGTTGCCGTTGACAGTTGTTGCTTGACAGCATCGGCATCGTCCATAGCCGCTCTGCCAGCCTTGAAGTGCGCCGCCATTTCGTTTGCCTTGGCATTTTTCTCCTTGGCTTTTTTCAGAGCATTAACGTCATAACCGGATTTTGCCGCGATATCCTTGAAATTGATGTTCTCCGGGTTGTTATCCCCCGCTCCCAGGGCGACCTCAGTCGAGTAGTTCACGAGGCTGTTCTTGAAATTAATCGTGTATTTGCCTGGAGCGAGATTTTGCTGGATATAATTGCCAGTCGCGTCGGTTTTCGTGTTGTACACCTGTCCTGTAGCGTCGTTGGTGATGATCACCGGCACATCGGGCCACGGATTACCGTCGAAATCAAGCACCTGTCCTTTCAGGATCGA
Source organism: Candidatus Acidiferrales bacterium (assembly GCA_035934015.1). Taxonomy (NCBI): domain Bacteria; kingdom Pseudomonadati; phylum Acidobacteriota; class Terriglobia; order Candidatus Acidiferrales; species Candidatus Acidiferrales bacterium. The sequence goes on from DASYYH010000023.1 coordinate 82,644, forward strand.
ATTGTTCTGCCCCATCGCCACCGTCGCCAGCAGGAAGACCGGCGCAATCAGCAGGGCCAGCGCGCTAAACCTTAAAATCCAATTTTTCATGGCGCCACTCCTTCACTCTGAGTTCTTTAGATGCCTCATCGCATTATCGCGCAACTGGCGCCCGATACGCGATGGAGTCTGGAAATTCCGCCTCCGCGAAGGCGCGCAGTCGCAAGCGGCAACTATCGCAGACGCCGCATGCTTCCTCCTCGGATTGATAGCACGACCAGGTGCGATCGAGGGGCGCCCCCAGCTCCATTCCCTTGCGCACGATTTCGCTCTTGCGCATGTGGATCACTGGCGTGACGATTTCGATATGCGTCTCCGGCTTCGTCCCAGCGCGGATCACTTCTGAATACGCGGCGTAATACTCTGGCCGGCAATCCGGATAGCCGGAGCTATCTTCCCACACGGCGCCGACGAAAATCGCGCTGGCGCCAATCACCTCCGCCCAGCTCACCGCCGCAGCGAGAAAATGCGCATTGCGAAACGGCACGTACGTGACCGGAATCGCCGAATTCTCCGGTAAATCCTCCGGCACGGGGATGTCCCGGTCCGTGAGCGCGGAGCCGCCGATTTCCCGCAGCGCGTCGAGCCGCACGACGAGCCGGTCGTGCACCTGTACGCGATAAAAATCGGCGATCTCCTCGAATGCGCGCCGCTCGCGCACTTCTGTGCGCTGTCCGTAGGTCGCGTGCAGCAGCGCCAGAGAGTGCGTCTGGTTTGCAATGGCCGTTGTCACGCAGGAGTCCATTCCTCCGCTCAGCAGCACTACAGCCTTTGATTTTTCCATCTTTGCCATTCTATCCTTCGTGGCTCTCCGCCGTGCGTTACGGCCGAATTCTACACGCCGTGCATCGCCGGATCCCAGATAAACTTGTGCAGTTGCAATCCCAGCCGCACAGGAAGATTATCCGCCAAAATCCATTCCGCGAGTGCCCGAGTGTCCATCGCCGGCCATGTCCCTTCCGGATCGGCAAACACTGGCGAAAACAGAATTTCGTGGACTTTTTCGGCCAGGCCGTGTTCGGCCACGAATTGCCGCGCAAATTCGTAATCGCGCCGGCTGGCAATCACAAATTTCACTTCGTCCTTGCGTCCGAGCGCTTCAAGATTCGCCAGGCGAAACGTCCCGAATTCGCCGGAATCCGGGCACTTCACGTCCACGATCTTGACAACTTCTCGCGGCAGCGCGCTTACGTCTTTTTCGCCGCTGGTTTCAATCAGTACGATATAGCCTTCGGCAAGAAGACGCCGCGCCAGTTCCGGCGTTTCCGGTTGCAAAAGCGGCTCCCCGCCAGTGATTTCCACCAATCGAACATCGCCTGCTCCGTTCGCGCCCCGGGAGAATTCTTTTATGCGGCCCACCACTTCATCGAGGCTGTGCTTCGTTCCGCCGTGAAACGCATACGCTGTGTCGCACCATGTGCACCGAAGATTGCAGCCGGTTAGCCGCACGAAAATGCACGGAAGCCCCGCGTAGCTGCTTTCGCCCTGGATTGACTTGAAAATTTCGGTGATATGCATCATTGCAATTTCCGCCGCGCTTCAGCGGCCCGCCGCGCGTGCAGCTTTCCGCCGCAGATAAATTACGCCGCCAATCGCCGCGGCCAATTCCAGGATGATCACGATGACTGCCGCGGTGATTCCATAACCGTAATAGAGCCAGAAAAACGAAACAATGAAGGCGGGCACGGCAATGATGACGAATGCGCGATTCATGCTCTCACCCCGCAGATCACGGCCGGAAAGTCGCCGCGCTCGTGTCGGTTTCCCAGACCGTCACGCTCGATATCCTCGCCCCATTGGGAGACGCATGCATCTGCCTGGATGTTTCATCGTAAATGTGGCGCGCGATGTTCTCTGCCGAGGGATTCACCTTGTCGAAAGGCGCGAAATCGTTCAGGTTTTTGTGGTCGAGCGAGCGAATCACGCTCTGAATGATCTGCTTCAGATGCACAAAATCGTAGAGCAATCCGGTGGGATCGAGTTTCTCACCTGCCAGCGTGATGCGCACGCGATAGTTGTGCCCGTGCTGGTTTTCGCACTTGCCCTTGTATCCGCGCAGGTAATGGCCCGCGGCAAATCCTTCGTCAACGCTGATCTCATACATGCGATCTAGCCGTTACCTTTGCTCCGCGCCATTCATCCCGCGCACGCCCGGCCGGCTCAGAGATCCGCCGTGAAGCGCGCCACTTCGGCAAGGTCATGCGTAAGGGTGTATTCGGGCAGCGAGTCCAAGAAAATTCTACCATACTGCATGCGCTCGATGCGGTTGTCGAGAATCGCCAAAACGCCGCGGTCGCTGCGCGAGCGAATCAGCCTTCCGAATCCCTGCTTGAGCGAAAGCACTGCTTTCGGCACTTGGTATTCGGCGAACGGATTCTGCCCGTCCTCCTGCAGCGCTTTCACGCGCGCGGCAACGATGGGATCCGACGGCACGGCGAACGGCAGCCGGTCGATAATCACGCAGGAGAGCTGCGAGCCGGGCACGTCCACGCCCTGCCAGAAGCTCGCCGTCGCCAGCAGCACTGCTCCCGGCGTCGTCTTGAATCGCTCGAGCAGCGCCATCCGCGGTCCTGTTCCCTGCAATAAGATCGGATACGGAATCACGCCGGCAAGTCGCTCATGGATTTCCCGCATTTGCGCATAGCTGGTAAAGAGGCAGAATGCCCGCCCGCGCGTCAGCTTCAGAATTTGGGCAATTTCCTCGGACGCGCGCGCCGCAAAATTTGCGTGGCGAATGTCGGGCAGCATTTTGGGAATGTAAAGTTGCGCCTGGCTTTTGTAATCGAACTCCGCCGGCAGCACTTCCTCGCGCGCCGCCGCAATTCCCAGCCGGTGCTTCACGTAGTCGAAGCGGCCCCCTACGGCGAGCGTCGCCGAGGTCAGCACAATCGTGTCGAAGCGTTCGAAAAGCTTTTCGCGCAGAATTTCGCTGACGTCGATCGGCGTTGCCACCAGATAAACGCCTTTTCCGCGCCGCTCGTACCAGTAGACGTATCCCTTTTCCTCGCTCTCGAGCAGAAACGCCAGCTCGCGCCGCAATTCCGCCGCGCGCCGCGCGACGTTCACCACTTCTTCGGGTTTGGGATTGAGCGCCGCGAGTTCCGCTTCCAGCCGCTTCAGTGCCGCCGCGAGCCCGTCGTACTCTTCGCGATTCTGCTCGAGAAACGCTCCACGCGCAGCTGGCTCGAAAGGAAAGCGCCCTTCGCGCTCGGGAAACCTTTCGAAAAACGCATGCGCGCGCTCGCGCACCTGCGCCAGCGGCCGGCGCGTCGCCGTCGTCGCGGCGTTGACCATCCGCAGCATCTGCTCGCCGTCGCGCACCAGTTCGTCGAATTTGTAGCTCGAAATCTCCCGGCCGAAATAATCGCTGGCCACATCCTCGATTTCGTGTGCTTCGTCGAAAATCACCGCCGCGTATTCGGGCAAAATCGAGCCGAAATCATCCTGCCGCAGCGCTAGGTCCGCGAAAAACAGATGATGATTCACGATGATCACCTCCGCTTCCTGCGCGCGCTGCCGCATGGCCGTCAGAAAACACTGCTGAAACTGCGCGCACTTCTGCCCCGTGCAAGTTTCCTTGCGCGCGTCGATGCGGTTCCAAAGCTCTGCATCGTCCGGCAGGAAATTCAGTTCTGCGCGGTCACCCGTCTCCGTCAGTCTTTCCCAGTCGCGGATCTGCGTGAACCATTCGACTTCGTCCATGCCGCGCAGCACCGGCTGATGCGCCATCAAGCGCACCTTCTCACGGCACACGAAGTTGTTCCGCCCTTTCATCAGCGCCACTTTCAGTTCTGGCGCGAAGTGCTTCCGCAAAAAGGGAATGTCTTTCTGGAAGAGCTGTTCCTGCAACGATTTTGTCGCCGTGGAGATCACCACGCGCCGCCCGCTGCGAATCGCGGGAATCAGGTACGCAAGCGTTTTCCCCGTGCCGGTTCCGGCTTCGATCAGCGCGTGCTGATGCTTTTGGAAAGCTTCATCGGCCATTTCCGCCATTTCGAGCTGCGATCGGCGAAATTCGTATCCGGGATGGCATTTCTCCAACATGCCGCCCAGGCCGAAAATATCGGCCATGGTGATGGGCGCTTTCGCTTCGCTTGTCGCTCGTTTCGGCATCTCGTTCTTTGTGGAGATTTGGGCGCGCGCACCGCAAACAGCTAAAATAGCATAGCGCAGCGCATTCTCCTCCGTCGTGATAGGGTAAGAGATCGCGTCTCTGTCGCGCGAATCATAATGAACGCTGCATTGCCATCCATCGTCATCGTCGGACGCCCCAACGTGGGCAAATCGACGCTCTTCAACCGCCTCACCGGCACGCGCCGCTCCATCGTCACCGACGAACCCGGTATCACGCGCGATCGCATCTACGGCGCTGCCGAATGGGAAGGCAAGCCCTTTGAAGTCGTCGACACCGGCGGCATCGTTCCCGAAGAAAAAGCCGGAATCCCCGGAGAAATTCTGCGTCAGGCGAAAGTCGCCATCGAAAATGCCACGCAGGTTTTGCTCGTCACGGACGCGCGCGCTGGCCTCGTTCCGCTCGATCTCGAACTCGCTCAGCTTCTCCGCCGCGCCGGCAAACCGCCCGTCATTGTCGCTAACAAAGTCGATTCGCCGAAGCAAATGGCGCTCGCCGCGCCTTTCTACGAATTGGGCGAGAAAGTTTTTCCAGTCTCCTCCGAGCACGGTTTCGGCATCGACGAACTGCTCGACGCGCTCACTGCAGATTTTCCCGCGGGCTCCGCTCCTGCTCCGCCACCGGAAATCAATGTCGCCATTGTCGGACGGCCGAACGTCGGCAAATCCACGCTCCTCAATCGCATGGTCGGCGAAGAGCGCTCGATTGTTTCTTCCGAGCCTGGCACGACGCGCGACGCCGTCGACACCGTCGTCGAACGCAGCGGCAAAATGTACCGCTTCCTCGACACAGCCGGCATCCGCCGCAAAGGCAAGACGCGCCTCGTCGCCGAAAAGCTCAGCGTCGTCATGGCACGGCGGCATCTCGAACGCGCAGACGTCGCCCTCCTGGTCATTGATGGCTCACTCGGTGTCACTTCGCACGACGCCACCATCGCCAGCTACACGCAGCAGTCCGGCAGCGCCTTGATTGTTGTGGTCAATAAATGGGACCTCGCTCTCGCCGCAGCCAGCGAGCGCGCTGCGGAAGAAAGCAAATCGAAAGCGAGCCAGCCGCGCCTGAATCCGCAAAAGCTCATGGCCGACTACGAAAAACTCATTCGCGCGAAATTGAAATTCCTCGACTACGCTCCCATTATTTTTCTTTCTGCCCTCACCGGCGAGCGCACCAGCGGACTTTTCGCACTTATCGACCATGTGGTCGCCTCGCGTCAGCGCCGCATTTCCACCGGCGAAATCAATCGCTGGCTCGCCGGAGTGGATCTCGAACGCGGCACATCGCCAGCCGAACGCAAAATCAAAATCTATTACGTCACCCAGGCTTCCGTCGCTCCGCCCACGTTTGTTTTGTTCACCAATCAGATTCGCCGCCTGCATTTCAGCTACGAGCGCTTCCTGGAAAATCAGTTGCGCAAGAAATTCGATTTCACCGGTACGCCGATCCGTTTTCAGCAGCGCGTCAAGCAGCGCACGCGCCGCTCTGCGCGCGCGGATCGCTCCGTTTGATCGGTTCCTGCAACATTGCCCGTGAATTCCGCGGATGTTTTGCTTACAATCGCCTGGCGTGAAACGACAATTCGCCTTCGCCGCGTTACCGCGGCGATTTTGCAAAAGAAGTCAGCCTTTGAGCGCAAAAAACTCGAAACGTACAGGTTCCCAATTGAGTCGTCGAAAATTTCTCGGCTCTGCTGCAGCCATTGGCGCGGCATCCGTCGTCGCTCCGGCGCTCGCCGCACGCGGGAGTGAACCAGCACAGTCTTGGGAGATAAAGCCATTCGAGTTGGACGAAATTACCGTCGCTGAACTTCAGGGCGGCATAAGTTCGGGGAAATTTACGGCTCATTCCATCGTGCAGAAGTATCTCGACCGCATCGCGGAAATCGACAAGCAAGGCCCGGGCGTCAATTCCGTCATCGAACTCAATCCTGACGCGCTTTCCATTGCCGATTCGCTCGATGCCGAGCGCAAGAGCAAAGGCCCGCGCGGCCCGCTCCACGGCATTCCGGTGCTCATCAAGGACAACATCGGCACCGCCGACCGCATGATGACCACCGCAGGTTCGCTCGCGCTTTCCGGTTTCACTCCCACAAAAGATTCTGGAGTTGCGCGGCGGCTGCGCGAAGGTGGCGCCGTGATTCTCGGCAAAACGAATCTCAGCGAATGGGCGAATTTTCGTTCGCGTCATTCTTCGAGCGGCTGGAGCGGACGCGGCGGCCAGACGCACAATCCTTACGCCATTGATCGCAATCCCTGCGGCTCGAGCTCCGGCTCAGGCGCCGCGGCTTCGGCAAATCTCGCCGCCATCACCATCGGAACGGAAACCGATGGTTCGGTCGTTTGTCCGTCTTCTGCCAATGGCGTCGTCGGAATCAAGCCGACGGTTGGTCTCGTCAGCCGCGCCGGAATCATTCCCATTTCGCACAGCCAGGATACTGCCGGGCCGATCTGCCGCACCGTCGCTGATGCCGCCGCCTTGCTGAGCGCGATTGCCAGCGTCGATCCCGATGACCCAGCCACAAAAAATCCGGCGCGCAAAGCCGAGCCGGATTACACGAAATTTCTCGATCGCTCTGGTTTGCGCGGCGCGCGCATCGGCGTAGTACGAGAACTCTTCGGCTTCAGCGAAAAGCTCGCGCCCATTATGAAAAGTGCGCTCGACGCAATCAAAAGCGAAGGCGCCGTCCTGATCGACCCCGTCGAAATTTCCTCCCTTGGTAAACTCGGAGAAAACGAAAATACCGTTCTGCAATACGAATTCAAATCCGACATGCGCGCCTATTTCGCACAATTTCCCAATGCACCCATGCATTCGCTCCAGGACATCATCGAATTCAACGAGCGGAATTCCGATAAAGAGCTTCTCTACTTCGGCCAAAATATAATGATCGAATCGGAGAAGCGCGGCCCGCTCACGGATAAAGCCTATCTCGATGCGCTTGAAAAAAATCATCGCCTCGCGCGCGAGGAGGGAATCGACGCCGCGATGAATAAGCACAATCTCGACGCGCTGATCGCTCCGACCGCAGGTCCCACCTGGGTCACGGATCTTGTCGACGGCGACCACGGCTTCGGCGGAAGCTCTTCTCTTCCCGCCGTCGCGGGCTATCCCCATGTCACCGTTCCGGCGGGTTTCATTTTTGGCTTGCCCGTGGGAATTTCCTTTTTCGGCCGCGCCTGGAGTGAATCTGCTTTGATTAAAATCGCTTACGCTTTCGAACAAACCACGCACGTTCGCAAGCCGCCGAAATTCCTGCCCACGGTGGATCTCGCGCCGGGATCGTGACGCAGGCGCATCCGTTCCACGTGCTTGTCAAGGGTTGACACCGCGCGGAATCGGTCTACGATAACGAGAGAGCACGGACAAGCCAGATGGCCACGGCGGCCCAACACGCGCCAGCAATTCCTGACAAAAGCCTGTTTCGCATCGGTGAAGTCAGCCGCCTGACAGGAACAAAGGCGTTCGTCTTACGTTACTGGGAAACGGAATTTCCGACGCTGCAGCCGGTGAAAAGCTCGAGCGGCCATCGCATGTACCGCCGTGAAGACATCGAGAGCGTTTTCGAAATCAAGCGCCTGCTCTATGACGAAGGATTCACGATTGCCGGCGCGCGCCGTCATCTTGCTGAACAAAACGGAACTGCCGATGCAAGCGCCGTTGCCGAATCCGTTGCGCCTCCCGCACGCGAGCGCGAACGCGATCACGAACTTTCGCGCGCGCAGCGAAAATTGTTGCTCGATCTCCGCGAAGAGCTTCTCGCTATCTTGACCCTTCTCGAACCGCGGTGATACGCTATTTTTGCTTGTTGTCGGGACGTGGCGCAGCCTGGTAGCGCGCACGCTTGGGGTGCGTGAGGTCGCTGGTTCGAATCCAGTCGTCCCGACCATTCTTTGCCGACAGCAATAATTTCACCGGTTCGCCCCTCCGGCTGTTGCATAATCTTTTCATGCCCAATATTTTGGTGACCAACGACGACGGCATCTCCGCGCACGGTCTGCGCGCGCTTGTTCACGCGCTGCAATCGGTCGGCACAGTGATCGTTGTCGCGCCGTCGCACGAGCGCAGCGCAACAGCGCAATCGCTCACGCTGCGCCAGCCGATTTTCTGCGAGCAAGTCGCGGAGCGCGAATGGTCCGTCGAAGGCACGCCGGCGGACGCCATGATTCTTGCGTTTCACACGCTCTTGCCGCAGCGCCCGGACTTGGTCGTCTCCGGAATCAATCGTGGCGCGAATCTCGGCGAAAATATTTATTACTCCGGGACAGTCGGCGCGGCGATGGAGGCGGCGATCAATCACGTTCCGGCGATTGCGATTTCCGTGGCGGCGCGAGCGAGAGAGTTCGATTACAAACCCGCGGCGGAATTCATAGCGCGGCTCGCGCCCGTCGTCTTAAAAGAAGGATTGCCGCCAGGAGTGCTGCTGAACGTCAACGTGCCGAATCCGTGTACGGGCGCGGTGCGGTTCACGCGGCAATCGCCGAAAATCACGCGCAACGTTCTTGAGCGCGGCGAAGATCCGCGCGGCCGAACTTACTATTGGCTGCACGAGCAAAAACTTACCGAGGACATCGAGCCGGATACGGATTATGCAGCGATTCGCGACGGTGCGATTTCCGTCACACCGCTTGAGCTCGATCACACGCACACCGCTTCGCTGAACCATCTCTCGCGCTGGACGCCGCTGCTCGAGAAAAAATAGCTCCGCGATTCATCCTTCATTCCCTTGCATTTATGCGCTGGCACGAGCGCCTGCGGATTTTGCGAGCCGTGCACACAGCGCGGTGTTCGTGGCCATTTCAATCGCCGTCCAGGCCATCGCCAGGCCGCCATCGAGCACGGCTTTGTCAGCGTCCGGCGTGACGCAATGTGCAGTGAATTCCGGCTGATGATTCGCGGCCGGGAAAGAATTAATTCCGATCATCGGATGGATGGACGGAATGGCGTAAGAAACATTTCCCATGTCCGTGGAAGCGGCCATGCGCTGCATCATGGGCGTCATCTCGGGGAATTTGCGGCCGAGCGTTTCCGCGTTGCGTTTGTAAATCAAGCCGATTTCGTGGTCGTACTTGACGTCGGCATAAGGTTTGTCACCGCCGCGAATTTCGAGCTTCGCGCCGGTGGCGATGGCGCCCGCCTCGAAGCAGCGATGCACTTTCGTGCGCACGTCGTCGAGTTCCTGAATATTTTCCGCGCGGACCATATATTTCGCGGAAGTGTGCGCGGGAACGACATTAGGTGCGTCGCCGCCGTGCGTGATGATTCCGTGCACGCGATCGGTGGGACGCAAATGCTGGCGCAAGAGTCCAATGGAAGTTTGCGCGACCGTGAGCGCATCGGCGGCGTTGATGCCCATTTCAGGGAACGCCGAGGAATGCGCTTCTTTTCCGGTGTAATAAACGTCAAAGATGGACGCGGCGATGAGATGCGCTTCCAGCATTTCCATGGGCGCGGGATGAACCATCATGGCGGCGTGCATTCCCACGAACGCGCCGCGCTCGAGGAGAATGATTTTGCCGCTGGCGTTGCCGACTTCCTCGGCAGGCGTGCCGATGACAGTGACCGTGAGGCCGACGTCATTCGCGACTTTCGCCGCAGCAATTCCTGCGCCGACAGCCATCGCGGCGATGATGTTGTGGCCGCAGGCGTGGCCGATGGCCGGCAGGCAATCGTATTCCGCGCAGATGGCGACATGCAGAGGCCCGTTTCCGGCGCGCGCAGAAAAAGCCGTGGGGAGATCGCAGATGTTGCGCTTTACGTCGAAGCCAGCATCAGCCAGTTCATCGGCGAGCCATGCGGCGGCTTTTTCTTCTTCGAAGCCAAGCTCCGGATGCGCGTGGATGCGATGGCTCAAGTCGAGAAGCTTTTTTTCTGACTGCCGAAATCGCTCTTGCGCTCCTGCTTTTGCGTCCATGGTCGTTCTCCCTATTGATTCGCTCGCATTATTCCTTCATGGCGGCTCGCAAGTCCGCGGCGAGCAACCGATGAAACAGATGCTCGCCTGCCTCACGGCGGACGGAAAGCCTTCCGGCGCGATAGGCGCGGGAATGCAGGCCGCGCTGCACCGATTCGCAGATGTCCACGTCCTCTTCCTGCACGCGATGGCTCACGGCGATGCTCTGGCGATTGTATTCCTTTGCGGCGTCATTTGTGGCTGCGAAATAAAAATCGAAGATGACGCGGCAGCGGTCCACGGAAAGCGGCAAGACAAGGTTCGTATCGAGATAGCCTTCATACCAATTGAGCATGAAATTCGGATATTGCCAGAAATAATTGGCGCGATTGCCCTGGCGCGTAGCGACCGCGTCGGGATCGGCGGAGGCGCCGGAAGTTTCCATAGGGCTCGATTGCAGGCAGAAGCGGTCCTCATTTTCAATGGTGTAGTTCGCATAATCGAGAACGCTGTTCAGGCCTTTGTGCAGATGCGGGACGTGATAGCCGCCGTCGAGATAATTGTCGACGTAAACTTTCCAGTTGCAGTTCAAATCGTACACGCGGCGCTCGAAAAAATGCAGCGAGCCGAGACCGAGCGGCTTCGCGCGCGCGACAAGACCGCCGAGAAATTCTTCGAGCGGCGCGGCGTGCGCGTCGAGATTGACGAAGACGAATTTTTCCCAAGCGGCGACGCGAACGGGAACGAGGCCGTTTTTCGCGCGATCGAAATTGCAGACGCCATCGAAATCGGGCGTGCCTTTCAATGCGCCATCGGTGCCGTAAGTCCAGCCATGATACGGGCAGCGGAAATTCGCGGCGCTTCCTTGCGCTTCGGTGACGACGGCGGCGGCGTGGTGGCGGCAGACGTTGTAGAAGGCGCGAAGTTCGCCATCGGCGCTGCGCACGACGACGATGGGTTCGCCGGCGAGATCTACGGTGAAAAATTGGCCGTGCGCGGCAACTTGATCCAACCGGCCGACAGCCTGCCACGTGCGGCCAAAGACGGATTGACTTTCGAGTTCGGCGACGCGCGAATCGATGTACCACGAAGCGGGGATCGTGAAGGCCTCGGCGAGCGGGGCGCAAGCGTCGTAGGCGTCGAGAGTTTGTTTCAGAGAATCATTCTTGAGCGATTCGGGCAAGTCGCGGCCTCGGGCTGAGTTTCGGTGCGCGCCGATTATGGCGCGAAATGGCGCGGCGGGGAAGGTGGCTGGTGAATTTAGATCAGAACGGGGAGCGAGTGTCCGAGAACGGACAGAGACACGAAAAAAATCGCGAAAAAACTCGATTAGAAATAGCTCCGATGCCCTGTTTTGTGCGAGTTGCATGAGGTTCTTATTTCCCATAGAAACTCGATTAGCCCGCCTTCGCCAGAGGCTACGGCGCGCTGGGGCCCGGCTTAGTGGCGAGCCAAACCCACGGCGCGAGGAGGGACGGAGGCGAGTGTCCGAAATCGCAAAGTTTTTCAAAAAACCGAAAGAATCAGCGATTAGAACGACTTCCCGTTGTTTGTTTTGTGTGAGTTGCATCGAGTTCTAATAATTCATATCTCTAGCGATTAGAATCTCCTAAAGCGCATAAAAAGCGAAAAGGCCACGTCGCCGTGGCCTGGCATACTTCCAGCGCTATCGTTTGCAGCCTGGATTTTCCAGGCTGCTATCTACTGTGTACCATAGAGTTAACTAAAAGTCAAGGATAAATATTGCGCGGTGCGTTATACGTCGACCTTAATTTTCCGCGACCGCTTTTCTACCAGCTTGAGGTGCTTCTTTAGCGCTGGGTGGACCACGATTTCTTTTGAGAGATCGATTTGGATTAGAGGGTCACTGTACTTGAGTTCCAGCGTCGAACCACCTGTGCTGCCGCCGATTCTCAGGGTTCCGACGATCGAATACTCAAAGAGAATCTTAACCGCGGTTTGAGCATCAACCGCTGAAATTCCGGCTCGTGCGAATTCCTGCTCGAATTTGGTGTAGGTAAAGCGCTCGTGTCCGAGGCGGCGCAGAACCTCGAAGAGATTTTCGACGAACGGGTACTGCTTGTGCATCTCGTCCACGAACTCGCGATAGATTCGTTCGGAGTACATGGCCTCTGCAGTATAGATATCGCTGTTTTCGATGGTATCGTGATTATTCTCGAGAGCTGTGTCCTTGCAATGCTTGCAAAAAGCGATGCGGGGATGAAGAAGCGCAAAAGGAAACGGGCGTTTGGAGCGTGTTTACGGCACGGCTGAAGCCGTGCCCTCCTGAAAGGCAAGTGCCTGAAGGTCGGCGCTACGGTTGGTGGGGAGACGCGACTCGAGGAGTCGTCCGCCCGGGTGGGCACTGCCCCGGGCAGGCGCGGGGTGAGAACGAAGAACGCCACTGAACGCGACTTGCTGAGTCGCGCGGGCGCAGCAAGCAGCGCCCCTACGAACGGCAACAACACACAGGCTGAGAGCCAGCGCGGCAGGCAGGTTCCGGCCTCGCCCGCCACGGCAGGCAAGCCGGAATCCGCGAGGCGTACCGCCGCGCTCCAAAGAGGAAACAGCAGGTTCCTCGTCGCCCTTCGCAAGAGACGCTCAGGACTCACTCGGAATGACAGCGTTAGGCGTTAAGCCGCGGCGAGCGGCTGCGCGTTGCAAAAAAGGGGAGCGGGGCGGAGAATTGAAGACGAGGAAGGACGAAATGTTCGAAGAAGGGCAGCGAGTGCGGGCGAATCTGGCGGGAATCGAGGCGAAAGGCGTGCTATTTCATGCGGCGGTGACGGATGCGGTGGGGAATATCGTGCGGCAAACGTCGGAGAATCCGCCGAAGTATCTGGTGCGGCTGATGTTTTCGTTCAAGGGAGTGAATGAAGTGGAAGTGCCCGCGGAGCGAATCAAGGCGATTTGAAGAAGACCTCTGCGCGGAAATCGGGCAGAGGGTCCGCGTGAATTGCGACTTCTCGTGTCGCGATTCGGAAAATTCAAAATGACCTGCCATCGAGAATTTTTCAAGCGAAGAAAACCATGAAAGCCTGCATGCTGCGCGCGCCTGCGCCAGTCAACACGAATCCACTTGCGTTTGCGGATGCACCCGAACCGCAGCCGGGACGAGGCGAAGTGCTCGTGCGCGTCTCGGCGTGCGGAGTGTGCCGCACGGATTTGCACGTCATCGAAGGCGAATTGCCGGCGCGAAAATCGCCGATTATTCCCGGGCACCAGATCGTGGGCAAAATCGAAAAATCAGGGCCGGGCGTGACGCGCTTTCGCGCGGGTGACCGCGTGGGAATCGCGTGGCTGCACAGCACGTGCCACGAATGCGAATTCTGCCGCGCGGGGAAGGAAAATCTCTGCGAACGCGCGAACTTTACGGGATATACGGTGGACGGCGGCTACGCGCAGTACGCGATCGGCGTGGAAGATTTCGTGTATGAGATTCCCGCGAGCTTCAGCGACGAGCAGGCGGCGCCGCTGCTGTGCGCAGGGATTATCGGATTTCGCTGCCTGCGGATTTCAGGAATACAGAAGGGACAGCGGCTGGCGTTTTACGGCTTCGGCGCGGCGGCGCATATTGCAATTCAAGTGGCGCGGCATTGGGGCGCGGAAGTTTTTGCGTGCACGCGCGAAGCGAAACATCAACAGCTCGCGCTTGAGCTGGGCGCGGCGTGGGCGGGAGGAACGGTGGCCGAGCCGCCGGAGAAGATGGATGCGGCGATTGTTTTTGCGCCGGCGGGAGAGATTGTACCAGCGGCGCTCGCGGCGCTGAAGAAAGGCGGAACGCTCGTGCTGGGCGGGATTCACATGAGCGCGATTCCGTCATTCGATTATGAGCTGCTCTATGGCGAGCGCGTGATACGCAGCGTGGCGAACAATACGCGAGAGGATGGCGAAGATTTTCTGCGCGTGGCTGCGGAGATTCCCATTCGGACGCAGACGCAGGTTTTCGAGCTGAGCGAAGCGAATCGGGCGTTGAATGCGCTCAAGGGCGACGGCGTGCGCGGCGCGGCGGTGTTGCGGATTCCATAGACATTTTCCGGCGCGCCAAGAGCGATGCGCGAGGTAAACGTTCGCGCCCGCGCATGACGCATGGATGCGCTACAATGGCTGGAGAAAGCGGAGGACGGATGCTGCACCGATTCATTTTTCACAACGACAAACTTGTGGCCATGGAGGAAGCACGGCTTTCGCCCGGGCAAGCGGGACTGCTGAACGGCTGGGGATTGTTCACGACGCTGCACGTCTTCGATGGCGAGCTTTTCGCGTTTGAGCGGCACTGGAAACGGCTGGAGAAAGATGCGGCGCGAACGCATTGCCCGCTTCCTTTCGAAGCGGAAAAAGTGCGCGAGCAATTGCGGGAAGTGATTCGCGCGAATCATGTGAAAGAAGGCGCGGCGCGGATTTACGCGATTTACAATCGGGTGGGACACTGGCGGAGCGACGAACATTTTCCGCTTGTGGATCTGATTTTGGTCACGACGAACCTGCCGGAGTACCGCTCGCCGGCGCGGCTGAATCTGCGCGCGGAGGGACGGCATGCGACGTCGCCGCTGGCTGGAGTGAAGGTGACGTCGTGGCTGAACAATGCATGGAATGCTTACGAGGCGCAGCAGGCGGGTTTCGATGAGGTTGTGCTGCTGAACGAGCGCGGCGAAGTTTCGGAATGCACGGCGGCGAATGTTTTTTGCGTGCGCGGAGGCAAAGTGCAGACGCCGCCGCTCGGGTCGGGATGCCTGGAAGGAATCACGCGCAGCATTTTGCTGGAGATCGGACCGCGCATCGGGATTTCGTGCGCGGAGGCGACGCTGCGGCCGGAAGATTTGTACGCTGCGGAGGAAGTTTTCATTTCGTCGACGAACCGGAATCTGCTGCCGGTGGGCGAAATCGCCGGACATCGCTACGCGAACGCGCCGGGGCCAGTGACGCGGCGGCTCGATGAGGCGTTTTCGGCGTACATCAAGGAATATCTGGCGGGAAAAGCGGCGACGGCGAAGCGCTGAAGGTTCGGCAGCGAAGCGCCGATTTGCGCGCGGAGTTGCTTTCACGCTGCCGCGCGATGAGAGCCATCGCGGAGAGCCAACTTCAAAAGCGGCGGCGCGATAAACGTGGTGATCATGACGACGGCGACGACGGCGGAAAACGTCGCGTCGTTGACGACACCGAGGCTGCGGCCGATGCTGGCGAAGATCAGCTCAACTTCGCCGCGCGGAATCATAGCGACTCCCACAGCGAGCCAGCGAACACGGCGAACGCAAACGGCGCCGGCGGCGAGTTTGCCGAGAATGGCAGCGACGGCGAGGCCGGCTGTGAGCCAGAGGGTCGTCGGGCGGGCGAACGTCTCGATTTTTACCTGCATACCCATCAAGACAAAATAAATCGGCACGATGAGAGCTTCGAGCGGAGAAAGAATCTCGCGCAGGAGATGGCCCTCGGCGGCTTTGTCTTTGAAAAAATCTTCGAGTACAAGACCAGCGGCGAAGGCGCCGACGATGGTGGCGAGGCCGATGCGGTTGGCGAGCCAGGCGAATACGAAGGCGAGGCCAAGACCGAAAAGCAAATAAAGATTGGGGATACGATAACGCGCAAGGCGGCGAAGCGCGATGGGAGTGATCCACAAGCCGAGAGCGATGCAGGCGATCAGAAATCCGGCGGCGCGGAGAGTGACGCCGGCGATGAAAACCGGGCTGACGAATCCCTTGACGACGAGAGCAGACGCGGCGGCGAGGATAATCAGGCCGAGAATGTCGTCGATGACGGCGGCGCCGAGGACGATGCGCGCTTCGGGGCGGTGGGTCACGCCGATGTCGCGAAAAACGCGGGCGCTGATGGCGACGCTGGTAGCGGTAAAAATGGCGCCGATGAAGAGATTCGCTGTGAATCCGGCATCCGGCTGAATCCAGCGAATCACCGCGAAAGAGAGCGACCAAGAGCAAACAATGCCGACAGAAGCTACGGCGAGAGAAAGCAAGCCGAGACGCTTCATTTCGTGCAAACTTGTCTCGAGGCCGACGAGAAACAACAAAAGGATTACGGCAATGCGCGCGAGCTGGTCAACGAACTGGTAGACAGCGACGGCGGCAATGCCGGCGCTGCCGCCGAGAATTTCGATGATGCGGCGAGAGGATTCGACATGGGGCAAGAGTTGTTGGGCAGCTTGCTGAAGTGTGACGGAGTGCGTGAGCGCAAAATTCACGACGTCGAGAATAACGGGCCCTTCGCGAAGGACGGTCAAAATGGGGCGATGGAAGGCGTAGGCGAGATTGGCGACGAGCATGCCCACGAGCAATTCGCCGAGGACCGCGGGCTGGCCGAGGCGGCGCATGGCCAAGCCGCCAAGAAAAGCGGCGAAGACGATGAAAACGACGGTCAAAAGGATAGGAGCAATCGGATCGCCAGGCGAGGCTTCTGGCGCGGGGGAGGCATTTGACATAGCGAGGGCCGAGGGAACGAGAAAGAGAATGGCGACGACGACTTTTATCGAAGCGAGCAGTGGGCGGGGAATGAGTTCGGTACACATTTCATGGACACGGAAGGTGTCTCCGAGTTTCTAACGTTTTTGAACGGGAAGCACAACGGAAATCGGCAAGGGAAAGCGGATTGCTTTCGTGCGCGACGGCGAATCCGCTACAATCGATAAAGCAAAGCGCAAAGGAAGGAGGATATGATGAGCGAGCTCGCCAGCAAGACTTGCGTGCCGTGCAAGGGCGGCGTTCCGCCGCTGAAGGGGAAAGAACTCGAAGGATATTTGAAGCAAGTGCCCGGATGGAAAGCGATCAACGAGCATCACATTACGAAGACGTTCACGTTTCCGGATTTCAAGCAGGCGCTGGCGTTCGTCAATCGCGTGGGAGAAGTGGCGGAGAAAGAAGGGCACCATCCGGCGATCAACTTCACCTGGGGCAAAGCGGAAATCACAACCTGGACGCACAAGATTGACGGACTGACAGAAAGCGATTTTATTTTGGCAGCGAAGATCGACCGATTGTGATTCCTCATGAATGCTGCGCAACCTCCCCTGCAAAATTCGGATAACGCGGAAAAATTGCGGGCGCTGCTGGAAGTTTCGGAATCGGTGTCGCTGCACCGGGAACTTCCGGCGCTCTTTCACGACCTAGCGCGGCGGCTGCGCGGAATCGTGCGATTCGATTTCCTTGCGCTGATTCTTCACGAGGCGGAACGCAACGTGATGCAATTGCGGTTGTGCGAGGCCACGAATCCGGTGCCGGCGGCACCGAGCCTGGAGCTGCCGGTGAATGAGTCGCCGAGCGGAATCGCAATGCAGACGCAGAAGCCGCTTTCGGTGAATTCAGTGGATGAGGAGACGCGATTTCCGCGGCTGCGCGAATCGCTGCTGGAGCAAGGAATTCATTCGTTCTGCGTGGTTCCGCTGAGCACGGCGCAACGGCGGCTGGGCGGGCTGGGATTCGCAAACCGCGGGCACTACGAGTACACAGCGAGCGAAGTGAATTTGCTCGAACGAATCGCGCGATTGGTGGCTGTCGCGGTGGACAATGCGCTGAATTACCAGCGAGCGCAGTCGTATCAGCAGCAACTGGTGCATGAGCGGGACCGCTTGCGGATGTTGCTGGAGATAACGAATGCAGTGGGATCGAAACTGGATTTGCGGCAGCTTTTCAGCGCGATTTCGGCGAGCCTGCGGCGGCTGGTGGAGTGCGATTACGTGAGCCTGGCGCTCTACGATGCGGAAACAAAAATGATGCGAGTGCGCGCACTGGATTTTCCGGGCGGCAAAGGATTTCTTCAGGAAGAGTTGACGCTGCCGGTGGATGAGTCGCCGGCGGGCTATGCCTTCCTCACGCGACAGCCTTACCTTTTGAGCGGCGACAACATGGCGCGAATGTATCCGCATCTGGCGTCGCTGGTGGAAGCCGAAGGACTGAAATCGGGAGTGGGGCTGCCGTTGCTGACGCCGGATCAGGCGCTGGGGACGCTGAATTTCGGGAGCCGCCGCGAGGCGGCTTTCTCGCAAGAAGATGTTGAGTTCCTCCGACAGGTCGCGGGACAGATTGCCATCGCTGTGGAAAATGCGCTGGCTTACCAGACGGTGGAGCAAATCAAGGAAAAGCTTACAGAGGAAAAGCTTTATCTCGAAGATGAGATCCGCAGTACGTACAACTTCGAGGAGATGATCGGCGAAAGCGCAGCGTGGCGAAATATTCTCTCGCAGGTGGCCACAGTGGCCGGGACGAATTCCACGGTGCTGATCTTGGGCGAAACGGGCACGGGAAAAGAGTTAATTGCCCGGGCGATTCATAACAATAGTCCGCGGCGGGAACGAACATTCGTCAAACTGAATTGCGCGGCGATTCCGACCGGGCTGCTGGAATCGGAACTCTTTGGACACGAGAAGGGCGCGTTCACGGGCGCCATCGCGCGGCGGCTTGGGAGATTCGAGCTTGCCAACCGCGGCACGCTTTTTCTCGATGAGATCGGCGATATTCCGCTGGAGTTGCAGCCGAAGCTGTTGCGCGTCCTTCAGGAGCAGGAATTCGAGCGACTGGGAAGCACGAATACGCAGCGCGTCGATGTGAGGCTGGTGGCGGCGACGAATCGGGATCTGGCGCAGATGGTGACGGAGGGAAAGTTTCGAACGGATTTGTATTACCGGCTGAATATTTTCCCGATCAGCATTCCGCCGCTGCGAGAGCGGGCAGAAGACATTCCAGTCCTGGTTCGCCATTTGGTGCAAAAGCATGCGCGAGAATTGAATCGGCCCATCCATACGGTTTCGAACGAAGCAATGGATGCGATCATGAGATATTCGTGGCCGGGGAATGTTCGCGAACTGGAGAACTTTCTCGAGCGCGCCATCATCTTGTCCCCGGGAAGCGAATTGCGCGTGCCCGTGGCGGACCTCCGGCAGCAAGAGCCGGAGCAGAAAGGGCGCGTTACGACGCTGGCGGCTGCGGAACGGGAACATATTCAGCGCGTGCTGGTGGAAACGCGCGGAGTCGTTGGCGGACCAAATGGGGCCGCTGCACGATTGGGAATGAAGCGCACAACACTACAGTCGAAAATGCAAAAGCTGGGGATTCGGCCCGCCGGAAGGTAAGTGCCGAGATATAGTCATATGCCGATATATCAGCACACAAACTCATAGCATTCACTCTTAAAGCCTCGTTTTGACCCTATTGTTTGCTTGTAAGCATTTACATATAAACAATTTGATGGAATGCCGAATTAGCGGCAGTTTGGCAAGCGAACTGCGGTCGTACAGTCCCGAAAGCGACGGAACGAAGCCGATGATGAAAGCGACGATAGAACGAGGTGAAGAGGAAATCGTGCTGAAGGTTGAAGGGAAAGTATCCGGGCTGTGGGTGGATGAACTGCGGCGTTGCTGGGAGTCGCTACTCGCGACGGCGGCCGGGCATCCAATATCGGTCGAACTGACGGACGTTGGCTTCATTGACGAACGCGGGAAGGAACTTCTTTCGATGATGGCAGAGACCGGAGCGAAAATTCGAGGAAAGGGCTGTTTTACGGCGGCGATCGTAAATTCGATTCGGCCAGGGAAGAAAGAGGACGGCGCGGCGGGAAATTCGTCCGAGCGGAGATCGCGAGGAGCACAACGATTCTTGATCATCCCGCTATTGATTTTTCTCGCCGTGGGAATGGCGAGTGCGCAGCAAAACGGAATGCCATCCGGCGAAGGCGGCGCGGCGCCAATGCAGCTGAACCTGCACCAGGCCGTGCAGATGGCGCTGAAGGAAAATCCAAGCGTGCAGATTGCCGCTCTGAATCTGGCAGAGAGCCAGAAAGATAAAAACGTCGCACTGGCGAAACTGTTGCCGCAGGCGGATTTGAATGTGAGCGAACATATCAATCGCCTCAATTTACAAGCGCAGATCGGGCTTACTTTTCCGGGCTTTCCCAAGGCGGTCGGGCCGTTTCAGGTTGTTCAGGGCGGCGCGGATTTTTCGACGCAAGTGTTTGACTTGTCGCTTTGGCGGAAATGGCAGGCGTCGCGCGAAGACGTGACGACGGCGGACGCACAACGACAGTCGGTCCGAGAGCAGATTGTTCTGCTCGTCGTGTCGCAATACCTGACTGCGCTGCGGCAACACGCGGAGGTGACGGCGGCGGACGCGGAAGTAAAGCTGGCACAGGCGCTGTACGATCAAGGCGCGGACATGGAGAAGCGAGGCGTGGCCACCGGCGTCGACGTGCTGCGCGCGAACGTGGAGCTGCAGAATCAGAAGCAGGGATTGATTGTGGCGCAGACGAACGAACAAATTGCCCTCTACGGGCTGGCGAAACTGCTGAATATCGATCCGCAACAGAAGATTGAACTGGCCGACCAGGCGAGCTTTTCCGAAACACCGAACGTCGACGAAAACGAGAGCTTGAACGCGGCGTATCAGGCGCGTCCGGAGATGCGGGCGCTTGGAGCGGAAGAGCAATCACTCGAATATCGGAAACGCGCGGACAGCGACTCGCGTTTGCCGGCGCTGCACTTTGACGGCGAATACGAGCAAGAAGGGACGCAGCTCAATAACGTGATTCCGACGTACGTCCTCGAGGGAGCGGTCAGCGTGCCAATTTTTACGGGCGGGCGCATCCATAACGAGATCGCACGCGACAGCCTGGAGATGCAGAAAGTGCAGCAGCGCATGCTGGATGAGAAAAATCAGGTGGCGCTGGATGTGCGGACGGCGATCGCGGAGCTGGATTCGGCAAGAAACCAAGTGCAGGTGGCCAATCTGGGCGTGCAACTGGCGAAAGAAGAAGTGGACCAAGCGCAGGATCGATTCCACGCAGGCGTCGCGGACAATATCGAAGTGACTACGGCGCAGGATGCCCTGGCGCGGGCGTATGAGAATCAAATCTCCGCGCTTTATCAATACAACCAGTCGCGCGCAGATCTGGCGCACGCGATTGGCAAGACAGAATTTCTGTACAACGAATGAAAGGCTAAATTTCATGAATTACAAAACGACGGAAACGGAGCCGCAAGACGCGCAATTCGAGAAGGAAATTGGCCGCACGCAGGGCGATGGAAAGCCGCAAGCCAAAAATGCGGCGTTGAACGCAAATGCGCCGCAGACAGAGGAACAAACGGCGCGGCAGGAGCCGAGCGGACTGAAGAATCCGCGCGTGCGGCAGCGCTTGATGATCGCGGGAGCGATCCTCGTAGCCGTGATTTTGGGAATGTGGCTGCATTACCGGAACCGACAGACAACGGATGACGCCGAAGTCGACGGGCACATTATTCCGATTTCGTCGCGCGTGCCGGGGAGCGTCGTTCAAGTGCTGGTGAAAGACAACGAGTACGTGACGAAAGGACAAATCCTTGTGGAGCTCGACCCGCGGGATTATCAAGCGAAGGTCGATGACGCCAAGGCAGCACTGGCTATGGCCCAGAGCCGCGCGCAATCGGCGAACGTGAACGTACCGCTGACGAGCGAAACGACCCAGAGCGGCACGAGCGGCGCCGACGCAGGAGTGATCGCTGCGCAGGCAGCTTACGATCAGGCCAATCTCGCGCTGAAGCAGGCGTCGACTTCGGAACTCGCGTACGCGCAGGCGAATGTGCAGAAGGAACAAGCGGCGAACGATAAAGCGCAGTCGGACCTGGCGCGCATGAAGCCACTAGCGGCAAAAAACGAGATTTCGCAGCAACAGTACGACGCGTACGATGCGGCGGCGACGGAAGCCAAGAGCGAACTCGACGCGGCGCAGCAGAATCTTGCGCTGGCACAGCAGACGATTGGCGTGCGGCAGGCGCAGGTGGAATCGGCGCAGGCGGATTTGGAGAAGGCCAAGGCAGATTTAGCGGCAGCGCAGGCGAACACGAAACAGGTGGTCATCAGTTCGGCGAATGCCTCCTCGGCGCACGCGGCTGTGGCGCAAGCGCAGGCAAATCTGGAAGCTGCTGAATTGAACCTCGGCTATACGAAGATTGTTGCGCCGGAAGACGGCGTGATTACAAACAAGACCGTGCAGGTGGGAGAGATTCTGGCCCCGGGCCAGGGATTGCTCGTTCTGATTCCTTTAAAGGATGTATGGGTGACGGCGAACTACAAGGAAACGCAACTGGCCAAGGTGCAGCCGGGCGATCGCGCGGAAATTTACGTGGATATGTACGGGAAAACGTTCACGGGACACGTGGACTCGATCGCTGGTGCGACGGGATCACGGCTGAGCTTGCTGCCGCCGGAAAATGCGACAGGCAACTACGTGAAAGTGGTCGAGCGCATACCTGTGAAGATTGACCTTGATCCGATTCCCGCGAACGAGGCCATCTTACGGCCAGGCATGAACGTCGAAGCAACGATCATCACGAAGTAGGGACGCATGGCAACACTTGCACTACCTCGAGAGAGAACGCACGAAATCAATCCGTGGCTGATCGCTGCGACGGTGATGCTGGCGACGTTCATGGAAGTGCTGGACACGAGCGTCGCCAATGTGTCTTTGCCGCATATCGCCGGAAATTTGAGCGCCAGCGTGGACGAAAGCACATGGGTGCTGACGTCCTATCTTGTTTCCAACGCCATCGTTTTGCCGCTGACCGGCTGGCTTTCGAATGTCTTTGGCCGCAAACAGTTTTATATGGCGTGCGTGACGATCTTCACGATCAGCTCGTTCCTGTGCGGGCTGGCGCCGAGCCTGGGGATGCTGGTGTTCTTCCGCGTCTTGCAGGGGGCCGGCGGCGGGGGTTTGCAGCCGATCTCGCAGGCGATCCTCGTGGATCATTTCCCGCGCGAAAAGCAGGGGATGGCGATGGCCGTCTACGGCATGGGTGTCGTCGTGGCTCCGACGATCGGGCCGACGCTCGGCGGATGGATCACGGACGATTTCACGTGGCGCTGGATTTTCTTCATCAATATCCCGGTTGGCATTCTTTCCATTCTGATGACATCGCTGCTGATCAAGAATCCCGCGCATCAGGAGAAAAGGAAACTGAAGATCGACTACATCGGACTGGGATTGCTGAGCGTCGGGGTCGGGTTTCTACAAGTCGTGCTCGATAAGGGGCAGCGAGACGATTGGTTCGGGTCACATTTCATCGAATGGGCGACGATTGTTGCCGTGATTGCGATCGTGGGCGTGATTATTTGGGAACTGCGGCAAAAAGAACCCATGATCGATCTGCGGCTGCTGAAGGAAAGGAATTTCGCGATCGCAGTATTCACGATGTACATCCTGGGATTCGTGCTCTACGGAACGACGGTCTTGCTGCCGATCCTGCTGCAAACGGAGCTGGGCTATACGGCGATGCAGAGCGGGCTGGTGCTGCTGCCGGGCGGCGTGTGCATGATGATGATCATGCCGCTAGTGGGGTGGGGACTGGGCAAGTTTGAAGCGAGATGGCTGGTGGTGGTGGGATTGCTCATCACAGGAACAGGATTGTTCCTGATGGGCTCGCGTTTCGATTTGCAGATGGGAATCCAAACACCTGTACTGGTGTGGATTGTTTCGCGGTTCGGCGTGGCGTTTCTCTTTGTGCCGATCAACGTCATTGCGTTCTACTACGTCGACAAGCTGAAGACCAACGACGCAACGGGCATCATCAATCTGGCAAGAAATATCGGCGGGAGCATGGGAATTTCGTTTGTCACGACGCTCCTGGATCGCGGCGGACAATCGAATCAAGTCACACTGGGCGCGCACATCACGGCAATGAATCAATACTTTCAGGCAGCCATGCAAGCGACGGCACAGCGTTTGATGGCTGCGGGGTCCTCCGCAACGGAAGCGATGCAGCAGGCACAAGCGATGTTCTACCGGACGCTGCAGAACCAGGCGACGATGCTCTCTTTCATTCAGGACTTTCGCATCATGGGGTATGTGTGCATGGCAATGATTCCCGTCATGTTCATCCTGAAAAAAACCAAGCCGGGAAAATCCCGCGGCGTGGCCCACTAGAAAAAACTCAGCCGACAGTAAAATATGGGACCGTGCGCTACAATCGCACGATGATTCGCGAGCGAAGGGGAGCGTGCTGAAATTGAAGGAAAAGAACGCTCCAAACCTTTTCATGACGAGGGCGCTGGAACTGGCGCTCGAGAACGTGCGAACTCTCCAAGGAGGCCCCTTTGCCGCCCTGGTGGTGAAAGACGGCCAAATACTGGCGGAAGGCGTGAATCGCGTGACGTCGCTGCACGATCCCACAGCGCACGCAGAGATTCTGGCCATTCGCGAAGCTTGCCGGAAGCTGGGACATTTCGAACTGAAGGATTGCGAGATTTACGCGACGTGCGAACCTTGCCCGATGTGCCTTGGAGCCATTTATTGGGCGCGCGTGGCCAAGATTTACTTTGCGGGAACGGTGGCAGACGCATCGAAAGCCGGATTTGACGACTCCTTGATTTACCGCGGGCTGCGCCGCCCCGCGCGAGAACGAAAAATTCCAATGATTGGCATGATGCGCAAGGAAGCGCGAGAGATTTTCGAAGCCTGGGAGAAAGAACAGGACAAAATCCGTTATTGAGCGGAGACGGACTTATGACCATCGCACTGGAACAAAACAACTATGGGGAATCGCATATCGGACTGCTGCGGGTGATGCGCCGAGGAAGTTTTCATGAAGTGAAGGATTTGGACGTCTCCGTGCGCTTTGACGGCGACTTCGAAGCGGCGCATACGAGCGGAGACAACCGCAACATCCTGCCGGCGGACACGGTGAAAAACACAGTGCACGTTCTGGCGCGGCAATATCCGGCGGAGGCCATCGAAGAATTCGCGCAGCATATCATCGAGCACTTCCTGACGTACAACGAGCAAATTTCGAAGGTGAATGTTTCGGTGAAAGAGCGGCCATGGTCGCGCATTCCCGTCGGCGACAAGCCGCAGGCGGCGGCGTTCATCGCAGGAGGGAGCGAGAAACGCACGGTGCAGATTCTGGCCACGCGCGAAGGGATGATTCTGCAATCGGGCATCGAGGAACTGACAGCGATGAGGACGACTTCATTTTCGTTTGAAGATTTCCGGCGCGATCCCTATACGACTCTGACGGGAACGCACGAGCGAGTCTTTGCGACGTCCATCAGCGCGGCGTGGGCTTACGAAATTTTGGAGCAAGAACTGCCCTTTTCGACGATGTGGCACAGCGCGAGAAAGATTCTACTGGAGACGTTTGCCGCGCATGAAAGCCGCTCGCCACAACATATGCTCTACGCTATGGGACAGGCAGTGCTCGACAACCTCGAAGCGATTGCAGAAATCCGGCTGGCACTGACGGACAACCATTATTCCCTGGTCGATCTCAAACCGTTTGGCATGGAGAATGAGAACGAGGTTTTTTCCACGGCAGACGCGACGCACGGAACGGTGGAAGCCACGCTGAGGCGCGAGAGCGACCACCACAGAGGACGCGTCTAGCGGGGTGACCGGCGCCGCGGGCCTAAGCTTCTGGCCAGACCGATGAACGAGAAAATACTCATTGTCGATGACGAAACAGCGACTTGCGCGGGGCTGGAGCTTCTCCTGCGGCGGCAGGGATACGAAATCCGCATGACAGACGAGGGGGACAAAGCTCTCGAAGAATGCACGGCATTTCAGCCGGACCTAATTCTTCTCGACGTGATGATGCCTGGCCGCGATGGATATGAAATCTGCCGGGAAATCAAATCGCGGCCGGAGATGCGCTTGATTCCGATTGTGCTGATTACGGGGCTCTCCGAAAAAACCGACCGTATCCGAGGGATCGAAGCGGGCGCCGATGATTTCCTGAGCAAGCCTATCGACGTGAGCGAACTGAACGCGCGCGTTCGGTCGCTGCTGCGGCTGAAATCGTTCACGGACGAACTGGAAAATGCCGAGGCCGTGCTTTTCGCACTGGCCCTGGGCATCGAGGCACGCGATCCCTACACGCATGGCCATTGCGCGCGTTTGTCGGAGCTATCGTCGGGAATGGGAGAGCGCATGGCGCTCTCGGCGGAGGAAATCACAGCGCTGCGGCGGGCGGGAATTGTCCATGACGTGGGGAAAGTCGTCGTGCCGGACGCAATCCTGCTCAAGCCCGGCCCGCTGACGGCCGAGGAGCGGTCGGTGATGAAGGAGCATCCGGCTGCAGGAGAAAAAATTTGCGCGCCGTTGAAAGCCTTCCGGACGGTCTTGCCAATCATTCGCCACCATCATGAACGATGGGACGGATCGGGTTATCCGGACGGCCTGAAGGGCGAAGCGATCCCGCTCACAGCCCGAATTCTGCAAGTCGTCGATGTTTATGATGCGCTGACGACGAACCGGCCTTACCGGAGCGCGGTTTCTCCTGAGGAAGCATGGAGGATCCTGCGGGCGGAAGTTGAGCGAGGATGGTGGGACGGGCACTTGGTCGAGGAGTTTCGGGCGATGATGCGGAGCAACGAACAGGCGCTGCAGACGGCCAAGAATGGCGAACTTGCCACAGCAGTTGCGAAACAAGCGGCAAAGAGCGCCGGCGCGAGATAGCGAAGACGCGCCAGCGCGCTTCAATGCCGTTTGCCGCTTCAAATCCTGAAGAAAGCGATTAGAGGGCGTACTTAACGATTTCCGCCAATAAGGGAGAAAATTCCGCTGGCAGAGCTACTTTGCCGTTGAGAATGGTCTCCGGACTGATGCCTTCGCCGTAGAGGGCGACGTCGCCGTCGTCGTCCGGTTCAAAGACCGCACCATCCAAGCTGACTCCTGCAAAAATTCCGCGGCTGCGCGAATAGCTGAGAATTTGGGCATGCAACTGGAGGTCGGTGCTGGCCTCGGCGCTGCGCCCGAGAGGGCCGGCGGCGGCCGTGGCATCGCCGCCGATCTTAAATTTGTCGCTGAGAAGTTTTTTCAGGCCGTCGCGATTGCGGAACACGAGGATTAAATCGGTGGATGAACCGCCGATTTGAAAACCAAAACTTCCTCCGCTGATCATGACGAACGCGGGCGCGCTCCAGGTCTTGTTGCCCGTACGGCAAGTGACGATGCCTTTGCCGTATTTTCCGCCGACCACAAAGGCGAGCTGCTTTTCACCAGGAATGATCGAGATGCATGCAGCTGACTGCAACAAATCCAGAGGAAAAGAACTGTCCGGTGCGTCGACGATGTCCTTAAAAATGTCCGTGGAGTCCTGAATGCGCTTAATATCATCGTCTTTCGAAGAACCAGCCACGGCCGGCAAGGCCAGTGCGATCACCAGGAGCCCGCACAACAGCAAATTTCTCTTCATGAACATTCCTCCCAATTCTGGCTGGAATCATACAAGGATGCGCTCGCAGACGCAAAAGTTGCGCAGAAGATAGAAATGGAGCGGCAGCTTTATGCTGGCACATAAGCCCGTGATAACGGGCGCTCGCGGTCCTCCGCAGTTTGCGCCAGATCGAGAATCTCGCGCTGAGCATTTCTGTTAGAATCGGCGCGCTTTCGCGCGTGAAACGCTCCGCGCGAAAGGGCTGTGAAGGAATGTGACAGCAGGAAAGATGAGAGAAGCGCTCTTCCCACGAAATTTTAACAAGAGCTATCCGGAAGCGGTGCGCGGGGAGGGCTGCATCATTCATACGGCCGACGGGCGGAAAATTCTTGACGCGTGCGGCGGGGCAGCGGTCGTTTCAATCGGCCATGGGGTTGAGCAAGTAGCACGAGCGATGGGCGAGCAGGCGCGTGACCTTGCATACGCTCATTCATCGCAATTCATCACGCAGGCGGCGACGGAACTGGCGCGCCGCATCCTCGAATTGGCGCCACAGAATTTTCGCGATTCAGAAGATGGCCCCGGTCGTGTGTATTTTACAAGCGGCGGTTCGGAAGCGACAGAAACAGCCCTGAAACTCTGCCGGCAATATTATTTGGAACGCGGCGAGCCGCAACGCACAGAATTTTTGTCACGCTCGCAGAGTTATCATGGCAGTACGCTCGGCGCGCTGGCTGTCTCCGGCAACATCAAGCGGCGAACACCGTTCGAGCCGCTCCTGCCGAAATGGGAACGCATTGTTCCCTGCTACTGCTATCGCTGCCCTTTGGGATTGCGGTATCCGGGGTGCAAGGTGGATTGCGCCGAGGATTTGGAGCGGCATCTCGCCGGGGACAGCGGACGCTGCGTGGCCGCATTCTTCGTGGAACCGCTTTCCGGCGCAACACTGGGAGCTGTGCCGCCGCCTGCGGAATACTTGCCACGGATAGCGGAAATTTGCCGCGAGCGGGACATTCTGCTGGTCGCCGATGAAGTGATGACAGGAATGGGCAGGACTGGCAAACCATTCGCCGTACAACATTGGAATGTCGAGCCAGACATGATTCTGGCCGGCAAAGGAATCGCCAGCGGATACGCGCCGCTCGGAGCCGTGATTGTTACCGGGAAAATCGCACGAGCCATCGAGCGCGGATCAGGAGCATTTCTGCACGGATTTACGTACGGCGCGCATCCCGTTTCGACGGCTGCCGGCCTAGCCGTGCTTGGCTATATCGCGGAAAAAAATCTTTTTGCTCGCGTTGCACCAGCAGGTGAAGAACTTCGCGTGGCGCTTGAGCCTTTGAAGCAATTGCCGATTGTGGGAGATATGCGCGGACTTGGATTGCTTGCCGCTGTGGAATTTGTGCGCGATGCGAAGACGCGGGAACCTTTTCCGGCAGAAGCAGGAGTGGCTTCGAAGATCTACGATGCGGCGCTGGCGCGCGGAGTCTTGACGTATCCCATTCAAGGCTGCGTAGACGGCAAGCAGGGAGATCATATTCTGCTGGCACCACCGTTTGTGGTTTCTTCTGACGAGATACGTTTTCTTGGCAAAGTTCTCTACGACGCTATCGCCGAAGTTTCTCCAATAAGAGGCTGATTCCAGCAAGGCACCGTGGTTGCTGCAGTACGTGGCAATCAAGAACGGTGCGGCAGCGGATTTGGAGAAGGGAGCTTTACGGACGGCGAGCGCGCGCTTCGTTGGGCAAGCGGGTGACCTGCTCGCGCATGGAACGCAGGGAAAGACCGCTGCGCACCAGGGCATAGAAACCGAGGAAAAGAAACGGCAGGGTCAGCATCAAGAAAGCGAAAATCGAGAAGCCGGTCGCAGTGGTCTTTTCCACATTAAAAATACTGAGGCCCAGGACGCAGAAGAACTGATACGCCCCCACGTTCGCGGGCGCATTGGGCAAGGAAACGCCGAGATTGATCACGAGGAGCACTACGACGGCTGCGAGGAACGGCAATCCCAGCGCAAAAGATTTCATGAGCGTCCACAAAGCCATCAACTGGAAAAAAGGCAGGAGGAGAGAAGCAAAGACAGCCGGATAAAAGCTGGGCGAAGTGCCCATGGCATGGAGCCCAATGAGCGCGGACATCAACTTACCCGGCACGCGCCTTCCGCCCGTCATCAGGCGCGGATCGCCGCTGAAGCGGAACTCGATGTAGAGAATCAAACCGACGAAAAGTCCCAAAATGACAAGAGTGGTGATGGTGAGGGCATCGACCGCGTGCGGGAATCGCGTGCGCTGGGGCACAAAGGGCGATATGACCGCGAGGCCCGCGGTGATCACCACTAGGTCGATCAATCGTTCAACGCCGACGGAGCCCAGCACGGTGACGAATCCGATGTCTTCGGAATTGGAAAGAAGATAGGCACGGAGCACTTCGCCGGGGCGCAGCGGGAAGACCAGATTCGCGAATAAACCGGTAAACACGGCGCGGACAGAATCCCTGATTCTCACATGGCCGAACGGGGCCAACAGCAGCTTCCAGCGGATGCCCTGCGCCACGTAGCTGAGGACATCGAAAACAATGGCCAAGGCGACCCAGCGCCAGCTTACGCTGGCAAGATGCTCGAGTGCGCGCTTGACGTGGAAGTCGTAGAGGACCCAGACGAGGAAAATGACAGACAGGGCATAGCCGATATAGATGAAGGTCCGGTGTCTCGGCGGAGCGGTTCTTGTGACAGTTGTGCTCAACGCGGCGTTCCCACCCCCCAGGCGCGATGCGTTCGCAGACACTCTAGGCGAATGAATGAGCAGCCAAAGGCCATCTTTAACCCTGCCCCCCAGGGCCGAAATAGGGTACAGGGTACTGTAAGGGCCTTGCGGAGGCAATGCCGATGGGACGAAAGGCCGGCTGACGTGGCTGGAGAGGCACTGCCGGGTTGAAGCCTCCGACGGCCGTCAACCGAGCTGCAAACCGGCGGCTGGCCGGAGGCGAGAATCTGTGACAGACTGGAGAATCAAGGAAGAAATGGGGGATTTCTTAGCCGATTTTTGACGTTCGGGCACGGTGCGCCCACCGGAATGACTGACGCCGAAGTAAAATCGCCATAGAGAACTCAATGGACCCGCAATTCATACGGAATTTCTGCATCATCGCGCATATCGACCACGGGAAATCGACACTGGCCGACCGCTTGCTGGAGCTGACCGGCGCGCTGAGCGAGCGCGAAATGACCGCGCAAGTGCTGGACTCGATGGATTTGGAGCGCGAGCGTGGGATAACGATCAAGGCCAAGAGTATTCGGCTGCATTACAACGCGCGCGACGGCAAAGAATACCGGCTGAACCTGATTGATACGCCGGGGCACGTCGATTTTTCATACGAAGTTTCGCGCGCGCTTTCCGCCTGCGAAGGGGCATTGCTCGTTGTGGACGCGAGTCAGGGAGTGGAGGCGCAGACGGTCGCCAATGCGTTCCTCGCTTCGCGGCACAATCTGGCGATCATACCCGTTATCAACAAGATTGACTTGCCAGCGGCGGAGCCGGAGCGCGTGAAGGAGCAAATTGAAAATGTACTGGCGATTCCGGCCGCAGACGCCTTGCCGATCAGCGCGAAAAGCGGGTTGGGCGTGGCGGACGTGCTCGAAGCGGTGGTCGCGCGAATTCCTCCGCCACGAGGATCGGCTGATGCTCCGCTGCGCGCACTGATCTTCGATTCGTGGTTCGATTCGTTTCGCGGCGCTGTAATTCTGGTTCGCGTGATGGAAGGGCGCATCACGCCGCGGATGAAGATTCGCCTGTGCGCGATGGATCAGATTTACGAGGTCGAAAATCTCGGCGTGATGACGCCGAAACCCGTCGCGCTCGAGGAACTGGCGGCGGGCGACGTCGGATTTGTGATTGCGAATATCAAGCGCGTCGCGGACGCGCGCGTAGGCGACACAATTGTCGAAGCGGAACGACCCGCCGCGCCTCTGCCGGGATTTGAGGCCATCAAGCCGATGGTCTTCGCGGGACTTTACCCCGTGAACTCGAGCGACTATGAACTGCTGCGCGACGCGCTGGGCAAGTTGCAACTAAACGATGCGGCGTTTTTCTATGAGCCGGAGAATTCCGCCGCGCTGGGATTCGGATTTCGCTGTGGATTTTTGGGCCTGCTGCACATGGAAATTGCGCAAGAGCGGCTGGAGCGGGAATTCGGCATTGACTTGATCACGACGGCGCCGAGCGTGCGCTATCGCATCACGACAACGGCGAACGAAACCATCGAAGTCGACAACCCGACGAAGTTTCCGCCGCCGGCGCAGATCGCGCGCATTGAGGAACCGATCCTGACGGCGATGATCATCACGTCGGATGATTCCGTAGGCGCGATCCTGCAACTCTGCGAGGAAAAGCGCGGAGTGCAAAAGAATTTCGAATATCTTTCGCCAACGCGCGTCATGCTGACGTATGAAATGCCACTCAACGAGATTGTCCTGGATTTTTACGACCGGCTGAAGAGCGTTTCGCGCGGGTACGCATCGCTGGATTATCACCTCGAAGGCTATCGCGAGGCGGATCTGGTGAAGCTCGATGTGCTGGTGGGCGGCGAGCCCGTGGATGCGCTGACGCTCATCTGCCATCGCGATCAGGCGTATGAGCGCGGGCGCGAACTGGCGTCGCGGCTGCGGAAATTGATTCCACGGCAGCAGTTTGAAGTGCCAATTCAAGCAGCCATCGGCAGCCGCGTAATCGCACGCGAGACAATCAGCGCGCTGCGCAAGAATGTGCTCGCCAAATGCTATGGCGGCGACATCACGCGCAAGCGGAAGCTGCTCGAACGGCAGAAGGAAGGCAAAAAACGCATGAAGCGCGTGGGCAAAGTGGATATTCCGCAGGAAGCGTTCTTAGCCGTGTTAAAGGTCGCCGGCGGCACCGCCGACGAAGAATAAATTCGTAATCATGACGATGATCCCTCACATATCTGTCCTGCCGATCGATGTGTCGTGGGACTTCATCGGCCCGAATGAATCCAATCCGGGGCGACTGCCCTTCCCGGTCGTTGATTCGGTTTTCCTTGAGGATGTGGCGGGTGTCATTGCGCAAACAAATTTTATATGGACGCGGTACGTTTCTGAGGAGGAGATTAAGAGTCTCGAACATATTCGTTATGCCCTCGTCCATCACTTTGAAGTAAAAAGCGAACGTCTACACGAGCGACCCAAGGACGAAAACTCCAAAAATCTGCTATATCGTCTCCATTTGGGACTGAAGATTATTCGACCAACAAGGGCGCGGTTTCAGGTTTTCACCTTTAACATGCAGGACCCAATTCCTCGAACACCTCGCTGGGATCGGAACGACTATGGAACGATCCTTTGTGACTATGAAGACGGTCTCATTCAGAGTCACGATATTGAGGAATTGGCAGCGTCCGCGTCGTCCATTTTGAGAGTCCTCGGCAAACCTACTTCGCCCATTTCACAGGCGATTCAGAGCCTAGAGATCGGTTACAGATCAGAGTGGTTCAATGTGAGGCATCTCCTGTGGGTTGTCGGACTGGATGCGCTCTTCACATCCACCGAGTGGGAAAACCGAGGCTCGGAGACAGCGATAGATAGGATATGCAACTTCCTGGGAGATCGTTTCAGAATCTACAACGAGGACTCGCTGCTGTCGGTCGGACTTCCACCGCTACCAGATATTACGCTCGGGGAGGTCCTAGATGACATGTACAGGCTACGGAACAGCTTCGCTCATGGCAGGTGGCCCGACAAAGAGTGGACAGGAAAAGTATGCCGCCGAAGTAAGGATGGCACCAGAGATATCCATTATGCAGAGGTTCTCGCGGAAGCGGCTTCAGTCTGCTTGCGAGGATGCTTGCGAAAGATGCTTGCAGACAAGCAACTAGTTGAAATGTTCAACGAGAAGGCTCAAATGAACGCCCACTTCACTTCAAAGGGTCTTGTACGCTGGAAGAAGACGGATGCATAGGTCTCACAAATGATTGTCCTGAGCGGCCACTAGCTATCGCCCTTGCGCTGCACCTTCGCGCTAATCTCCCCCCTCGACAGGCGCACGCGAATGGCATCGCCCTCGGTGACTTGCGCGACCGAACGTAAGACGCGGCCGTTCGCGTCGTAAGCAATAGCGTAGCCGCGCTCGAGCAAGTGGAATGGGTTGCGCTCTTCGAGGCGCACTGAGGCAGCCTCGAGTTTTCGGCGCGAGAGAACGATGTGGCGGCGCGCATGCGTGATGAAGCGGTCCGCGTCGCGCTCCAAACGGAGACGCAGATTGCCGACGCGCGCACGCAAATCGAGCGAGGCGATGCGAACCTCAGCTGCGGCATAACGGCGGCGTTTGCGCGAGACGGCACGCTCGAGCGAAGCGCGCAACTCCCCAGCTCTGCGTTCCAGTCTGATTCGCGCTGCCGTGACGCGCCCGCCCAAGTCAAACGAGCCTAATCTCGTTTCGGCCAGGCGCGTGCGCTGGCGTACGACATCGAGGCGCATGCGCAGTCCAACTCCCAATGCTGCGCTCAACTCATCCAGCCTCTGGCGGCTTCGCCGCACCAAGTCTTCCGGCCGGCGAAAGGCGCGATGCGTGGCCAGATCGCGCAAACGATGCCGCCTCTCGGAGAAAAGATAGCGCATCTCCTGCGCGAGGCGGCGCGCACATTCGGCGATGTGTTTTTCGAATTCCGCGCGGGTGCGGATGACAATTTCGGCAGCGGCGGACGGCGTGGGAGCGCGGAGGTCGGCGGCGAAATCAGCAATCGTGGTATCGGTTTCGTGGCCGATTCCGGTGATGATGGGAATTTGCGAAGCGGCGATGGCGCGTGCCACGGACTCTTCATTGAACACCCACAAATCTTCAAGCGAGCCGCCGCCGCGGGCGACGATCATGACGTCGACGAGGGATTCGCGATTGAAATAACGAATCGCGCGGACGATTTCCACAGCCGCGCCCTCGCCCTGAACCTTCACGGGATAGAGCGTCACATGGAGATTCGGAAAGCGCCGCCGCAGAACGCGCAGAATATCGCGAATCGCCGCGCCCGTCGGTGAAGTGACAATCCCGATGCGCCGCGGCAGGGCGGGCAGCGGCTTCTTGCGACTTTCATCGAAAAGACCTTCGGCTTGCAACTGCTTTTTGAGCTGCTCGAAAGCCAGTTGCAGCGCGCCCAGGCCGACCGGTTCGATGTGCGAGACGTAGATTTGATATTCGCCGCGCGGTTCATAAACGCTCACGGAGCCGCGCACGGTGATTTTCAGGCCGTCTTCCGGGCGGAATTTCAGCCCGCGCACCTGATCGCGGAAACAGACGCAGCGAACCTGGGCCTTTTCGTCCTTCAACGTGAAATACAAGTGGCCGGATTGCGCGGAGTGGAAATTCGAAACTTCGCCTTCGACCCAGATGTCAGGAAATTCGCCCTCGAGCATGTCGCGAATGCGCAGCGTGAGCTCGCTGACGCGCCAGATATGCTTCTCTGGGATCAGATTGAGCGAGAATTGAGTCATGCGCGGGCTTGGCGAAGCTTGGTCATTATATTCAGCGCCGGAGCGAACCAACAATCCAAAAAACAAGCGTGAGTAGAACGCTCAATATGATGCACGTGACGACCGGGAAATAAAACGTCGTGTTTCGGCCATGATAAACAATGTCGCCGGGCAGCCGGCCGATTCGAAATGGCAGCCGCGGGCCGGCAAGCAAAATTGCACCGACGATTGCAATCAAAACGCCAAAAATCAGCAAAACCTTGCCGAGTTCGCGCGCCGGCTCCATGGCATTTTCTCGCGCCGATTCTACCTGAAAATGTTCTCCGCAATTAAACGTGAGGGAATTTTGTTTGGCAGTTATTGCCAAAGGTAAATGAATCGATCTGAATTCCTGGCTCGGTGGGGATCAACTCCAGCGTGTGACTGCCAAACTGCGGATTCGCTGCGAGGTAATACATCCGCGAACTGTCAACATCGATGTAGGAGTGTCCCTGCCCATCGATTTTCACGTCTGCGCCTTTGTCGGCGCTCGTCAAATCCTTCCCGTCCTGCAAAATATAAAGCCGCTCCGGCTTTCCTTGCGCGACATTCATCACGGCATAAATCTGTGTGGCGTGATATTTCATCTCCATCCGCGCGCCGTTTTTATCGGGCTGCTGCGTCTTCCCTTTAAAAATCATTCCATTTTGATCTGTTTCCCATTTCCCGGAAAGCGCCGCGCGTCCATCGTCCACATTTGCCGGCAGTTTGTAATCATCAACCAGCCCGGGATGGTAAGAATTTTCATTCTCCAGAATGCCGCGGCCCTCCCACGGCCCGACGTACATTTCCGGCGTAGTCATGCCGCCGCATGCCTGCGAGTAAGTGTTTTCCGCTCCGGGCAACTTATCCTCCGGCGGAAACGTCAACCCCGGATGCGCTTCGATGAGCAGACGCCGGATGGCCACTTCAAAATTGTGATCGTCGCCCTCTCCATCGAGATGAAAGCGCACGTTTCCGTTTGCATCGATCAAGAACCGGCTGGGCCATGCCTCGTTCGAATAATCCTTCCAAATCTTGAACTTGTCATCAACCACAATCGGATACGGCAATTCGTAGCGCTTCACCGCCGCTTGCACGTTGACGACGTCATAAGCGATTTGAAACTCTGGATCGTGCACGCCAATGATTTCGAAGCCATATTTCTGGTAGCGCGCATACCACTCTTTATTCTGCGGAAATGTGCGGATGCAATTGATGCAGGTGTACTCCCAAAAATCCAGCATGACGACTTTGCCGCGCAATTGTTTGAGCGTCAGCGGTTCGGAATTGATCCACGTGGTTCCGGAAACCTTAAAGCCGGGACGCGGGAAATCGGGCGCTTTCTGATTGAGCGCCATCATATGCCCATCGACGGTTTGGCCCGTCAGTTGTACCTGTCCCCGCGCCGCGCCCACCGATATGAGCGTGCTCGCCACTACAATTGCTGCGAACATAAGATTCCGCATCACTCTGTGCAACCCTCCTGACACAAACTAACGTTCGCAAACATTAATACATCACAACGGGCTTCGGACGCGCGCTTTGCAACGAAACCCTAATCCCCTTACCTGGAGCGAAGTGGATACTGATGGCATCCGCAGTGCCCGGTGGTGCACTTACGTACACGAATTCGACCGGAACCGTGCCGGTCGTTTCGTCCGGGAATTCCCACGACGCCGCGCACTGGCGCGCGTTGGCCACAAGCCATTTTTCAGCAGCCTTGCTGCTGGCCGATACGAAAGAAACGTCCCCGACCTTTCCATTATGCACCTTAACATTCAGCCGCACCGTTCCACTGATCCCGGCAGCACGGGCGATCGCCGGATAGACGGGAATGCCCCCTGCCACAATACGCGTCGGAAGATTAGGGGGATTCGCCGTCTGGGCCATTAACACAGACGCGCCCAGAACGACGACAGCTAGAACGCTCGCCACTTTCCTACCAAGTATACGAGCTCGCCGATCTCTTGCGTTCACAGAAGACATGCCTTCTCAGTTCTCTACCGCTTTGCGCGCAAATCGACTTTGCATTTCACTAACCACTCACCACTGCCTTCAAATCAATTCCATCCCTGAAAAAAAGTATCCGATTTCGAATCGCGCCGTCTCTGGAGCGTCCGATCCGTGCGTGCAATTGTTCTGAATACTGGTGCCGAAGGTGTTGCGAATCGTGCCGGGAGCGGCTTTGGCTGGATCCGTCGCGCCCATGGTCTCACGCCAGCGCGAAATGGCGTTTTCAGCTTCGAGCGCAATGACGACGACTTTGCCGGAGCTCATGAATTCGGTGAGGTCCTTGAAAAATGGGCGTTCGCGGTGCACGGCGTAGAATCCTTCCGCTTCGCTTTTCGTCAGCCGCAATGATTTGATGGCGACGATCTGAAATTTCGCATCGCTGATTTTCTTCAGGATTTCGCCTGCGAGTCCGCGGCCCACAGCGTCGGGCTTGATGATGGCCAATGTGCGTTCGATTGCCAAGATTTGTCTCCTTAGATTTCCACTTCTGCGTTGATTTGCAAACTACAAGGCGGTCTCCTTACTTTCTGGCCGCTTTGCCCAAAACCGCTTCCATGGTGCGGCCAATCTCCGCCGGGCTTTGCACAGTGTGAATGCCGGCGGCCTGCATCGCGGCATATTTCGTCTTGGCAGTGCCCTGGCCGCCGCTGATGATTGCGCCGGCGTGGCCCATGCGGCGTCCTGGAGGCGCGGTCTGACCAGCCACAAAGCCCACGACAGGCTTTTTCACATGAGCTTTGATGTACTCCGCGGCGGTTTCTTCGGCGTTGCCGCCGATTTCGCCGATCATCACGATGGCTTGCGTTTCTGGATCTTCGTTGAAGAGCTTGATGGCGTCGAGGAAATTCGTACCGATGATCGGATCGCCGCCAATGCCGATACAGGTGGATTGACCGATACCCAGGCGCGTGAGCTGATCAACGGCTTCGTACGTGAGCGTTCCGCTGCGACTCACGAGGCCGACGTGTCCCGCTTTATGAATGTGCCCGGGCATGATTCCGATTTTGCATTTGCCCGGAGAAATAAGGCCAGGGCAATTGGGACCGATCAATCGCGTTTTCGATTCGCGCAGCACGGCGGCGACGCGCACCATGTCGAGCGTCGGGATACCTTCCGTGATGCACACGACCAGCGGCAGGCGCGAGTCGATGGCTTCGAGAATCGCATCCGCGGCGAATGGCGGCGGAACGAAAATCACGGAGGCGTTTGCGCCCGTCTGCTTCACGGCGTCGGCCACCGTGTTGAACACGGGAACGTCGAGATGCTTTGTGCCGCCCTTGCCGGGCGTCACGCCAGCGACGACTTTCGTGCCGTAGGCGATCATCTGCTCGGAATGGAAGCTGCCTTCGCGGCCGGTGAAGCCCTGCACGACGAGGCGCGTTCTTTCGTCAATTAAGACGCTCATCGCGCACCCCCCGCCAGCGCCACGACCTTTTCCGCGCCTTCCCTCATGCCTGCAGCGACCGTGAAATTGAAGCCCGAATTCTGCAGGATTTCCTTGCCCTTCTCGACGTTGGTGCCTTCCATGCGTACAACCACGGGAACTTTGATTTTCAACTCCTGAGCGGCGTTGACGACGCCCGTGGCGAGGACGTCGCAGCGAAGAATGCCGCCAAAAATGTTGATGAACACGGCGCGGACGTTCGGATCGCCAAGGAGAATCTTGAACGCATTCTTCACCTGCTCGGCAGAAGCGCCACCGCCGACGTCGAGGAAGTTCGCCGGATTCCCGCCGGCGAGCTTGATGATGTCCATCGTGGCCATGGCCAGGCCCGCGCCGTTGACCATGCAGGCGACGTTGCCGTCGAGTTTGATGTAGTTCAATTTGTACTTCGAGGCTTCGACTTCGAGCGGAGTTTCTTCGTCGAGGTCGCGCATATCGCGAATTTCAGGATGGCGTCCGAGCGCGTTGTCGTCGAAATTCATTTTCGCGTCGAGCGCAACGAGCCGGCCATCTCCCGTGACGACGCACGGATTGATTTCGAGAAGCGACGCGTCCGTTTCCAGAAATGCGCGGTAGAGCGATTGGAAAAACGGCACGGCAACGTTGACCATTTCTGCGGGGAGGCCAAGGCCGAAGGCGAGCTTGCGAATCTGATATGGTTCCAGACCCGTGGCGGGATTAATTGCCTCGCGCAGAATCGCCTCGGGGTTTTCCTTGGCCACTTCCTCGATTTCCATCCCGCCGGAAGCGCTGGCCATGAAAACGGGCGCGGCCACGGCGCGGTCCACCAAAATGCTCAGATAAAGTTCGCGTTTGATGTCGAGGCCCTCCTCGATCAGCAGGCGGCGAACGATGCGGCCCTCAGGGCCGGTCTGCGGCGTGACGAGCTTCATCCCCATGATCTGCCCGGCAAGTTCGGCAGCCTGATTCACCGACCGCGCCAGCTTGACGCCGCCTGCTTTGCCGCGGCCGCCAGCGTGAATCTGCGCCTTGACGACAACAACGGGAGTCCCGAGTTCTTGCGCGACGCGCTGCGCGTCTTCTTTTTTGAAAACAGCCTGTCCGTGCGGGACGGGAACGCCAAATTTGGCAAGAATCGACTTGGCCTGGTATTCGTGTATCTTCATTGCCCTTCCAGTAGTGCTAAAATTAGTGAACGCTCAAAGCGATAAAGTTTACAGCGGAACGGGAGAGCGGAGCAAGGAAGCGCGTCCGCGCGAGCAGTTTTGTTCCATCCGATTGAATGCGGTTCTGTTGCTTATGATTCGAGATGCACTGGGAAAAATCGTCGCGGGAGAGAATCTGTCGCGCGTGGAAGCGGAAGCGGCGATGGAGCAAATCCTCTCCGGCAACGCGTCCGATGCGTTGATCGCGGCGCTGCTGATGGGGTTGCGTCTGAAGGGCGAAACCGTGGACGAATTGGTCGGTTTTGCAACAGCGATGCGACGCCACGCCGGACCGGTCTTTCCCGCTGGACGTGCGAGCGTCCAAGAAACGCTCGTCGACACGTGCGGCACGGGCGGGGACGGATCGAACACGTTCAACGTCTCAACGGCCGCAGCGTTTGTCGTCGCCGGAGCCGGTGTGCGGGTCGCGAAGCACTGCAACCGCTCGATCAGCTCGCGCTGTGGCTCGGCCGACGTACTCGAGCAGTTTGGTGTTCCGCTTGACCAGCCTGTCGAACAAGCAGGGCGCGCGATCGAAGAAATTGGCATCGGTTTTCTTTTTGCTCCGGCTGTCCATTCTGCAATGAAACACGCGATGAACGCGCGGCGCGAATTACGCATGCGCACGGTGTTCAATCTGCTTGGGCCACTGACAAATCCCGCTGGAGCATCCGCGCAGGTTGTGGGCGTATTCGAGGCGCGAGTCACGGAGCTTGTCGCCCGAGCGCTCAGCGAACTTGGCGTACAACGGGCGTTCGTCGTTCACGGCGCCGATGGGATGGACGAGATTTCGCTGAGCGACGAGACATACGTGGCCGAACTGAAGGATGCCGCGATTCGCAGCTACACACTTGCGCCAGAAGATTTCGGGTTGCGCCGCGCACCGCGCGAGGCATTTCACGGCGGCGATGCCAAGCAAAATGCCGAGATCATTCACAAGATCCTCGGACGCTCGCTGCTGTACCGCGAACACGGGCCACATCGCGAGATTGTCCTGGCCAACGCGGCGGCGGCGTTCGTCGCAGCAGGACGCGCCAGCGATTTTCGCGAAGGAGTTCGGCTGGCGACGGAGTCGATTGATTCTGGCGCCGCGCGCGAAAAACTAGAGCAGCTTGTTGCCTTCACAAGGGCGCGAAGCACCTCGGCCTGAGAAAACACTTCAGCCTCTTGCCTCCAGGTTCTTTGTGACTTCGCTTGCCGCTCGATTGTTCCCATCAAACTAACCCTGCTCGCGCAGGCATCGGACTGCATACGCGAAACTGGCAAGCGCAAAGAGTGCGAAGGCGATGCTCTCCCACACGAGTTGCTTCGGGACGCCGAGGCCGATCGACGTATAGCGGAACAAATCCACTTCCCAGGTGATCGGATTTGCTAGCGCGGCCACGCGAAACCAGCGCGGAAGTGGATCAAGCGGATAGAACATCGAGCTGGCGAAGAGAAAAACGAAATAGAAGACGGAAGTCACGCTATTGAACAAATCGTTGCGGCGGATTTTCAGCGCGAAAATCGAATAAAAGAAAAACCATCCGGCCGTGCCACCAATCACAACAACAGAGAGAAGCGGCAGCAAGCTCCACTGCACATGAATTTTGAGCAGCAAGCAACCCACGGCGATGGTGATGGCGGCTTGCACGATGCCGATGCAAAGATTGAATAGCACCTTGCCGAGCAAATACTGCGAGCGACGCATCGGATAGGTCAGCATTTCGTAAAAAATGCCGTTGTCGCGGTCGAGAAAGAACGACCAGGAGCTGTTGGATGCGATTCCGAAGCTCGCCATTCCCAGCACGCCTGCCAGGAAGAAAGAATCGTAATCGACGTGCGCGCCAAGCGCCGGCGAGCCCAGCGCGGCATTCACGCCGACGCCGAAGACGAGCAGATAGCACATTGGGTAGAACAAATCCCAGAAGAGAAATGTCGTGTTCGTCGCGCGAATTTTGCTTTCGCGATAAAAAACGGCTGCCAGTGGGTTCATTTCACTTCTCCTTCGTCAATTCCACGAAAATATCTTCCAGACTTGCGCCGCTGACTTCGACGCGCAGCACGCGGCCTTTTTTCGAAAGCTCGCTCACGATAGCGAGAATGTTTTCCTCTTCGGC
Source organism: Candidatus Acidiferrales bacterium (assembly GCA_035934015.1). Taxonomy (NCBI): domain Bacteria; kingdom Pseudomonadati; phylum Acidobacteriota; class Terriglobia; order Candidatus Acidiferrales; species Candidatus Acidiferrales bacterium. The sequence continues at coordinate 124,032 of DASYYH010000023.1, forward strand.
TTTCAATGCGATTTCGACCGAATTGTCGTCGATGTGCGAGCGAAGCGGGGCGAGGCGCGCGACATCCGCCGCGATGGTTTCCGGCAACTTGTCGAACGTGAGCGAGATTTCATACACGCCCGCGGAGAGCAATTTGAGCGCGTTCAAATCGCCGCGTGCCACCTGCTTGCCGCGATTCATGATGAGAATGTCGTCGCACAGCTCTTCGGCTTCGCTGAGAATCTGGGTGGTGAGTACAATCGTGCGCCCTTTTGCTGCTTCTTCGCGTAGATAGCCCATCACGGCGCGCTTGAGAATCGGGTCCATGCCGGTGGAAAATTCGTCAAGGAAAACCACCGGCGTTTCGATCATGAAAACCTTGGAAACCTGGACGCGCCGGCGCGAGCCTCCGCTCAAGTCCTGAACCTTTTGCTCGGCATAAGAAGTGATCTGAAATTTTTCCATCACCGTGTCCGCACGGCGGCGCGCCTCATGGGAGTCGAGGCCGTGAAATCGCGCGAAGGTCAGGAGATTGTCGCGGACGCTGAGGAATAATTCCGCGGCCGTCTCCTGCAGCACCATCGAGATGCGTTTGCGCACTTCGAGAGGCCGCGCCACGACGTCAAATCCCTCGATGTGCGCCGCGCCGGAGGTTGGGCGCAGCAGCGTCGTCAGGACTTTCAGCAAAGTGGTCTTGCCTGCACCATTAGGGCCGAGCAGGCCGAAAATTTCGCCGCGCGGAACGGAAAAAGAAATTCCGTCCACCGCGCGCACCGGCGCCTGGCCGCGGCGCTGATAGAGTTTGGCCAAATTTTCAACTTCGAGAGCAAAGTTGCTCATGATCTGCTTCTCCATGCTCTGTGCTGTGCGCACAGCGATAAACGGTGAAAAATAGGAAATGGAAAAAACGGAAAATGCCACCAGCGCAAGAATGCTTCGCGCGCGGCCGGAACTTAGAGGAGAGACTTAAAGGTACGCATAGGCAAACTACCTGCCTTTCGTTTAACAAAGAGACTCTACGCAGGGTCAGTCTGAATGTCAATCGGATTGAGCGGGATACCGAAACGAAAGATGTCCCAGAAAGAGGAGAACCGCTATAATCACGCGATGTGAAATTCCGGTCCGTGAGCTAAAGGAAAAAAATCTGGCCATGACAAGAGCGGGGAATATGAGACGAGTCGCTGTTGTGGCGTTCATGGCATCTGTGGCTGTGTGCATGACGTCGCTGACTACGTTTGCTGCGCCGTCCTCGGGACAGATGGGACTCCATTTGGCCAACTGCACGGTTGGGTCGAAGAAAGTTCCGGCCCGTTGCGGAACATTCACAGTGTATGAGGATCGCGCGGCGAAGTCGGGGCGGACTGTGGCGATCCCTCTGGTCGTGATACCGGCGGAGCATCCCATGCACCGGGCGATCTTCTGGAATCCTGGGGGGCCTGGTGAAGGTGCAGTAGACTCCGCGGGTGACATTGCCGATGGCTCGGAAGAAAAGGAATTAATGAAGCTGCACGAGCATTACGACATCGTGCTCGCGAACAACCGCGGAGTCGGCGGACCACATGCACAGCATTGTGACCTTTATCCCCCGGCTCATCCTGAATACTACTTTTTGCAGAACTGGCCTGACGTATCACTCAAAGCGTGCCGCGACCGGCTTGCCGTAAACGCGAATCTCAGCCTCTATACCTCAAGCATCAGCGCCGACGATCTCGACGACATCCGCGCGGCGCTCGGATATCCAAAAATTGTGCTTGATGGCGGTTCCTATGGCTCATATTTCTTTTTCGTCTATATGCGTCAATATCCCGAGCACGTGGAAAGCGCAGTTTTTCAGGGGGTGGCTCCGCCAGCGTTTTTGAAGATTCCGCTGGAGGACGCTGCTGGCGTCCAACTCGCCATGGACCAGCTGATTGCGGCCTGCCAGCAGGACGCTCCATGTGAAGCGCACTTCCCCAAGTTCAAAGAACACTTCGCCGCGGTTGCACATCGATTCGATGCCGGTCCTGTAAAGGTGCGCATAGAGAACGCAGCAACGAAGCAGCCGGAAGACGTTATGCTTGCAAAGGAAGTCTTTGCCGACCGCCTCCGGCAGGCTCTCTATACTGCAGGACCGGCTGCGTACGTTCCTTTCATAATAGAGCGAGCGTATGTTGGAGATTACATGCCGCTCGGCCATTTGATCGAAGTAGTGACGCAAGGATTGGGGGACGCGCTTGACCTGGGACTAAACTTATCGGTGACCTGCGCCGAAGATATGCCATTTATTACGGAGGATGCCATACACCGTACGAGTGCAGGCTCGTTCGAGGGGGATGCTCGCGTTCGTGCGCAGCAGCGCGCGTGTAAAATCTGGAATGTCCAGCCGGTTCCTGCCAGCTTCAATCAGCCTGTGCGCAGCAATGCGCCTGTTTTGATGATATCGGGCACCGACGATCCGGCGACGCCATCGGATTACGCGACGCGCGAACTACGGTATCTTCCAAACGCGAAGCAGGTCTTGTTGCAAGGCGCCTCCCATGGAGACAGCACTGCCTGCACAGATCACTTGCTAGTTGAGTTCGTTCTGGCTGGCAGCGCACAACACCTGAATACAACCTCCTGCAAAGCTTCCTTTCGCCGGCCGCCGTTTGTAACATCCATGGCCGACTTCTCGAAGGCTTTTCAATAGTCGACCGCGGAAGAGAGAGCAAAACCGCAACATACGGGAGAGAGCCAACAAAATGAATCGTGTCACAAAGCTTCTGGCGATTTGGGCAGCGCTGCTTTGGGTTGTGGTGGCACAAGCGCAAACCCCACAGCAGAACTACAGTGCAAGAAACCTGGTGGCGGCGGTGCGCGCATATCGCATTGCGCACGAGCCGCAAATCATTGGTGAGTTTGTGAAGTTGCTCTCGATTCCAAACGTTGCCTCCGACGCAACGAATATCGGGCGCAATGCGACACTGATTCAATCCATGCTTGAGGCGCGAGGGTTCCACGTGGAACTATTGCCCACGGCCGAAGGACGCGGGCCGGTCGTCTTCGGGGAACTGGACGCTCCGGGCGCAAAACACACGATCCTTTTTTACGCGCACTACGACGGCCAGCCTGTGGATCCCTCGAAATGGATTGATACCAAACCATTTATCCCTGCGCTGCGGACGGATTCCATCGACAAGGGCGGCAAGCTGATTCCGTTTCCAGACGGTCCAGGCAGCTATAACGACGATTGGCGGATTTATGCGCGCGCCAGCGGCGACGACAAAGCGCCGATCATTGGCATTATGACCGCAGTCGATGCGCTGCGAGCAAACAACATTCCGATGGCTGTCAATCTAAAAGTGGTCTTCGAGGGCGAAGAAGAGGATAGCTCGCCGCACCTCGAAGCGACGGTCGACGCCCACAAGAGTCTTTTTGCCGGCGACGCGCTGATCACTGCCGACGGTCCGATTGACCAAAGTGGGCGGCCGTTGGTTTTCTTTGGCAATCGCGGCGTGATTTCCGTGCGAATTACGGTGTTTGGGCCGCTGCACCCGCTGCATAGCGGACATTACGGGAATTGGGCGCCGAATCCGGCGATGCGGCTGGCGCAGTTGCTGGCGAGCATGAAGGATGCGGACGGAAACGTAACGATCGCCGGTTTTTACGACAACGTGGTGCCACTGGGGCTGGCGGAACGCAAAGCCATCGCCGAAGCTCCCAACAATGACACGCTGCTGCTGCGAACGTTTGGCTTGGCGGCGCCGGACGGTGGCGGGAAAATTTTGCTGGAGCTGCTGAACGAGCCTTCGCTGAATATTGATGGCATGGAGAGCGGCTGGACGGACGCGCAGGCGAAAACGATTATTCCTGACCAGGCAACCGCCTCGCTCGACATGCGTTTGGTGAAAAATGTAGGACCCGAACAGGAATTCGACCGCCTGGTGGCGCACGTTCGCAAGGAGGGATATTACGTCATCGACCGCGAACCGACGATGGCGGAGCGCCTGAAGTATCCGCGCATCGCCGAAGTGACGCACGACCACGGGTATCCGTCGACGCGAACAGCGATGGATTTGCCGGTGTCGCAGGCGCTGATGCGCGCCGTGGATGAAGGCGCGGGCGAGCCGGCGGTGAAGTTGCCGCTGCTCGGCGGCAGCGTGCCCATGTACATCTTTGCGGATTTGGGTTTGCCTGTGATTGGCGTACCGATTGCGAATTTCGACGACAATCAGCACAGTCCGAACGAGAATTTGCGCGTGGGGAACTTGTGGAAAGGGATGGAGATTTACGCGAACATCTTGGCGGGGCTGAATTGGAAGTGAAAAACCTCCTTCCCACGATGAAGAATGCTGTGCGCGGCCTAAGAAGGAAGATTCTCGGTTTCTCTTCGTCGGCGGGCAACTTCCCTAATCACCTCCTTTGTTGACCGGCCTAAAATCGGCCACAACGATTTAAGTTCGCCGCTTTTGCTATGAACAAGCCACTCGAAAACCTCAATCCACAGAACGTTTATGGCCTCACTGTCTTTGGAACTGCAAACCTGCTCGAAAAACGAACAGGATCGGCGCAAAAAATCCGCAGATCCATTTGGGATCTGCGCGGCCATAGCGGGCTTCAAGATCAGACCAAAAACGCAATGGTCGCCCGGTAGGCCGGCGGGAGACTTCGCCTCTTCGAGATATGACCCTTCCAATTCTGGCAGCGCTATTAGCAGCTTACCAACCAGCGTTCCTGCTGTTATTGCGGTTGATCTTGCTTGCTCTTTGACGAAGTCCAGCATCCACAGTGCTGCCTCGTCCTTGCTTAACGGAGCCGCCACACCTAGCTCGCGAAAAACACCATCGACAAGGCCCTGCACATCCCGTTTTGTAGGTTCCACGAGCCCCGCCAGTTGCGCAAGGTTCTTTCCGTCCGCTCCGTTGGCAAGCGCTTCCTGAGCGAACTCTGGCATTCTTGCCGAGTCCAGGCATCCCAAATACCACTTGGCTACAGTCAAACGCAGGTCAGACATTAGGAATTATCCCAGCGTGAGCCAAACTTGGCCATAAACCGTGCCTTCGAAAGTATATCTCAATCTAACAGCCACCTTCCCCAACCATGAGCCCACTTCAGCGAATGTGTGTCAGGAAATTTTTCAGGAGAGAGAAGCCGGCGGTGGTGAGGACGGATTCGGGATGGAACTGGACGCCTTCGACGGGGAATTCGCGGTGGCGGAGGCCCATGATGATGCCGTCGGAGGTCTCGGCGGAAATTTCGAGGCAGCGCGGAAGCGAGCGGCGTTCGACGATGAGCGAATGGTAGCGCGTGGCTTCGAAATCCTGCGGGAGGCCGCGAAAAATCGTTTTGCGGTCGTGATGAATTTTGCTGGTTTTGCCGTGCATGAGTTCTTTCGCGCGGACGACTTTGCCGCCGAACGCGTCCCCGATGGCCTGATGGCCGAGGCAAACGCCGAGAATGGGAATTTTGCCGGCGAAGCGCTCGACGATGGGCACGCTCAGGCCGGCTTCGCGCGGCGTGCACGGCCCGGGAGAAATAATGATGCGCTCGGGGCGCATGCGCGCGATTTCGTCGAGAGTGATTTCGTCGTTGCGGCGCACCGCGAGTTTTTGTCCCAACTGGCCGAGGTACTGCGCCAGGTTGTAGGTGAACGAGTCGTAGTTGTCGAGCAGCAGGATCATTTTTAAATTCTAGTATCGCATTTCATTTCACGCGCTGCTTGCCGGTGTGGGCGATTTCGGCGGCGAGGATCACCGCGCGAGCCTTGTTCACCGTCTCCTGATATTCCTTCTCTGGCACGGAATCGGCGACGACGCCGCCACCGGCCTGGATATGGATTTTGCCATTCTTGGCGACGAGCGTGCGCAAGCCGATGCACGAATCGAGATTGCCGGAAAAATCGAGATAGAGAATCGCGCCGGCGTAGATGCCGCGGCGCGTGGGTTCTAGTTCGTCGATGATTTCCATGGCGCGAATTTTTGGCGCGCCGCTGAGCGTTCCTGCTGGAAAGCAGGACATGAGCGCATCGAGGCAATCAACGCCTTTGCGCAGCGTGCCACGCAGACTGGAGACGAGATGCATGACGTGCGAATAGCGCTCGACAAACATCAATTTTTCGACTTTTACGGAGCCGTATTCGCACACACGGCCGAGGTCGTTGCGGCCGAGATCGACGAGCATGATGTGTTCGGCGCGTTCCTTGGGATCGGCGAGGAGTTTTTTCTCCAGCGCATGATCCTCTTTCTCATCGCGGCCGCGAGGCAACGTGCCGGCAATCGGCCGGTAAAATGCGTCGCGTCCCTGCACCTTGACAAGCATCTCCGGCGAACTGCCGACGACAGCGACGTCGCCGAGCCGCAGAAAGTAAAGGTACGGCGAAGGATTCACGACGCGCAGAGCGCGGTAGATTTCGAAGGGATCCGCGGAAGTTCGCGCGGAAAATCGCTGGCTCGGCACGACTTGAAAAATGTCGCCAGCGCGGATGTATTCCTTGGCCCGCCGCACTGCGGCCATATAGCGGGATTTCGTAAAGTTCGAAGTCATTTGCAACGCGCCGCGATCTTTCGCTTTTGGCAAGCGAGGCAATGGCCGCTCGAGCTTGCGGCGGGTGCCCTGAATTTCACGGACGGCGGCATCGTACTTTGCGCGCAAGCTTCCCGGCCCTTCGGTAAAAACATTGCGAACGATCCAGATGCGATGCTGCACGTGATCGAATGCCACCAAACCGTGAAAAAACATCAGCACGGCGTCGTCCAGTTTCGACTCGTCGTCGCTGGTCGAGGGGATTCGCTCGATGAGCCGCACCATGTCGTAGGCGAAATAGCCGATGGCTCCGCCGACGAGCGGGGGCAAGCCCGGAATGCGCACAGGCCGGTAGCGATTCATGCGACGGCGAAGAAGCGCGATGGGATTCGCGTCGTATTTTTCTATGGCACTGCCGCTTTGAATCGTGCAGCTACGCCCGCGTGAACGAAAAACCTCCGCCGGATCGAAGCCAAGAAACGTATAGCGCGCGATGTTTTCGCCGCCTTCGACACTTTCGAGCAGACACGAATATTTCCCGCCGCGCGCAAGCTTCAGATACGTCGCGACAGGCGTCAGCAGGTCCGCGTTGATCGTCTCGCAGACAGGAATGAAATTTCCGCGGCGTGCCAGTCTGCGAAATGCGCTGTAATCGGGTTGAATCACGATTTGCCGTGCTCTCGTTCTTCCGCTGCAAGCGTATTCAAGACTGCTCGTTGCATGGCCGCCTCAGGAGCGCGCGTTCCTGTCCAGATTTCCCATTGCGCAATGCCCTGCGCCAAGAACATTTCGATTCCTGAAACTGTTTCAATCCCTCTCTGGGCTGCAAGATACAGTAGCCTCGTTCGCTGCGGCCGGTAAATTGTGTCGAAGACAAGCCGGCAATTCAATTCGTGCATGTTGAGCGGAGATTGATCTGTTTTGGGATGCATCCCCACGGGCGTTGTATTCACGATGGCGTCAAAGAATTCACGCTGCAACGATGCGCGAGGAATCGGCTGTCCTTGAACCTCACGCGCCAGTTTTTTTGCCTGTTCGGGTCTGCGAGCGCAGATGGAAACGGACGCTCCGCCTCTGGCCAATGCAAAGGCGACCGCACGCGCTGCGCCCCCCGCACCAAAAATCAGGACGCGACTGCCAGCGAGAGGCATTCGCCTCTCCAGCGCGCGAAGCACGCCGACGTAATCCGTATTGTAGCCGAAAAGTTTTCCGCTGCCGCGCACGACAACCGTATTCACAGCGCCGACGGATGCAGCCAGAGGGTCACAATCATCCAAGTGGCGGAGAATCGCTTCTTTGTATGGAAGCGTTACGCTGAAGCCCTCGATACCAAGCGGTTCGATGGCGCCGAGAAAATCACGGAGGTCATTCACAAGAAACGGAAGATAGACAGCATTTATCTTTCGCTCGGCGAAACCGGTGTTGTGCAAGACTGGAGAAAGAGAATGCGCAACCGGCTGGCCAATAACTCCGTAGATGCTTGTCTGGCGGTTTATATGATCGCTGCGATAGAGCTGCCTCATTTCATCCAGCGAAACTTGCCCGGGCGCCGTGCCAGTCTGGATAGGCGCATACGCGAGAGCGCTGCCTTCTCGCAGCGCGAGAATGCGGAGTGGCGAAACGACGTCGCCCATGGGCACCGCGATCACATCGGTCTTACCGCGGGCCAATTTCAACACCTGTAAACCATCATGAATCGAATCGCATTCGATCGCGATCTTTATCGCATCGAATCCATTCCTCTTGCACAGGACATCCAGCCTTTTCGCCAATCCTAAGAGGTTCTGTCTCGCAGCAACTGCGCGGAAATTGTGATACGAGAGAATCCGCCGGGCTCCTGTCGTATGTAAATCCAGCACGAACCTGGAAGCAACGCTGAGGCTTTCGATTTCGAGGTCTACCCAGTCACAACCGGCACGGAGAGCTTCGCGCAGCCGTGAAAGTTGCGCAGCAACGCTGCCAGCGAATCTCCCTCCCGCTTCCTTCCGCCGGCAGGTCGCAATTAGACAGATTCTAGGTCCGCGTTTCCGCTTGCGAAGGATAGAAATGAAGCGAAGGAACTCTGCGTCGTCTTTCAGCCAGTCCAATCGGAGCTCGACGGTGCGCGTTTGGCGCGACGCACGGGCAAATTGCCGCCAAGCCTCGCGCGCTGTCGCAGCCGCAACCACGCCGCAAACACGTCCTCCGGCAAACAAAAAACCCTTCGCCATACTGTCCTTCCGTACAGGGATGGAACTGTCTAGGATGCGTTACTCAGAATGTAAAACGCAATGGGACATTGCCTTGACGCTCCCAAAGGCCTTTGTTACGGTCAATTCATTGGGCCTCCCGCCGAAGAATCGGCGGGCATGCAAGGAGTGAGAGAGATGCGCAGGACTATCTTAATGGTGGGTTTGTCGGTGGCATTCCTATCTTCTGCAGCGTTCGCACAAGACCAGAACGCATTGCAGCCCAAGACGACTCAGGCTGATGTCTACTGCTCTGGAATGTTCACGAAACAGCATGTATCCAGCTCATTTCAAGTGATCTCTGGAGACGAATCCAGCACTCGGCTGACCTTTAGTGATGGCGATTACGTCTACCTAAACCGCGGCGCCAGCAAAGGAGTCAAAGTAGGCGACGTATTTCTGGTGATGCGCCAAATTCACGACGTCAATCAGGTCGAGTGGTTCGCAGGGCAGGACCGAATCATGGGTTCGATGGGCCAATGGTGGGAGGATGAAGGGCGGATCACTGTTGCGGACGTGCAGCGGAACACTTCCGTGGCGCGAATCACGGGCGCCTGTACGGCCTTGTATCGTGGCGACATTGTTCTTCCTTTCGTCGAAAGGCCTGCGCCCGAGCTTAAGTCCGAATCGAATTTTAACCGCTTTGCACCGCCGAGTGGGAAGAAGACGGGCATGATCGTGGCAAGCAAGAATTTCCAAATTCAAGTTGGCCAGAATCAAATTGCCTACGTCAACCTCGGCAGCAACCAAGGCCTCAAGGTCGGCGATTATTTGCGCATATTCCGTTACGAAGGGAACAACGGCCAGTTCATCTATCAGACTGGGGATACGGTCACGTCGATGCCGGGTTATGGCTCGGCGTCAGGACACTATGCAGACAAGAATCTGCCGCGTGAAGTCCTGGGTGAAGCGGTTGTCCTTCGCGCGACGCCGAATGCTTCCACGGTCCTGATCACATACAGTATTCGGGAGCTATACGTCGGAGATCACTGCGAAATCGAATAGTGGCTCTCAGGTCTCATTCCGAAGAAATCGGCGGATTGCAAACTGCGATACGGAAGTCTGAGTCGGAAAAGACTTCCGCTGTAAAAGTCTCGATTTGAATACCCCGCTCCTGCCAGGCATTCAGCGGCAGGCCTGCCTTGCGGCAAGTTTCCTGCAGAAACCGCTCACGCGTTAACTGGTGTTGTACGGCGACCTGCGGGAGCAACACTCCTCGCTGTCCCTTTCCGGAAATAATCAAGCCATGCTTGCCAGGCTCTACTTGTTCCGGACTCACTACTTGTGCTTCTGACAACAGAGAGATTTCGATATCGATCTCGGCCATATCATCCACTCGCATCCGGGAGAATCGGGGATCCTCTGTGGCTGCCGCGCCTGCACACTCGGAAACGACTACCGCCAGAGGTTCGCAAGCTGCAATGCGTCCGATGCAGCCTTGCAGCCGGCCTGCCTTTCTGAGGGTTACAAACGCACCTCCAGGAGCAGCAAGTGCGCCAGCGAGCGAAGAAATTTCCAAACGCCGTTTATCCGTGAGAGCGAGAAAAATCGCCTTCCGCGCAATTTCAAGAAGCGCCTGTTTTTCTGACTTATCGAGTGGGGACATCTTGCGGGTTCTTCTTCTGCGCCAAAACGACCTCGGAGTCACGCCGCTGCTTGATGCGACCATCCACCTGGCTCCAGAACATCAGAAAATAGTGGACCGCCGATGCCACGGCACTGATTACAACTAGCCACAGCAACACCAGGGCAAGCGTCTTTATTCCCGGGTGCGTCGCGGAGAAAATCACAATGCAGCCAGCGAGTACTTGCAACACCATTTTCGTCTTTCCGAGCGGCGATGCCGGAATTACCAGACCTTCCACGGATGCGATACTGCGCAGGCCATCGACGACGAATTCGCGCCCGACGATCACCACCACCATCCATGCATGAACCAGCCCCATTGCTGTCAGCGAGATGAACGCGGCGCAAATCAAAAGCTTATCGGCGATGGGGTCGAGGAGAATTCCCAGGGTTGTAATTTCGCTGCGCTTGCGCGCGATGTACCCATCTGCGGCATCTGTGGTGGCTGCAGCGAGCAGAATCAACACACCCCAAACTTCAAAATGCACGGACATACCCCAGAAGTCCCAGTTCGGCTCGCGGGTTAGCAATACGACGACGAGCAGCGGCACGAAGAAGATTCGAAGAATCGTCAGGCTGTTCGGGAGATTCATCTCGGCCTCGGCCCGTGCAGCCCCGCAGCCGCTCACATTCGGCTGCAGGAGAAGAGGCCACTATAGTGCGCCGGAGTGGTGGAGTCAACGCAACGAAGTGCGAGGTTCTGCCAAGATGGCTTCCAGATGGATGCCACGCTTTCCGTTTAACGCAGATTAGAGAACGCTTATTTACCCTTTCGTTGCTTTAGGTGCGTAGCTTGTGAAAATTGGATACACAATCTGTTCACACGATCCAAGCCTCTTTGTTCTGAGGTAAAACGGACTTAATCACAGTAAGTCATTTTTATACAATTACTTAGATGGAGGTGCAGCCCAAACCGCAAAATCTCAATAAATTGCAGGAATACTGCATCGCCATTCCGCTAAGGGTAATTTCCACAATGATTTCCACAGATTAGGGGCCTAGAAGCCCTACTCCATTCTTTTCAATCAAGTCCGCCAGAGAGTAGTTGATGTCGAATGACGTGGACAAAACTGCTACGCACTTGCCTGATCTGCTTTCGCGTGCACAGTGAAGGCTTCGAGGCGTATCGCGAGCGACTCCGGAAGTTCTGCGTCCAATTGCATATGGTCGTCATGCAACTCGGAACGCAGGACACGGCCACACGCATACACCATCGCCAGTTCACGGCCATTCGAGAGCGGCACGCTCAATCGTCTGGAGACAAGGGGGTCTATCGGCATCGCCAGCTCGATTTGTTGCCTTAAATCTTCAAAACCTTCGTGCGTTAGCGCGGAGACGAGAACTTTTGGATGAACCGCCTCATCGCGCTCCTTTCCCAAAGATTCTCGCAGGGCCGACAAATCCTGCACCGAGAGACGATCGATTTTGTTGAAGACCTTCAGCCGAGGACGGTCGGTAACGCCCAAGGCGCTCAATACTTTCTCGACTTCGGCGTCCTGTTCCGCATGCGCAGGATTTGAAATATCCGTTACCTGGACGATCAAAGCCGCTTCCTGAACTTCTTCCAGAGTTGCGCGAAACGCAGCAATCAAATCCGAGGGGAGATCGCGGATAAAGCCGACCGTATCGGAAATCAGCACGCGGCGCCGCGGACCCAAGCGCAAAGACCGAATTGTCGGATCCAATGTCGCAAACATCTTTGGCGAAGTCAGCACATCGGCTTTTGTCAGGGCATTGAACAGCGTCGATTTACCCGCATTCGTGTATCCCACGAGAGCCACTGTGCCGAGCGGGACCGCTTGCCGCGCACGCCTGCGCAGGGCGCGTTGCCGTCTCACGGTTTCGATCGATTGACCGATTTTTCGCACGCGGTCGCGAATCCGCCGGCGGTCCGTCTCTAGTTTTTGCTCGCCGGGTCCGCGCGTGCCGATTCCACCACCAAGCCTGGATAATTCGCGCTTGCTGCCCGCAAGCCTGGGCAACAGATAGTTCAATTGCGCCAGCTCAACTTGCAGTTGGCCTTCGCGGCTGTGCGCATGACGCGCAAAAATATCGAGAATCAGTTGCGTGCGGTCGATCACCGGAAGATCGATTTCGCGCTCCAGGTTGCGATGCTGAGTGGGCGAGAGATTGCGGTCCACTATGACCAAGTCGGCTCCCAGGCGCTCCGATTCTTTCTTTAGATCCGCAAGCATGCCTCGCCCAACCAAAGTCGCCGAATCGAGCGAATCACGCATCTGCAGGCGGCTGCCCATAACGCGCGCCCCAGCGCTCTGCGCCAATTCCCGCAGTTCGACGAGCGACTCTCGCGCTGCGGCGCCATGGGGAATTTCACCCCCACGCGCTGCGCGCTTCACACCCACGCCAATAAGAAATACTCGCTCGGAGTGATCTAAACGGGAGGCCGTTTTCATTCTACGTTGGAGACAAGGATTGCGAGCTCGTTAGCAACATTTCGCACGCTGTGCTCATTATACTCGTTGGGGACATCTATTGTTGCAGGGCTTCTTGACTTGCAAGTGCGGAAGCAGCGAGAACCAATCGGGATAATGTCTCGGCAAGCGAAATTCCTGATTCGCCGAAAGCCGCATCCCGCGTGGCACAGTCCACCCAACCCACATACAAGAGCATCGCGGCATGCGACCATTCTCGCGCCTGCGAGGCGTTAAAGCCGATTTCTCGGAAGACTCGCGCGAGATAGGCAATGCGCTTCTTCTCGACTTCTTCCACACGCCGTGCAACTCGCTGATCCTCACGCGCCCAGGAAAACATGGCGACATCAAGCCGTCCGTAGGCCGAGCGGGACAAAAGCTCAACGAGCTTGGCCCATCGTTCAGCAGGACTTCGGTCCCGCTCGCTCTGGTCAATATTCCAGTCCGCTTGGTCGGCTTCCCACGCTTCCAGAATCGCTTGCAGCAGATCGTCGCGGTCGCGGAAGTGCCAGTAAAAGCTGCCCTTGCTAATGTGCAATTTTCTGGCAAGCTCTTCAACCCGAACAGCGTCTAATCCTTGCGCCGCTAAAATTTCCGTTCCCGTGCGGACCCAGTCCGAGCGTTCCAGCCGGACAAGACTTGCTCGGTGAATGGCCATTCTCAGGGCACCTCGCGGCAATACATACGGACCAGTATGGGAGAGAATTTAGCAGACTAGATGGTTATAAGTCAATACGGTTGCGTATGGAGGTTATTCCTGCGGACGCCTCACCAATTCCAGAGCGGTTTCGAGAACTCCTCCATCATCTCCAAACGTCTTGAGCCAGTGTACATTGGCTTCCCGCCGAAACCACGTAATCTGACGCTTTGCGTACTGCCGCGTGGCCTGCTGTGTTTCACGCACGGCTTGCTCAAGGGTTTTCGCGCCTTGGGTGTGCTCGCGTAGCTGCGAATAACCAAGGAAAGTGAATGGTTTCGCCGCCGCGGGAATGCCCATCTTCATCAGGTCTCTGACTTCATTGACCCACCCAGATTCAATCATATTCGTGACGCGCTGATCTATCCGCGCATAAAGGGCCGCGCGCTGCGGCGCCAGACCAATCTTAAGCACTGCGTATCCTTCGAGGCCGGCGCGTCCGTCCCGATGCACTTCGCTGACTGGTTTCCCGGAGAGAAGGCAGATCTCGATGGCGCGGATGAGTTTTTGTTTGTCGCCGGGCGAAATGCTTGAAGCAGCCCTACGATCCAGACGCCGGAGAATGCGGTGAAGGTACCCCGGCCCTTTCAGCGTCTCGTCCTGGCGCAATCTTTCGCGGAGCGTCTCTGAGCGTGCTGGCGCGTTGCCCAACCCCTCCAGCAGTGCTCGCAAGTACAGTCCCGTTCCTGCTGTTAGTATCGGAAGTTTCCCCCTTACCGTGATCTCAGTGAGTGTTTCCACCGCGCGTCGGCGATACTCTCCGGCAGTGAAGATTTCGCCGGGATCAACGAGGTCGGTCAAGTGGTGTGGAATTCCCCGTTGTTGTTCAGGGGGAATCTTGCCTGTGCCAATATTGAAATCACGATAGACCTGCGTGGAATCGCAGCAAACGATTTCCCCGCAGAGCTTTTCGGCGAGAGCGATGGCGAGGGCCGATTTTCCTGAGGCCGTCGGACCCAGAATCACGATGAGCCGCCGTCCCGCTGCATTCATCTGGGAAAAACCTCAAAGCGAAGCATGAGGTAAATCAATACAGCTAGCGCCAGCAAGAGCGCTCCGAAGGCCTGGTTGCGGCTCGGTTTCACTGATTGTAGTTGTAATCCATGGGGAGGTTATAAAGGAAGATGATTCGGAGTTCGATATATGGCCCAGTAAACGCCGATGGCAAAGGCTCAAAAGGATTCGACTCAGTGAGCGCGGCGGCGGCGGCACGATCGAGCGGTTCCTTCCCGGAAGTGCGCTCGAGAAAAGGTTCCGTGTTGGGCATATCGCCATTCCGCATGATGTGGAAGTGCATCACGACAACGCCCTTGTCGCCCATGCGCGCCGAAATGGGCATCACGGAGTCCCAATTCTGCTGCACCCGGGCGATCAATCGCGCCAAATAATTCGAGAAATCGACACCCTGCGTGGGAGTCAGTATCTGCACGCCGCTTCCCAATTGTCCCTCGCCATTTGCCCCACTCGGGGGCGGCGCACCTGGCGCCTGTGGCAGTGGCTCGGTGATCGACGCTGAGGTCGAGCTATTCCGGTTCTGAAGTGCTTCCTGAGCGGATTTTTCGATTTCTTGACCCGGCGAAAGGTGAGGAATATCCAGGTTCAACTTGTGAGTTGGCGGAGGCGGTTGGACTTCCGTTAGTGGCTTGAACGCTGGCTCCGTCTTGGGCCGTTCCGTCGGCGGCGGTTGCGGCGGAGTTGTCTTTGACACTTCAGGTTGTGGAGGCGCAGTGTTCTTCGGGCCGGCAAGAGGAGCTGGCTGTGGAGGTTGCGGTGGCGTGAGCTGCTTCAGAATGCGCGGGTCAAGGCGGATTCGCGCGCTCGGCTGCTCGGCTCGGGGGCGTTCCTTGGGAATTTCTCTGACAGAGGGCGGCAGAAAAACGCGTGCCAATTGTTCGCGCGCGAGCTGGACCTCCTGCGTCGGCTCGCTCGTATTGAACAGCTTTGGCAAGAACAGTATGAGCAGGATCACCCCAACGTGAACAATCAGAGAAAAAGACCGCGCGAGCCATTGCCAATCCTTGACCTGTGGCTTCTCCGGACTCGCTAGCAGGTTGATTTCTCCGGTCGTAAACAAGTCCGGTTCGAGAATGTCTTGGAAAATTTGCGCTGGCAACGGCGCCTGAGGTGTGATCTTTGTGGATTGATCGAGCTTCGCCTCCTGCGGCACAACGATGCGGGTCTCCAGCACAGCGATTGGAACGTGGGCGGGGATGGTTGAGGCAGAAGACTCCAGCGGCTTCACGGGCATATCGCGAGGAATCAGCATTCGGCTCGCGAGTACATCCAGCGGCAAATAGGAAGGAATCGAGCTGTGCGTTTCTAGCGGACGATCTGAGGGCCCGGTAGGCACAACAATGCGCGAATCGAGCGCCGACGTGCGCCGCTGCCCATTTTCCGGCGGGGCATTCGGGTCGACGCGGGAAATTTTCAGCGGAACCAGGATCCTTGGAATCATCTTGCGTCGGGAACGGCGGCTAGCTCCGGTTTGACACGATGGGCATGTTCTATAATACCCGCCATGACGCGTTCGGCTAGACCCAGAGCGCGGCGCCCCGCTTCACCATCAATCAATGGTGCGCCTCTGTCACGCACCGCGTTTAAGAATGAGCGAAGTTCCGCCTTAAGCGGTTCCTCGGGCTGCGTTGGCAGCTTTTCAAAATCGATGGCGGGTTGCGAGCCCTCGCCGGCCACGCGCACCCGCATGACGTCCTGGCGCGTGTAGTCCACCGAAACATACTCGCGCGTTTGGAAAAAGCGCAGCTTCCGGACGCGCTCCGTGGAAACGCGGCTCGCCGTCACGTTTGCGACGGCGCCCGATTCGAATTCAATGCGCGCATGGGCGATATCGACCTTGCCGGTTAGAACTGGAATGCCTACCGATTGGATATCCCGCGGGGGCGAATTCAGCAGAGCGAGCAAGATATCCAGGTCATGAATCATGACGTCGAAAACGACGTCCACGTCGAGGCTGCGCGGCGAAAATACGCCCAGTCGGTGGACTTCGAAAAACAGCGGGCGTGTCACAATTTGCTGAACAGCTACAACGGCCGGATTGAAGCGCTCGAGATGCCCCACTTGAAGGATTTTGCCCCTACGTTTTGCAGTGGCGATCAGTCCATCGGCCTCGGCCATGGAAACGGCTATCGGTTTTTCGACAAGAACATCCACTCCGGATTCAAGGAGCTGTATGCCGATCTGAGCGTGAAGTTTTGTGGGTACGGCCACGCTTGCAGCGTCAATCTGTTCAGCGAGCTGCGCAACGTCGGAGAATGCTTGCGTGTCGAACTCTGCGGCGATCTGTCTCGCGCGTTCGGGATCGGCGTCATGGATGCCGATCAGTTCCGCGTCGGGCAATTCGTGATAAACGCGCACATGGTTGCGCCCAAAATCGCCGACACCAATCACTCCGACGCGAATCTTCTTTCCCGTCACTGTCTGCCCCGCTTTTGCATAGTCTTGTCGGATGCACCTTCCGTGCCGAGGGGTGCAAAGGCCTCGATAGCAATTCCAGCCGCATCGGCGGCCGCAACCAGCTTCTCTCGGTCGAAGAGTAGGGTACGCCCCGCATCAACCGCCAGCGATGTGGCATGGCAACGCTGCATCACTTCGATCGTTCGCAAGCCGACGACTGGCACGTCGAAGCGCATATCCTGATCCGGCTTGCTCACTTTTACGACGGCTAGACGCTTCCCCTGCGTAAGACGTGCGGCCCGCTCGATGGTTTCGTCGGTGCCTTCCATGGCCTCGACCGCGACGCAGGCGCGCTCCCGTATCACAACAGTCTGCCCAAGGTCCAGCCCAGCGAGGCGGTGCGCCACTTCGCGGCCATAGACAATGTCGGCTGCTTCTTCCTCATCCAGCGCGCGGCGTGTCAGCACGCCCTTTTCGGGCAGCAGCGAAGCAAGAAAGACAGTCGAGTCAACGAGACGAATTCCCTCGTCCTCGAGCAGTCCGGCCACAGCGCCAATCAGCGAATCCGTGTTCTTCTTCGGCAGTGACAACAGCAACTTGGCCAACTTCCAGTCCGGCCGTATGGAACTGAAAATCTTATTGTGTTTCACCTGCCCTGCCATTACGGCCTGCTTCACGCCCTCGCTGTGAAGCAGTTCAATGGTGCGGCTCAGCTCGCCGAGGCTGACCCAGTGCAGACGCGCAGCTACTTGTTCAAGCTGTGGTGAAGCCTCCTCGCGGATGGCGATCACGGCCATGTCGATGCCGCGGCTGCGCGCTCCTTCAAGGACAAGAAATGGAAATTTCCCGTTCCCGGCGATCAAACCCCAACCGGTCGTCGAAGAAGCTTCCGTGTGCGATGGCATCGGTTCTCTACTTAATGAGGCCGCGCTCGGCCGTCTCGATGAAATGAATCAGCTCGGACACATCCTCTGAACCGTTCAACGTCGCTCTCATCCGTTCCAGTGCCTGAGTCGTGTTCAGTTTTGAGCGCAAGAGGATGCGGAAAGCGCGTTCAATTGTTTTGATGCGCTCCGGACTGAAGCCGTGCCGCTGGAGACCGATCGAATTCACAGCGAAACAGCGAACATCGCGCGACTGCACGACCTTGGAAAACGGCGGCACGTCTTGCGTGATGGCCGTCAGCGCGGCGACGTAGGCATGGCGGCCGACGCGGCAAAATTGATGCACGGTGCAGAATGCGCCTATGGTGGCATTGTCTTCCACGGTCACGTGGCCGGCGAGCGTGGCGCCATTCACGAAAATCGTGTGGTTCCCAACGCGGCAATCGTGCGCCACATGCGAATAGGCCATGAACATGTTGTTGCTGCCGATGCGCGTGGCGCCTCCGCCCTTCTTGGTCCCGCGCGATACGGTCACAAATTCGTAGAATTCGTTCCCATCTTCGATTTCAAGCGAGACCCGTTCTCCGGCGAAACTGATGTCCTGGGGATCGCAGCCGATTGCAGCGAAAGAGCGGACGTGATTCTTCTTGCCTATGCGCGCCGGACCATGGACCACAGCATGAGGTTCAATCACGCAGCCCTCGCCCAGTTCCACCTCGTCGCCAATCACGGAAAATGCCCCGATGCATGCATCTTTGCCAATTCG
Source organism: Candidatus Acidiferrales bacterium (assembly GCA_035934015.1). Classification (NCBI taxonomy): domain Bacteria; kingdom Pseudomonadati; phylum Acidobacteriota; class Terriglobia; order Candidatus Acidiferrales; species Candidatus Acidiferrales bacterium. The sequence continues at coordinate 142,535 of DASYYH010000023.1, forward strand.
GGCGCTCCGGGAAACGCTCGCTCGGGCGTCAATTATGCTCATGCTCTGCGGTCCACCGTCTTGCACATCAGAGTCGCTTCCGCTGCGAGCTCGTTGCCAACCAGCGCTTTTCCAGCCAGTTTGCAGAACGTCGTGCGCCAGGAGACCACATCCACTTCGATGCGCAATTGATCTCCGGGAACCACCGGCCGCCGGAAACGTGCATCGTCGATGGCGACAAAATAAAGCAGTTTGCTCTCTCGCTCCGGAATTTCCTGCAGCAACAGGAAGCCTCCCGTTTGCGCCATGGCCTCCACAATCAACACGCCCGGCATGACCGGCTGCCCGGGGAAATGACCGGCAAAGAAATTTTCATTGATGGTGACGTTCTTGATTCCCACAATCCGCTTAAGGCGCTCCATTTCGATAATCGCATCCACCATGAGAAACGGATAGCGGTGCGGCAGAATCTTCTGTATATCGTTCGTGTCCAAGATCATCAATTGCCTCGTCAAGCCGGACGGGTTGAAAAAACCGCGCGGCGCGCAATCCAAGCATTTTATATGAAAGAGCTTAGCGGTGGAATCACGCTGCTGCGGATGTTCACGCGTTGAAACTCTGGAGTCCGCACACGCGTCCCATCTGCCGGGTTCAAAGCCGGGGGCTTGTTTTACTCGAGTTCTGCGCTGAGAATACGCTCGCGCGAAAAGCAAATCACACTGGAGGATTTATGCGTGCGATGATTAGGCTAGCAGTTGTTGCGTCGTTGTCTCTCGTACCGGGTTTCCTTAGGGCTCAGACCGGCGCGTATTGCCGCGCTGGTTTCTTCTCTGAGGCCACGGCGTCCGGCCAGAGCGCGGAGACGCAACAACAGACGCACGGGCTGAACCCTGCCGATCTGGACACCACGGCGAACGCCTGCGTGAATTTCTTTCAGTTTGCTGATGGCGGGTGGAACAAGTCCCATCCGATCCCGCCGCAGAATGCTAGCTGGGGCACGTTCAACTGGCTTCTTGACAAGAATCAGCAAGTCCTCCACCAAATCCTCGAAAAGGCGGCAGCCGACCGCGGCGCGACGCAGAGTTCGACCAAGCAGAAGATCGGCGACTATTACGCAAGCTGCATGGATGAGGACGCCATCGAGAAGGCCGGCATCCACCCCCTCGAATCGGAGCTGGCCCGCATCCGCGAGATTTCCGACCTTCGGCAGCTTGAAAAGGAAGTCGCGCGCCTGCAGAGCATGGGCGTGCCTGTGCTTTTCCGTTTCAGTTCTGGGCAGGATTATAAGAACAGCACGCTGGAAATTGCGAATGCGTTTCAGGGAGGACTGGCACTGCCTGACCGTGACTACTACATCAAAGACGACGTACACGAGCAAAAGATTCGCGGCGCTTATATCACGCACCTGACCAACATTTTCAAACTTATGGGCGACGACCCCGCGACTGCCGCTCAAGAAGCGCACACCGTCATGACCATTGAAACGAACCTGGCCAAAATTTCCATAGATCGCGTGGCCATGCGAAACCCGGAATCGCGCTACCACAAGATGGACATTGCTGAATTCCAGTCGATGACGCCAAACTTTTCGTGGAACGCCTATCTTGAAGATATCGGCTACCCGGGAGTCAGAGACGTCAACGTCGGCCAGCCGGATTTCTTCAAAAACCTCAATGGCGAGCTGACCTCGACACCCATTTCGGATTGGAAGGTTTATCTGCGTTGGCATCTCGTCAATGCGGCAGCGCCGGCGCTCTCCTCCGAGTTCGTCAATGAGAATTTTGATTTCTTCGGCAAGACCTTGACCGGCGCCAAGGAATTGCAACCGCGCTGGAAACGCTGCGTGCAAATGACCGATCGGCAGCTCGGCGAAGCCCTTGGGCAGGAATACGTCGAGGTCGCTTTTCCCCCAGAAGCAAAGGCTGCCGCACTGAAGATGGTTCATAACCTTGTAAACGCATTGCACGCTGACATCGAGACCTTGCCGTGGATGAGCCCGGCAACGAAGCAGCAAGCCATCGCCAAGTTGAGCCATCTCATGCTCAAAGTCGGCTATCCTGATAAATGGCGTGATTATTCGGCTTATCGTGTGACTCGCGAATCTTTCTACGGCAACCTTATCCGTGGGCGCGAATTTCAGTTCCATTACGAAATGGCAAAAATCGGCAAGCCTGTGGATCGCACCGAATGGACTATGACCCCGCCAACGGTCAACGCCTACTACAACTCTTCCATGAATGAGATTGTTTTCCCCGCGGGCATTCTGCAGTGGCCATTCTTCGACGCCAATGCGGACGACGCGCTGAATTACGGCGGCATCGGCGCCGTCATCGGCCATGAGATGACGCACGGCTTCGACGATCAGGGCCGAAAATTCGATGCCGACGGGAATCTACGCGATTGGTGGACGCCGGAAGATGCCAAGAATTTCCAGGCGCGCGCCGATTGCGTCGAGCATCAATTCGATAGCTACGTCGTCCAGGGTGAAGTACACGAAAACGGGAAACTCGTGCTTGGCGAAAGCATCGCCGATCTCGGTGGCCTGACGATTGCCTACAAGGCGTTCCTCAAAACGCCCGAAGGGCAATCCGGCGAAAAAATCGATGGCTTTACGCCAGTTCAGCATTTCTTCCTGGCAGGGGCGCGCACATGGGAAGGAGCGGACCGTCCGGAAATGGATCTGATGCTGGCCAAGACCAATCCACATCCGCTGGACAAGTATCGCGCCATCGCTGCGCCATCCAACATGGCTGCTTTCGCCAGTGCTTTCGATTGCAAGCCCGGGGACCCGATGGTGCGCCCGCCGGATCAGATCTGCCGGATTTGGTAGGTGCTATTCGCCAGACTTGCGCTTGAGCAGCACGAGATGAATCATCTCTCGTTCACTTCGCCGCTCGAGTGGCTTGCTCGCTGCTTCTTATATTCCGCATACGTGAGAAGGATCACGATCGCATCGAAAACGGTGAGCCAGATGAGCCACCACGACATCGCAAACGTCATCCGATACAGCTGATAGAATATGAAAACCACGAGCATGATGATCATCCCGGGATACGCCCACATCCGGTTGAGCCACAACTCGACAACGAGGATCACTTTCACCAGCCCATGCGAAACGAGGTAAAAAGAGATAAAATAGTGCGCATGGCCGCTGATTGTGCTCGACGCGTGAAGAAGGTGTGAAGCAATAAAAGCATTCGGATTTCGCGTCACGGCGTGATGCGTGATCGTGTCCAGGAATGTGTCCATGCGATTCGGGCTTACGAACAGCACAAGGAGACCCCCCAGTGTCTCCAGTAAGCCGTCAATGCCCTTCAGCGTGATACTGGTCTGAAAGCTTCGATCGAGGAGCGTATTTCCTTTTAGCACTTGCATGAGATGAATCTGAGACTAACACACCGCTTCGCAACCAGCGCGGCGGCTTTCCAGGAAACGTTCTCATGAGAAATCCAGTCGCGTTAGTGCAACCAAGAGGTCTCCGAGAAGAAACGAAGAGGCGAAGATCGGCGGCCAATTCGCCATGGATTGCGATGCGGAAGCCGGTCGCTTAAAATTTCCACTGAGCTTTTTCGCCGATGCCATCGGGTGAAACTGTAGAGATGGAGAGCGGATTGCCAATGAAGCTTGCCGCGGACGCTGAAATCGAGCGTGAGCCGGTTACCGTTGCAGAGATGGACCCCCTCTCGCTCGCGCAGGCCGAAGCATTTTCCAAAGAAATTGCACGGGAGGAAAGGCGCGATCGTTGGGATTGGTTCTTGACCGCGCTCATTGTCGCAGGGTTTATCTTCCTGGCTTATGAAGTGTATCGCAGCGCGGCTTTCGATCCCTTATGGCTCGCCGCGGAAGAGCACCAGTGGTCGCGCTTCATTGTGCATCCCGCGCTCCTCTGGGCCATTATGGGTACAATCTTGCTCGGTTTTCGCACCATCTTTTGGATTCGCTATCGCCCGTTTCCCTCGGCCAATTTTGAAAATGCACCGAGCCTCACGGTAATCATCCCCGCCTATAACGAAGGCGCGATGGTGTTGAAATCCATTGAGTCTGCTGTTCTCGCAGTCTATCCGAAGGATCGCCTGGAAATTCTGGTGATTGATGACGGAAGCGCCGACGACACTTGGGAATATATCAAGCGCGCCACTGAAAAATTTCCTGACCGCCTGACGCCCATCCGTTTCTCGAAAAACCGTGGCAAACGAGATGCCCTCGCCGAAGGCTTTTCCCGGGCCAAGGGCGAGATCGTCGTCACAGTTGATTCCGACAGCGTCATTGACCCGCGCGCTTTGCTCGCAATCGCTGGCCCATTTCGAAATCCACAAATCGGTGCCGTCGCCGGCCGCGTCGCGGTTTATAACCGGCGACATGGTTTGATTCCGCGCATGCTGCATGTGCGCTATATCTTGTCGTTCGATCTTCTGCGCGCGGTCGAGTCGTCTTACCAGACCGTTTACTGCTGCCCGGGCGCCCTCACCGCATACCGCACGTCGGTCGTCAGAGAAGTTCTCGAACGGTGGTCTACGCAAACGTTTTGGGGCGTGCCGTGCACCTATGGCGAGGACCGCGCGCTGACCAACTATATTCTCGAGGCTGGATTTCACACCGTTTATCAGCGCACAGCCACGGTTCATACGGTTGCTCCTGAAACGTATGGCAAGCTGTGCAAGATGTTTTTGCGGTGGGACCGCAGCTACATTCGCGAGGAGATTCGCTTTCAATCCATCGTCTGGAAGCGTCCGCTCACCTCTCGGTGCATTGCGCTGTGCGACAGGTTGATTACCAATTTGCGTTACCCCGTTAACTACGCAATTCTTTTCCTTATGATTTTTCTGGTTTTCGGTAAACCTTTGCTCATGCTTCGCCTGTTTTCGGCCATCGGCATCTTTGCCTTTTTTAATATGCTTTATTTTTTGCGGAGCGAGCGCTCCGCCGATTTTCTCTACGGCATCCTTTACGCGTATTTCGGCTTTTTTACTCTATTCTGGATTTTTCCCTACGCCTTACTGACCCTCCGCGCCCGCTCGTGGCTGACTCGTTGACGCCGCTATCGGACTTGTTTTGTCCGTGAATTGGATTGCTCAGGTCTTTAATCTTAGACGGGAGTCGGTGAGGTTTTTGAAGCGACGCCTTTGTTTTCCGCGCCCTCTATTTTTGTTCCGTGCAGAATATCGAGCGCTGCGCGGTATAGGCGCGAACGCAGCTCATGGCGTTCGTTCGCGCGCGTGATGTAGCGGATCGTAAGAGTCGTGCCGTCGGATTTTGGCTGCAGATTCAAAGTCGGCTTGGCGGTGAACATTTTCGAACCGTGCGCCAGCGTGACGCGCTCCCATTCCTTCTCCGCCGTTCGTGTGTTCTCTTGCGTCGCATCCGTGACGATTTTCAGAATTGCGTCTCCGATCGGATAGGGATTCTCCCCGGGAGGAACCGTGAGCTGCAGCTCGTCCCACATCCACTGTCCCGAGGTAGAAAAATTGAAATATTGCCCCTCAATCGCATAGCTGTTGACGAAGGTCACTTTCCTCCCGGTTGGGTGCCCGGAGTCCGACCAATTTCCAACTTCCAGCAGCACGGTATGCAATAACCCTACTTCAAACACTTCGCCGGCGACGCCATTGATTTCCACCCAGTCACCCGGGCGAATGCCATTGCGTCCCATAAGCACAAACCAGCCAAGAAATCCGACGATGAAGTCCTTGAGCGCAACCGTGAGACCAGCGCCAGCCAGCGCAAGTACCGTTGCAAATTGGCTGGGCATCCCAAAAATCAAAATCAGAATGGCCACAGCACCGATCACGCGAATCGCCACGACAAAGATAGACCGCAGCGTCAGCAGCCGTTTGCGATCCGGGCCCAGCTTCATTAGAAAATGTCGAATCAGGCCGTCTGACAGGAAGACGGCGAACGCAATCAGCACAATCCAAAAAGTGGATATCAGCAGACCATGAAGGAAGTTCCTCTGAAGGCCGGCCACAAGCGCACTCCATGCCGCGTACGTCTGGGCGAGGGACTGCTCCATTTCAATTCGGTGGTCGAACTCCGCCAGTGTCCTTTGTTCTTGCGTTTGCGTCTGGACTGCGGCGAGCTCCTGAGCGATATCATCGCTTCCATCGCTTTGCGGAGCAGAAACGGGAGCAGTGGTGCTGGCCGAGCTTTTCGCCGCGCCGCCACTGGCAGAATGCTTCTGCGACTGCTGCTGCGTGAGCAGTTCCTCGAGTTGTGAATGCGACCGTGCCAAACTTGCGGCGCGCGCCAACGCTGCGTTCCGCGCCGCTTCAAGGACTTCCCTCTTGGCGTCCAGGGATGTCCAGGCCCGCCATTGGGCAATGATGTCGCGCGCCGTCATGGTTTCAACGACTGCCTCTTTGCTGTTCGCAGCGGCACCTACTTGTTCGTCTCCTTTGTGCACTTCAGATTGCTCATGTTCCTCGAGCATTTGCTGAATCGCGCTGCGAGGGTCGTCGCCGGCCCTGCTCAGATCTTCATGCGCGTCGGCGAGCGCATCTTGGTCGAGAGAGAGAAGCGCCTGCGCCAATTGCAATCTTTGCTGCAATTCGACTTTTCTCGCCCCGGTCGCTTTGGACAAGAGTGCCGTTAACGTCGTTACTTCTGCCTGTTGCGCGTCGGTTCGCGTCTGTCTTTTTTCAATGCGCGCCTCCAGGGCCTTTCCTTCGGCATTCAGGACTGGAGGGTGTTCTGCGACATTGCGCAATGCAAAAGCGAATGTCATATCCACTTCGTGATCGCCGTCGCTCAGCGCTTCGGTGGCAAACTGTCTCTCGCTCGCAGTGACAGCCATTGCCGCAAGCTTCTGCGCCGTCTGCAGTGGCTCTTCATCCACCAGATTTGCTTGTGAGGGCCGCGCCGCAGTCTGCTGCGGCACTGTCCTCACTTGCGAGCGCGTCAGCACGATTCCCGCAGCAGCCGCCACGAGCAAGGCCAGCAAAAGAAAAAGGATCCCTTTTTGAGCAATTTTCATGGACGTATAAAGTGAATACCGTGAAAGCCGGGTTTGCAAGCTTTATTCGAAGAACCTCAGCGGGCGGCGCGCCGGCGAGTTCTTGTCCGCGCCGGAACAGATTTCGCCAGGGACAAGCACAACGCTGCTCCGCCTGCGATGCCCGAGTCTTCTCCATAGCGCGCGCGCAACAGCGGAATTTCACTCGCGCGGGAGTTAATCGTCCAGTGTGCCAGCTCCTTGCGAATAAAAGGAAACCACTCCGACATCAATTCGCCCATGCCTCCGCCAAAAATAATTACGTCAGGCTCAAGTAAATCAACAATAGTGCCGAGCCAGATCGCCAGAAATGTCGCAGTTTCTTCCAGGATCAAAGCCGAGAATTTATCTCCGCCGCGCCACGCCGCTCCTACCATTTCCGCCGTCACAGCGTGGGGCTCTCCTCCCCCAAGGGCGAGAAGCTTTTCTCGTCCCGAGCCTCCCGCGAGCAGCCGCTCGCGCGCGCGCTTGGCCACCGCCGGCCCTGCGGCGAGAGCTTCAATGCATCCAAGTTTGCCACATGCACACTTCGGGCCGCGGAAATCAATGGAAACGTGGCCGCCTTCGATCGCCGCCCCTGTCCTCCCGTGATAAACCTTCCCTCCGAGTACAAGTCCTGCGCCAATTCCCGTTCCCAGCGTCGCATAAAAGACCGACTCGTATCCCTTGCCCGCGCCCCAAATCGCTTCGGCAAGCGCCGCGGCATTCGCATCATTGTCTAGTTTCGTCGGCAAGTGAAAAATCTTGTGAATTTTTTCCGTGATCGCAAAATTGTGCCAGCAGGGAAGGTTTGGCGGATTGATTACCACACCCTTTTGCGGATCGAGCGGGCCCGGGCTGCTGACTCCAATCGCAGCCACGCGTCGCTTCGAATTTACCTTTAGTGCCGCTTCGATGGCGCCTTTCACCGCGGCCAGTCCATCGGCTTCGCTGCCGTGGCTATTCATCGGCGCGCGAACCTTGGAAAGAATTTTCCCACCTGCCGTAACCGTTCCCGCGGCGACCTTCGTTCCGCCAATGTCCACGCCAAGATATACCAGCTCCATTGCGCCCATGTTTGCCTTTGCCCTCCGGCGTCGCCAATCATACGTGAGCGCGCGCAAACGTGTATACTTCCGCCGCTCGCGGGCTTTGCACCCGCGCCCCAAATCTATCGCCGGAGAAAAACTCGATGGACAGCGCCATTGTCGGAATCGTTCTGCTCGTCGTCGCCGGAATCATGAACGGTAGCTTCACGCTGCCGATGAAATTCACGCGCCAGTGGGCGTGGGAAAACACATGGTTCGTGTGGACCGGCTGGGCTCTTGTGATTTTTCCTCCGGCGATGGCCTGCCTGACTGTTCCCCGCCTACATTCTGTGTACTCTTCTGTGCCGGCCGCATTGGTCCTTACGGTGGCTGCCTGTGGAGCTGGCTGGGGAATTTCGCAGGTTTTTTTTGGTTTGGCCGTCGAGTCCGTGGGCATCGCGCTCGCATTTTCCGTGATTCTGGGAATTTCCGCGGCTGTCGGCGCGCTGGTTCCGTTGTTCCAATCCCATGCACACGCCGCCTTCGCGCAACGGGATGTCTTTGTCCTTGCTGGCGTCGCGCTGATTGTGCTCGGCGTTGGAATTTGCGCCGCTGCGGGCCGTCGGCGTGAAGCGGCGCTTGGCCAGTCGGTTGATCCCAATAGGGCTTCCGTGATGCGCGGCTTGCTTTACTGCGCGATCAGCGGCGCCGGCTCGGCTTTGGTAGGCATTGGCTTGTGGCTTGGAGGTCCAATCGGTGCCGCCGCCGAGAAACTCGGCGCAAGTGCGATCTGGTCTCCGAACGCGATTTGGCTGCCCCTGATGATGGCCGGCGGCATCCCGAACCTCGTCTATACCCTTTACCTGATAAGGAAGAATCACGCAGGCAGCCGCTTCTCCCGGCCCGGAACAGCTGGCTACTTCATTCTAGCGGGAATTATGGGCGTCTTTTGGTTTGGGAGCACCTTGATGTACGGCATTGCCGTCCGTCCTCTGGGCACGGCCGTAGCCTGGCCCATCTTCATGTCTCTCATCGTGATTGTCGCCAGCATTTTGGGTGTGCTGACGGGCGAGTGGAAAAATGCCGGCAAACGTCCGCTGCAAATCATGTACGCGGGAGTTGCCGTCCTGATTCTGGCGATTGTCGTGCTTTCCAGGGCCAGCTAGCGCAAAAACGCGATTTTGCAAAATTTAAGGCAGGCCTCGCGAATTATCTCGCCTTCGCAAAACCTGCCCCAGGATTCTAATCCCGAGGAGAGACGGCTTTACCGCATCTCCTCGCCGCTTTTGCTGCCGTCTTTACTTCACCGGCTCGACGCTAATCGCACTGCCTCCGAACAGCGTCGGTGCCCCCGCTGCCTCAGCGGCGCGGTCATACTCCGCGATGTCCGTTTTCAGCGCATCATTGTATTTCTTGAGGACATCTGCTTCCTTCGCGTAGAGGTCCGCCATCTGTGCGCGCATGAGTGCATTGGGCGCTTCCCCGTACGCGCCGCCCGCCTCAAACACCAGACGGTTGATCTGTGGCTGCAGCCGCGCCACCGCATGGATATCGTCCTCCGGCACATCGTGCTGAATGTCCGGATCGTAGACGGAATCACGGATCGCGTTGAGCGTCTTCGCGAGATTTCGTCCGCGTTCGATGATACTCCGATACTTCGCCTGCTGCTGTTGATCGCCGCTCTGCACGGAGGAGCGGAAATCATTGAGCGTCTTATCGATGGCGTCGATGCGGTTGATCATGTCGTTTAACGCACTCGCTTCATTTCGCGCTTCCAAACCGGCCTGTGCTTGCTGGCGGAATACGGCCGGATCGATATGCAGGTTCGGGTCAGGTTCAATCGTGACGCTTTGCGATTGCGTCTGCCCGTTCACCGTCACCGACACTTTGTACGTGCCCGGTGCAACGCGTGGACCGCGGTTCGGATTGAAGAACGCATTTGGCGGCGGAGTCCGTTCCGTCTTGATCCTAACAGGACCCTCCGCCGACATACTCCAGATGAACCGATTGACTCCCGCCTGCGCCGGTCCGTAGTCCGTGGTCACAACGTTTCCTTTTTCGTCCGTGATCACGATCTTTACCGGCCCCTGGCGTTGCATCCTCGCCTCCGGTGAAGGCTTGATTTCGGATTTCAGGTAGTAATCAATCATCGCTCCATTGGGCGCGTTCGGTGCCGAGTATCCGGCTGGCGCTCCCTCGCCGGTTCTCCACGTGTGGAGCATCATCGCGGGTCCCGCGGCGAAGAGGTGGAAATCGCTCGCCTCAATATCCGGCGTCATTTCCTCAAGCGGCCGGATGTTGTCCAGCACAAGAATCCCGCGCCCGTGCGTGGCTACAACAAGATCGTGCCTATTCTTGACGAACTGCACGTCCATCACAGCAGCCGTCGGGAAATTCGATTTCAATGGCCGCCAATGATCGCCGCTGTCCGTGGAGTAATAAAGTCCCGAGTCCGTGCCCAAAACGAGGAAGCCCTTTTGATTCGGATCTTCGCGCACCACATGGGCGGACGAATTCGGCAAACCGTTCGATATCGCCTGCCACGTTGCACCGTAGTCTCGCGTGCGGTAGACGTATACGCCCCGGTTGTCGAGTTCGTGCGCGTCATAGGTCACGTACGCGGTTCCAGCGTCAAAGGGCGATACGCCAACTTGGTACACACGCGCCCATTCCGGCGCGCCGGAAATATTCTTGGAAACTTCCGTCCACGTCTTCCCGCCATCGCGTGTCACTTGCACCAGCCCGTCGTCCGTGCCCACCCAGATGACCTTCGGATCGGTTGGAGCCAGCGTAATTGTCAGGATCGTGTCGTACGTTTCCGCGCCGCTGATGTCGTGCTGGATTGGACCACCAGCGATTTCCTGCTTGCTCTTGTCGTTGCGCGTTAGATCGCCGCTGATCGCCGTCCATGTCTTCCCACCGTCTGTGGACTTAAACACCGCGTTCGCTCCGATATAAACTTCATTTGCGTCCGTCGGTGAAACAGCAATAGGCGACGTCCAATTGAAGCGGTATTTCAGATCTGCCGGCTTGGTTTCTTCCACGCCGGGGAGATAGGGCCGAATGTAGTGGCTCACGTGCGTTTTCAGATCCAGCCGCTCGACCGAGCCATTCTGCGCGTCGCTATAGACGACGTCTGGATCGCTCGGCGCCCACACCGAATATTCGCCATCGCCGCCGACAACTGTGTACCACGCCGTGCCCGCGACGCGTCCGTTGCTCACATCTGACGACGGTCCGCACCAGGCGCTGTTGTCCTGCAATCCGCCGCACACCGAGTAAGGCACGCGGCTGTTCGTAGAGACCATGTAGAACTGCTCGATCGGCAGCCCATCGAGAAAGTTCCACGTCTTCGCGCCATCAGTCGAAAGGAACACGCCTCCGTCATTTCCCTGGATAATCCGGTTCGGATTCTTCGGATCGATCCACATGGTGTGATGGTCGGAGTGCACGCCGCGATCCGCGACAAATGTCGTCTTCCCGCCGTCGATCGACTCCATCATGTTGAACGAGAGGAAATAGACTCGGTTCTCGTTTTCCGGCGAGACGACCAGCTTCGAAAAATAGAAGGCCCGGACATCCAAATTGTGGCTGTCATTCACGGAAGTCCATGAATCTCCCATGTCCGTCGATTGCCAGAGCATTCCGTGCTTCGCTGCAATCAACGCATAGAGATGGTCGGGATTTGATGGCGCGATGGCGATCGAGCTGCGTCCCCACGGCCCTTCCGGCAATCCCTTCGTCAACTTCTGCCAGGTGTCGCCGCCGTCCGTCGAGCGGTAGATCGCGCTGCCCGGCCCGCCATCCATCAGCGTCCACGGATACCGCCGGAATTCCCACATGCACGCAAAAAGAACCTGCGGATTCCCCGGCGACATTTCCAGATCCCCGACGCCCGTCGTATCGTTCACGAAAAGCACTTTCTTCCACGTCTTTCCGCCGTCCGTCGTCTTGAAAACGCCGCGCTCGGCATTCGGTCCCCACGCGTGGCCCAGCGCTCCGACAAACACCGTATTCGGGTCACTCGGGTCGATCACGATGTCCGTGATCTGCTGCGTATCCGCAAGGCCCATAAACTTCCATGAGTTTCCAGCGTCCGACGAAAAATAAACGCCTCCGCCATCTAACAAGTCGTTGCGAATATTTCCTTCGCCCGTCCCCACCCAGACATAGCTCGAATTCGACGGGGCAATGGCAATCGCGCCAATCGAAGCTGTGTCCGCATGCTCGAAAATCGGCTTCCAGTTCAGCCCGCCGTCGACGGTCTTAAAAACTCCGCCTCCTCCCGCGCCAACATAGTAAACGTTGGGGTTGCCGGGAATTCCGGCCACGGCGGCAACGCGTCCGCCAGCCGATCCCGGCCCGAGATCACGGAATTTCAAATTTGCAAATATGTCTTTTTGTTGATCCGCGGTCGCCGCGTCTTGCGCGCTGGCAACTGGAATCACAGCAAAAAACGAAAGAAGCAGCGCCGCGAGACCGGCGCAGATAATGCGGGATTTTGCCATCATCTATCTCCTTTTGAAAATGCTCGGCTTTTCGCTGCCGGAAGGAAGTTATGTTGTCGCGAAAAATCGCTTACAAGAATCATGACTCGGAAACTGCGACTCGTCATACGTCAGGTATGGTGCATCCGCCGAACGTACCTGCCCCGAAAACCTACGATTGCGCATAGTACCAGACGCATGCGGCCTTCGATTGGTTCCGATTTCTTTTGCCAAATCTCGGACCATGCCGTCCGACCTCGCTTTTCGGTAGCGCGTCAGTTTGAATTTTTTTTGATCGTGACACAAAGAGTCAAAATTCAAAGTGGCCCATTACCTGTTCCTCTTTCCCCTTGACTATTGACAGGAGAGCTGTAGACTTCCTGTCAGTAACTAGGGGGAGCCGCGTGAGCAAACCGACTGACCTTGTGCAAGGCACGCTCGATCTTTTGATTTTGAAAACTGTGGCGCTCGAACCCATGCACGGCTGGGGCATCGCGCAGCGCATCCAGTTCATTTCCAAAAACGCCCTGCAAGTCCGCCAGGGCGCGCTCTATCCCGCACTTCACCGCCTCGAACAGCAAGGCTGGATTCACGCCGAATGGGGCGACTCGGAGAATAATCGCCGCGCGAAATATTATTCGCTCACGCGCGCCGGCCGGAAGTATCTCGAAAAGGAGCAGGCCCAGTGGGAGCGATTATCATCGGCAATCGGCCTGGTTTTGAATTCGACCCAGAGCTAGGAGATCTCAGCATGCGCTACCTGATCAAACTTCGCCTTCGTCTCCATTCTCTTTTCCATCGCGATGCCGCTGACACCGAATTGGACGAAGAGGTGCGGTTCCACGTGGAACATCAGATCGCCGCGAACATCGCCGCGGGAATGTCCCCAGAGGAAGCCCGCCGTGCTGCCCTGCGGGATTTCGGAGGAGTGGAATCCACGAAAGAAGATTGCCGAGACATGCGCAACACAAATTACCTGCACGATCTCGCGCAAGATCTGCGCTACGGCCTGCGCATGCTGCGCAAATCTCCTGGCTTCACCGCCATCGCCGTTCTCACTCTGGCGCTCGGCATCGGCGCCAATACGGCAATCTTCAGCATGGTTGACTCGCTCCTGTTGCGCCCGCTTCCGGTAAGAGATCCCGGTCAGCTTGCTGTTCTCGCCTTCCGCCAGGGGCAGGGGCAACTGAACGACCAGTTTTCTTTGCCAGACCTTCGCGATATCCGCGATCAGAGCAAGGAGACTCTCTCTGACGTTCTGGGCTATATGCCGATTGGTATCGACGGCCTAAGCCATAACGGTGAGGCTGAACCTATATCGACGACTTACGTCACTAGCAATTATTTTTCGATGCTCGGCATTCAACCGTATCTGGGCCGGTTCATCCTTCCTTCCGAAGGCCAGACGTCCGGTGCAGATTCAATTCTGGTCCTTTCGTATTCCTATTGGAAAATTCACTTTGGAGCGGACCGGAGCATTGTCGGCAAGAGCGTCCTACTGAATGACCATCCCATCACTGTGATCGGAGTCGCGCCTCCGGGATTTTATGGCGTGCAGCCGTTGGCGAGCGCGCAGGCCTATCTGCCTTTCGACATGGTCACGACTTACGAGTTCGGATGGCCGAAAGACCTCATGGTCAATCGCATCCTGCAAAATCTCCATACCCTGGCGCGGTTGAGGCCCGGCGTCAGCTTGTCGAACGCAGCCGCGGCGCTCAGCGTCGTCGCCCGCCGTCTTTCCGCGCAATATCCGGAAACCGATAGAGGCCTGGCGCTCAGCATTTACGCTGAGCAATTCGCACGTCCGGACGTGGCGTCATCCAGCACGTTGATCAAAGCAGCGGCATTGTTTCTTATGCTCGTCGGTCTCGTTCTCTTGCTGGCTTGCGTGAACGTCGCCAATATTCTCTTGGTTCGCGCGACAACTCGCGACCGTGAAATGGCACTTCGCGCCGCGCTCGGCGCCGGGCGTGGACGTTTGATCCGCCAATTGCTTACCGAATCCATTCTCCTGGCATTCTTTGGAGGCATCGCGGGAATTTCTCTGGGGTTGCTGGGCGCTCGCGCAATCGCTTCGATCCAGTTGCACAGATTCACTCCGATTCATCTGGATTTTGGATTGGACTGGCGGATCTTCGCTTACGGTTTCTCGGCGGCGCTTCTCACGGGGATTATAGTCGGCATCTTCCCTGCATTGCGCGCCTGCCGCGGAGAGCTCAATGACGTCCTGCACAAATCGAGTCGTAGCGTGACCGGAGAAAAGAACCGTCTGCGCAGCAGCCTCGTCATAATCCAGGTGGCTGGCTCGCTGATGTTGCTCGTCGTTGCTGCTTTGTTCGCCGAAAGCCTTGCCAATGTCCAGCGCACGCATCTTGGTTTCGATCCGCATAACGTAGTCAATTTCGCCATGGACCCCTCGGAAGCCGGTTACGGCGAAACGCAGGGCCTCGCATTCTACAAATCGCTGCTTGATCGTGTAAGAGCCCTCCCCGGCGTGCAATCAACTGGCCTTACTTCCAGCACTCCGATGAGTGATTATTTCAATAGCGACTACGTGAAGGTCTCCGATTATCAGAATCCGCCGGGGAATGGTTTGCCACTTGTATCCTACAGCGTAGTTTCACCGGGCTTTTTCGACACCTTGCGCATTCCCATCGTCCGCGGTCGTGGCTTCACTGATGCGGACATCAAAGGTGGTCCCTATGTTGCCATTGTCAGCGAAGCTTTCGCTGCGCGCTTCTGGCCGGGCCGGAATCCCATCGGCGAACACTTCGTGAAGGTGAGCGGATTTTCGAATCCCGTTTATCAAGTTGTTGGCGTCGCCAAGGATAGCCGCTTTGCCAGCCTGACGGGCCCCATTGATCCGTACTTTTATGTTCCCCTTGCTCAAGACTATTTTTTGAGTCCCTTGGAGGTCTTGCAAGTTCGCAGTTCCTTGCCACCTGATACCATGATTCGCGAAGTCCAAGGCACCGTTCACGATCTGGCACCGCAGATCCCCCTGTTCAACATTCGGACCATGACGGAAAGCCTGGACACCCTTTCCGCGTTTCTGCTCTTTCAACTTGCCGCAGCGGTCGCTGCTTCGCTGGGACTTCTCGGATTGACTCTGGCTGTTGTCGGTGTCTACGGCGTCATTTCTTATTCGGCCAGCCAGCGGACGCATGAAATCGGCATTCGCATGGCCCTCGGCGCGCAGCGCGCGGCCATCCTCAAAATGATCTTGCGCCAGGGACTCGTGATCGTCGCCGCCGGATTGCTGCTTGGCTGCGCGGCCGCGTTTGTCGCGGCGCGCTTGATTGCCAATCTGCTTGTTGGCGTCAGCCCGGGCGACCCGCTGACGTACTCCGCAGTTATCTTGGTTCTCACTCTTGCCGCTCTCGCCGCCTGCTACATCCCCGCCCGCCGCGCCATGAAAACCGACCCCATGGTCGCCCTGCGTTACGAGTAAACAGCATTTTCGGCTTCGATTCTGCGCCGCCGCGCGCCTGTTGTCCCGAACCGTGCTAAATTCAGCAGGGAAAGTCTGCTCCCGATGCAGCGGCAGGAAGAAAAATTCGGCTGGATCGACATCGTCTGGCTCGCATTCCTGATCGGCCTCGCCGTCCTGCCGCCGATCCGGGAAATTCACAAGCAACTCACTTTAGCCGCCATCGGTCTTTTCCAGATCTTCGAAGGACGGTTGATTGCTTGGATTCCCCGCCGCGGCCGCTCCTACGCCATCCTCATCAAAATTCTTCTCGCCACGCTTCTCCTTGGTCACACCGGCGAACTCGGCATCAACAGCAGCTACTGGCCGATTTATTTCCTGCCCGCGGTCACCGCGGCAATCTATTTTGGCCCTGTTGGCACGCTCGCGTGGACTGCTCTTGCTTCTCTGGCCTACGGCTCTTACGTGCTTCCCGCGCTGTATATCGAACTCTATGAAATCCCCGCTTCCGGATACGGCATCCTCGGAATTCGCATTTTGTTCTTCTTCCTCTCGGCCATTCTCGTCAATCGCTTCGTGATGGAAAATCGCCGCCAGGTCGCGCTCTATCAGAGCCTTTCCGAGAGTCTCGCCGAATCAAATCGCCAATTGCAACAGGCCCAATCCGATGTTCGCCGCGCCGAACGTTTGGCCGCTCTCGGACAGCTCACCGCGGGCCTCGCTCACGAAATTCGCAACCCTCTGGGCATCATCAAAGGCTCCGCGGAAATGCTCGCCCAGAAGCTGCAAGCTTCGCAGCCCGTCGCCGGTGAACTCGCCGGCTATATTTCCGCCGAAGTGAATCGTCTCAACGCCCTTGTCACTCGTTTTTTGGATTTCGCGCGCCCGTCGCATCTCGAGCTGCATTCCATCGATCTTCCGCCGCTCGTGGACCGCGCTCTCGAAGTCGCTCAGGCTCGCTATCCTCACGCCTCTGTTACTGTCGCGCGCCGTTTCGCTCGCGACATCCCGAAGGTTCTCGCCGATGAGCAGCTCTGCGAACAAGTCTTCATCAATCTGGTTTTGAACGCCTATGAAGCCATGGGCGCGCAGAGGAACGAGGAACACGGAGGTTCCACCCAGTCGTCAGCTTCTCCCATCGGCGCGCTTTCTGTCTCCATCCAGCCGGATGTCCGGGACGGCCGTTCGGGTGTCTCCGTCGAAGTTCAGGACACCGGCCCCGGGGTTTCCAGCGAGCTTCGCGAGCAAATTTTTAATCCCTTCGTCACTTCGAAGAAGGCGGGCGTCGGCCTTGGTCTTTCGATTGTCGCCAAAATCGTGGATGATCATGGAGGCGCGATTCAATTGGTATCCGAGGCCGGACAGGGCGCTTGTTTCCGCGTTTTTCTTCCCGCTGCGCCTGCGGTATGAGATAACTTTCGGGGCAGCGAAGAATGCCATCGATCCTCATCGTCGAAGACGAGCCGAAGATGCGGCGCTTGCTTGAATTGAATTTGGGCGAGGAAGGTTTTACCACGCACGCCGCCGCCGATGCCGAATCCGGCCTGAAAATTCTCAGTCACGAAAAAATCGATCTGATTGTCAGCGATTTGAAGCTCCCCGGCATGAGTGGTCTCGACTTCCTGCAAGCTGTCAAGCGCGCCGACCCTGCGCTTCCTGTCGTTATCATGACCGCTCACGGCTCCGTCGAAACCGCCGTCGAAGCCATGAAAATGGGCGCCAGCGACTATGTTCTGAAGCCTTTTTCCCTCGCGGAAATGGTTGTCGTTGTTCGCAAGGAACTCGATGCCCGAAATCTCCGCGAAGAAAATCGCTCCCTCCGCGAGGCCCTCGGCCAGCGCTATGAATACGCCAACGTCATCGCGAAAAGCGCCAAAATGCAGGAAGTCCTCGGTCTCGTCGAACGTGTCGCGCCCTCAAACTCAACCGTTTTGCTCGGCGGCGAAAGCGGCGTCGGCAAGGATTTGATTGCCCGCGCCATTCACGAACACTCTAATCGCGCGAAAGGCCCGTTCATCAAAATCAATAGCACCGCAATTCCCGAAAATCTCCTCGAAAGCGAGCTTTTCGGCTACGAAAAAGGTGCCTTTTCCGGCGCCGCTGCGCCCAAACCGGGGAAATTCGAGCTAGCCGACCAAGGCACGCTTTTTCTCGACGAAATCGGCGACGTGCCGCCCGCGATTCAAGTGAAGCTCCTTCGCGTTCTTCAGGAGCGCGAATTCGAGCGCCTTGGTGGCACGAAGACTCTGAAAGTTGACGTCCGTCTTATCGCTGCCACCAATCGCGACCTTCGTGCCGCTCTCGAAGAGGGCACTTTCCGCGAAGACCTCTATTACCGCCTCAATGTCGTCGCCATCGACATTCCACCTCTGCGCGAGCGCAAGGAAGATATTCCCACTCTGGTCAATTTCTTTCTGCGGCGTTTCGCCAGCACCTCCGGCAAGCCGCAGCAGATTACCCCCGCCGCCCTTGATCTCCTGATGGGCTTCCACTGGCCAGGCAACGTCCGCGAACTCGAAAACACCATCGAACGCGCCGTCACTCTCTCCAGTGGCTCCACGATCGACGCCGCAGACGTTCGCCTGGATCAGCGCTCCTCCTCCTCTCAGATTCCGCCCATCCTCCCCGACGGCATGACCCTTGAAAAATGGGAGCAGGAAATCATTCGCGAAGCCCTGCGCCGCGCCAATGGCAATAAGAGCCAGGCTGCCCGCGCCCTTGGTCTTTCTCGCAACGCTCTCCGCTATCGCCTCTCGCAAATGGGCGTCTCCGATCCCGCTGATACTACTGAAACCTAACCATACGATAGCGTATGGAAGTAGGTCGCCTCTTTCCATACCCGCCCGTATCTCCAAACTCTTTTGGACCTCCGGTTTAAGTGGTTGAAATGCACCACCTTCGCGTGAAATCAACCGTTTTCGCTCGCCTCAATCGGAATGCGCCGTTTCCGTTGCCGCCCTTAAATAACATAAAAATAAACAGATAGCTGTATTCTGCGGGAGACATCCAGTTTGGCTAATGCCATGCTCTCATATGAGTGGCAGCAGAGAAGTTCCGTCCGGGAGATCCCGGCGCGAGGTGCGCTCATGATCATCGAGAAAATGCGGGACGCAACGAAAAACGGGATTCTTGTGATAGCAGTTGCCGCCCTGTTCGCGTTTGCCGGCGGCGTTACAGTAGTTTTGGCGCAAGACCAGAGCAATCCTCCGGCGCAGGACAGCATGCAGCAGAATCCGCCGGACCAGTCCGCTGCCGGTGCGGACCAGAATTCTTCGCAAACGCCGCCCGCGGTCGGCCACATCAGCATGGTTCAAGGCAGCGCCTCGATTCAGCGCGGCGACTCTGGCGACTGGATCGCTGCCGCAGTCAACACCCCGATCGAAGCCGGTGATCGCGTTTCCACAGGTGACGGCTCCCGCGTGGAAGTTCAGTTGGACTACGCCGACGTTATCCGCCTCGACGAAAACTCCACGATAAAGATCACGAATCTAACCAATTCCCAGATTCAGGTTCAAGTCGGTCAGGGTCTCGCCAGCTACGATGTCTTCGGCAACGGTCAGGCCGACTCGGAAATCGATACGCCCAACGCCGCACTGCATCCGCTTCGCCAGGGCGAATATCGCATCGAGGTCAATAGCGATTCTGAATCGCAGATGACCGTCCGTGATGGCCAGGCCGAAATTTCTGAGCCGCAGGGCAGCACACGTGTCGATGCCGGCCAACTCATCACCATTCAAGGCACGGACAGTCCGCAGTATCAGGTCGTCGACGCTCCCGCTGCCGATAGCTTCGACAAGTGGAACCTCGACCGCGATCAGCAGATTCAGAACGCCAGCAGTTGGCAGCATAGCGACCGCTATTACGCTGGCGCGCAGGATCTCGACCAGTATGGTCATTGGGAAGACGTTCCCGACTACGGTCAGGTCTGGGTCCCTGCTGAAAATTCAGACTGGGCGCCTTACCGCGACGGAACCTGGCAATGGGAACCTTACTACGGTTGGACTTGGGTTTCTTATGAGCCGTGGGGTTGGGCTCCTTATCACTATGGCCGCTGGTTCGTCTATGGCGGTGATTGGGTTTGGTGGCCGGGGCCAATCGGAGCCTATGGTGGCTGGGGCTACGATCCTGTTTGGGCGCCGGCCTATGTTTCCTTCTTTGGCTGGGGCGGTGGTTTTGGCTTCGGCGTCGGCTTCGGCAGTTATGGCTGGCTCCCCTGCGGTCCGGGTGATTTCTACCGTCCGTGGTGGGGCTATGGCGGCACTCGTTTCGGCTATGTCGGTTTCCGTGACAACGGCTGGGGCCGCGGCGTAGGGGATCGTGACTACGGTCGTGGCTGGGGTCCTCTGTATCATGGCCGAAACGGATTCTCGAACATCGGACGCTTCAACAACGATGCGCGCGTTCGCTCCGGCTTCTCATCCATGTCGAGAGATCAGTTTGGGCGTGGCCGCGTGTCAATGAATCAGCATGGCATCAGCGCCGCGCAGTTTCATCGCGCCAGCATGATGACGGGCCGTCTGCCGGTCGCGCCTTCGCGGCAGAGCTTTGGTCGCGCGGAAAGCCACGTCTCTCCGTCAATCGCACGGACCGCGAACTTCAACAATCAGCATTTCTTCTCGCGGCGCTCGTCCAATTCGCAAGCCGGCCAAGCGCAGCGCACCATCTCGAATTCTCGCGGACAGATTGGCGCAGCGAACAGTTCCCGCTTTTCCCCGCCCGCTCGCCAGCAGTCGTTGGGCGATTTGGGCAATTCACGCTCGTCCTCGAACAGTGGGTCGCGCTCTGGCTGGCAAAGCTTCAGCCATAACGGAACATCCTCACCGCAGAACCGCGGCTCATTCCAAGGGCAGCCTCCGGCGCGGCAGAATGGTTTTTCGCAGTCCGGTCGCTCATCGAACTCGCAGCCTGATGCTTGGCACCGCTTCACTCCGCCGAGCAACGCGAATCGCCAGCCGGCAGCGAATGGTCGTGGTACGCAAGGCCAGTTTCGCGGTTCGCAAGGGCAGCCTCAGCCGCGCCAGAACAACAATGGCTGGCACCAGTTCACGCAGCCGTCGTCTCGGCCATCCCCGCGGCCCAGCGGCCCATCGGGCCGTCCCGCCCCTAGCTATGGCTACCGCAATTTTTCGCGCTCCTCCGGCGGGAACAACTCCTATCGTCCGCGCCTGGATATGACCCAGCCCATTGCGCGCCGCCCGTCGGGTAACAGCTCCTATGGCCGTCCAAATGGGGGTTATTACGGCAGGCCGAGCAATAATAACTACCGGCAGAGCGCTCCTCGATCCTATAGCCAGCCGAGGGGCGGCTTTTCCTCGCGTTCTTTCGGCGGCGGTTCCTTCAGCAGGCCGAGCGGAGGGAGCGGCTACCACGGGGGCGGAGGAGGAGGCCATGCCAGCGCGCCCCGTGGCGGTGGCTCGCGTGGCGGCGGTCGTCCTCGCTAGTTTTCACTGGCCTTCGGAATAAGTCTCTTTTCGATTCCTCGGCTCCATCGCGGGGAATCGAAAAGAGTCTCGGCGTCAAATGGGAGAAGGGTCTGTATTCAAGACCCTCGTTTTCCAGGTAACTAGCTATTGTTCGATAGGTAGGAGAGCGCTAGGGGAGTCTCCCCGCAGACCTGAATTTTAGCCACCCTAGATACGCATCCACTTCTCGGATTCGAAACAGCTTCAGAAGCGGGATCAAAATAACCACCCCTGCCGCCGTCGCAACAATCAGGATCTCAAACGACCCCAGCATCCTCTGCCACGCAATCACGTGCCTCAGCCATTTCGCCAGCTCATAAATCGCTCCAGCGGTCACCGCGGACGCCACGGTCACTTTGCCCAAAAATAGCATCAGGTCTCCCACTTCGTGGTCCCTTGTCCGCCGGATGAGCAACACAAAGAGAAGAATTGTCAGCAGCGAAATTCCGATGGAACTCGCCAGCGCCAGGCCCAGATGCTGCGCCCGCCGCACCAGCCACCAGTAGATGGGCAAATCGAGAAAAGTCATCGCCGTTCCCACAATCGCCGGAGTCCATGTGTCGCGCGTCGCATAAAATCCTCGCGCCAGCAGGTTCTGTGCACCCCACGCGAACATTCCCAGCGAGAAGAGAGCCAGTGTCGAAGCCGTAGCCTGCAGATCAAACGCCTTCAGCCTTGTGTGCGAGAAAACTACGTGTACCACGTACGGGCTCTGCGCAACCGTGAGCGCCGAAATCGGAATCAGCAGCAGTATCAATCCCTTTAGAGTGTCGTTCAGCACGCGATTCAGCTCCGCAAATTTTCCTTCCGAGTACAACTGCGCCAGCACAGGAAACGATGCCACGCCGATTGCCTGTCCCACCACGCCCAGCGGCACGCGCATCAGTGTCTTCGCGTAGGTCAGCCAGGTGATCGATGCGGGCACGAGATACGACCCGAACCAGCGGATGATCCAGTCATCCGTGAAGGAGAGTGAAAGCGCCAGCATGATCGGCACGGCCAGCTTGATGAATAGTCTGAAGCCGGGATGCCGCAAATCGAGCGCAAACGAAAATTTCGCTCCCACCTGATGCGCGCCATAAATTTGCAGCAGAAAATTCCCCAGCAGCGCTCCCGCCAGCACGCCAACAGAAAACCCCCTGATTCCGATCCTCGAAGCAAGAAACACACCGCCGAGAATAATCATCAGGTTGTAGACCAGCGGCGCAAGCGAAGGCACAACGAATCGCCCCTTCGCGTATTGCACCGCGCTCAAGATTCCGCCCTGATAAAAGCAGAACTGCGCCGGCAACATCAGCCGCGTCAAATAAATCACGCGCTGCTTTTCCACCGGCCCGAATCCTGGCGCGATCACGGCCACCAGTTGCGGGGCGAAGACCTCCGCCACGCACACGAGCGCGATCACCAGGAGTCCCATGAACGTCATCACCGTGGAAAATACCCGCCAGCCTTCTTCTTCCTGTCCCTCCGCAACGAATTTCGCGAATACGGGAATGAACGTGATGCTCAGCGAGCCCGCCGCGACCAGATAATTCAGAAAGTCCGGCAGCGTGAATGCCGCGTAATATGAATCTGTGATTGCGTTCGAACCGATTTGGTGCGCCACCGTCCATTCGCGCACAAATCCGAGCAAGCGGCTCAGCAGCACGCTCGCCATCACGATGCCCGTGGATTGGATGATCTTGCGGTTCAGGCCCGGAGTCGTCACGCAAGAAATAGTACACGGGTTGCACGTTCCAGCCTCGCGTCGCTTTCCGGTCGCTTGCTGCTTTTCTTACTAGCCCATTTCGCGTCGCGCAATGCGTGCCTCGGCCGATCCTCGCGATTCAAAATCCACAACCACTACACCTTGCATTTGGCCTGGCGGCCGCGCATCATTTTTCTGTGCGCGCCGCGCTTTTTTGCGGGCCGTGCAGCGATGTCCGCGGACGTCGCAACGAAGCTTAGGGGGCAATTTTGCAGGGAGCGATGCGAAACAGGAGCCGTGGTTCGCAGTCGATGACTTCACAGCGGACGCCAGAGCGAGGAAGCGGTCTTTCCGCTGCTTCAAAATCGTGCTTAGTCGGTGGCGAGCCTCAAGGAACAGCCGGCACAGTGCCTTGCATCTCCTCTAGGTCCCTCCGTTCTAATCGCCACACCGCGGAATTAGAAATGTCCGTAACTTACACAAAACAAAGGCTCGCCAATTTTCTAATCGCCACATTTTGCGGCTTTTTACGGATTGCCGACTTTCTCCTTTTCAGTCAATTTCCAGCTGTGGGAGTTGCAATTTCATGAACGGCATTCCCCCACCCCCGTTTCACCGCCTCTCGCGCCTCACCGTCGCGTCCGTCGCGGCGATTTCTTTCTTTGGATTTTTCTGTGCCGCAATTCCGCGCCAGAAAAATCCCCTTCCCTCCACCTCGCCCACTTTTTATCGCGACGTCCTCCCCATCCTCCAGCAGCACTGCCAGGTCTGCCATCGTCCCGAAGAAATCGCACCGATGGCACTTGAGACCTATGAGCAAACCAAGCGCTACGCGCGGCAAATCAAAGCGAAGGTCACGCGTCGCGTCATGCCGCCGTGGTTTGCCGACCCATGCTGCGGGCATTTCTCAGACGATCCGTCGCTTTCTCCGCAGCAAATTGCGACGCTCGCTGCGTGGGTCGATCGCGGCGCACCTGTCGGAGATCCTCGCGACGCGCCTCCGCCGCGAAAGTGGGCGAGCGGCTGGGTCATTCCTCAGCCCGACAATGTCGTGAAAATGCCCGCGCCCATCTCCATCCCTGCGAGCGGCGACGTCGAATACACATACGAAATCGTGCCCACTCATTTCACGCGTGACGAATGGGTGCAGATGTCTGAAATTCGCCCGTCATCACGCGCGAATGTTCACCACGCGGTCGTCTATGTCCGTCCGCCAGGCTCGAAATGGCTGCGGTACGCGCCCATCGGTGTTCCGTTCACCGCGTCTACATTAAAAGACGCGCAGGATCGCCGCGATGCCGAATGGACCGACAGCGATATTCTTCTCGTCTACGCGCCCGGAAGTTCCCCCGACGAATGGCCCGCGGGCATGGCGAAATTCGTCCCCGCCGGATCCGATCTCGTTTTTCAAATGCATTACATCACCAAGGGCCATCGCGTCGAAGATCAAACCAGCATTGGCTTGATTTTTGCCAAACAGCCGCCTAAGCAGCGCGTGCTGACTCTGCAGCTCACCAACGACAGCTTCGTCATTCCGCCGGGCGTTCCCGACTTTCGCGTCGAAGTTCACGGCACTCTGCCGAATGACTGCACGCTTCTCAGTTTTTTCCCGCACATGCACCTGCGCGGCAAAAAATTCGAATACAACATCATTCGCTCCGACGGCTCCATCGAGCCGCTCCTGCGCGTGAACTACAATTTTTACTGGCAATTGAGCTATCGGCTGGCGCAGCCGTTGTTTCTCAAGGCGGGAACGGAACTTCAGGCTGTCGGCTGGTACGATAATTCCAAGCAAAATCCGCACAATCCTGATCCAACCGTCGCCGTGCGCTGGGGCGACCAGACCTACGATGAAATGATGGTGGGGTTTTTCGACGTCGCTGTGCCGGCGAACATCGACAAATGGCAATTTTTCATTCGCCACAGCGGGCGCAAGTGAAAATCCGACGGCTCCGATTCAGTCCGCGCGGCGCAAGCGCAACGCTAAGCCCGCAGGTAATCTGCCTTCCACGTCTTGATCATCTTCTTGATGGATTTCCGGTCTTTCACTTTTTCGTCGAGCACCCGCCGTGCAAGGTCCGGCAGTTCCGCATCGCTGGCGAACCGCAGGCCGATCAACTGTTCGACAGTGAACTCCGGAACGCGCGGTTTCAGATCCGCCGGAAGGATCTTTTCCATCCGCAGGCGCACCTCCAAACGGATCACGCGATCCTGCACCGTCAGCGCAAACAGCCTGGCATAGAGCGCCACGAGGATAAGTGCGATTGCGAGAAGCACTCCCACAACCGCCCCGAACGAAAACCATGTATGAACCAGCTCATAGATCGACCAGCCCAGGTTCAAAAGAAGAATCGGCAATGCAACCAAGTGAAACGCCGGAACAACTCGCGCGTGATTCGCAAAATTCTGCTCGCTCATTATATGACCTCAATTGATAAGATTTGGCCCGCTCGTTCTTTGGACGTCCGAATTCGCTTTCCGTCTCGTGCCTCTCTGCAGTTTCTGTGTTTCGAAATGTTTTGCTTGTCCCCAGACTGTTGGATGTCGGCTCGTCCTTTGCGATGCAGGCGGCAGCCAGCGCCATCTCTCATTTCGAAGGTCCCAAGCCGAACGCACGCGAGTCGAATTGCAGTGCCGCCGGCAAATGCGCGGCAAAATACTGCCAGTCGTGGCCGCCGGGATACAAGTGAAATTCATGCGGGACGCCGCGCGATTTCAGGATTTCATCAAGAGCTCGCGCGCCGGCTTCGAATCCGTAATCGTCTTCCGTGCCGCAATCGAAATAGATTTTCAGGCCGGCAAGGTTGGCCGTCCGCGCCAATTGCAAGGGATTATTGCGCCGCCAGTAGGCGGGGTCGAATGGCGTTCCGAAGGGCGAAAGCGCGCGCAAAAATGCCGGCGGACTTTGCGCCGAAAATTTCACATCGGGCAATTTTTCGAGAAGCGCCGCGCTATTGGTGCTCACCGACGCAAACCATTCCGGATGCGCAAACGCAAGATGCAGCGCGCCATATCCGCCCATGGAAATTCCGTCGATGCCGCGAGATCGCCGGCCGCGCCGGATCCGGTAGGTGCGTTCGATGAATGGGAGAAACTCATGCAAGAAAAAATCCTCGTAGCGAACGCGGCCGTCGCGCGAGTTGATGTAAAAGCTCGTGTCACCCGCAGGCGCGACGATGAGAAATTCGCCGAGTTGATGCCCTTCCCACAGATCTTCAATCAGATTCCACGCCCCGGAGCTGACGAGCATTTGCTCGTTTTCGCCGAGGCCGTGGAGAAAATAGAGAACAGCGAATCGCCGCGTTTTTTCGGTGTCGTAGCTCGGCGGGAGAATCGCGCAATAGCGCACGCTGCGGCGCAGAGTCGCGCTGCGCATGGAATTGCATTCGATGCGGCCGAGGGCGGCGCGGGCCGGACGAGCCGCCATGAAAAATAGAACGAAGATGGACGCAAGAATCGAAAGTCGCAGCCGGTTATTCATACCGCAGAGCCTCAACCGGATTGAGGCGCGCGGCACGCGATGCCGGATAGAGGCCGGCGATCAGGCTGACGATCACAGCGAACGCAATGGCTCCGAGAGCGAGCCAAACCGGCACGGCGGAGATGTCGACTGCGGGAAGACTTTGGCGCGCCAAATAGACGTTGGTGCCAAAGGTCAGCGCGCGGCCGATGAGCCATCCGAGAAACACGCCGAACACTCCGCCGACGAGTCCCATCACCCCAGCTTCGGCAAAAAAAAGCTGCTTCACGTCGCGGTCGTCCGCGCCGAGAGCCTTGAAAACTCCGATCTCGCGCCGCCGCTCCAGAATCGCCATCACGAGCGTATTTACAATCCCCAGCGTGGCCACGGCGAGCGCGAGACTGCCAAAGATTCCGAGGAGAAGATCAAACACGGTGAAAAACAGGCGCAGGTTGCGCGTCGTATCCAGCAGAGAAAACGTCGCGAAGCCCATGGCTTTGATCGTAGCTTCCACAGCTTCCACCTGTTTGGGACTCTTCACGCGCACGGTGAGGCTGGCGTAATTGCGATTCGCTCTCGAACCATTCAACACGGTGCGAAGGTCATTCACTTCCGTGGCGCTGAGTGTTTGCGCCACCTGCAGCGGGATGAAGACGCGGCTGCGGCCAAAGCCGCCGAAACCTCCCCCCGGCTCCGTCGCGACGATTCCCACGATTTTCAATTGTTGCTCATGCGGCACAACGGAGAATCCGCCGCTCGGAGAGTCCGCCGTATTGGCATGCGCAGAGCCGGATGCATTTGAATTCGCCAGCGCTTGCCGTTCCGCATAACGAAGCACGAGGTTCTTGCCGATGAGCGACGACGGGTCATTCGAAAGCTCTTTGGCGAATTCAATTTGCAGGATGGCCTCGTCCGCAGCGGGGCCCGAGAAAAACGCACCCTGCATGCCATCAAAGGCGCCATCAATGCGCGCCGATTCGGGCACGCCAGCGACCATCGTCGGATACGGATTATTCGCGTAGCGGATTTCGGTCAGAAAGCGGATTTCCGGATAGACCTCGGTGACGTTGGGCAACCGCGCGATTTCCTGCCGCGCGGCTTCATCGAGCGGCGCAACCGGTTGCGCGGCATTTTCCGTCGCGTTCCGGCGCGACCGATTAAAATCTCCCATTTCGCTTCGCGACGCGACAAACACTGCATTGAAAAGCCCGGTGCTCGAAAGCCTCTTGCTCGCAAATTGCTGCAGGCCGACGCCGAGGGAAAGCATGGCGACGAGCGAAGCGACACCAACAGCGACGCCCAGCGTGGTGAGCGAGTTCCGCAGGATGGCTTCGCGAAGGTTGCGGACAGCAAGTTCGCTGATGTCGCCGAACTTCATTGCCCCGCGCCTCCGTTCGCGTTTCTTTCACTGACCAGCTTGCCATCAGCGAGCGTGACGATGCGATGGGCGAAGCGCTCAGCCAGCGGGCGTTCGTGCGTGACCATGACGATCGTCATACGCAGCGTCTCATTCAATTCCTTCAGCAGAAGCATGATCTCTTCGCCTGTGGCGCTATCGAGGTTCCCGGTCGGTTCATCGGCCAGCAAAATCGATGGCCGGTTGACCAGTGCACGGGCCAATGCAGCGCGCTGCTGCTCGCCGCCGGAAAGTTCGGTTGGCCGGTGCGCGAGGCGCTTATCGAGGCGCACACGTTCGAGAGCTTCGCGCACGCGTTCAGCGCGTTCGGCGCGATCCACTTCCGCAAGACGCAGGGGCAGCTCGACATTCTCTTCCAGTGTCATGCGCGGAAGGAGATTGAACGCCTGAAAAACCATGCCGACGACGTGGCCGCGATAGCGCGCCAATTCATGCGTGTCCATTTCAGCGAGATTGCGACTCTGAACCACGATGGCGCCAGACGTGGGACGGTCGAGTCCGGCGAGCAGATTCAGGAGCGTGGATTTTCCCGAGCCGGAGCTGCCCAGCAGGGCGACGAATTCTCCCGTGAGGACGGAAAGCGTGACGTCATTGATAGCAGGAATGACAGCCGAGCCCATTTGATAGCGCCGCGAAACATTTTCCGCGCGTATGGCCATTCCATTGGTTTCGCCGTTCATATTCGAGCCCATCATGTTACTACGCACGGCGGAGGCGGCAAGTTTCGTTGCTGGCGCGGAAGAATCGCAAAGACAGGCGACGGCACAAAGCGAAAGCCAGGAAAAAGCCAATCGCCGCGAGCGTCAGCGGCGGTCGGCGGCAAGATGGCGAACGTCGCGGCCGGCGACCATATAGATGACGTCTTCCGCGATGTTGGTAGCGTGATCGCCGATGCGTTCGAGATTTTTGGTGATCAAGACCAATTCAAACGCGGGAAAAACGACGGCGGAATTTTCCATCATATAGGTGAGAAGCTCGCGAAAGATTTGGTCGCGAAGATGATCAACTTCGTCATCGCGAACGAGAACGGACCTGGCGAGGTCCGCATCGCGGCGAACCAGAGCATTGATGCTGTCGCGAACCATACCCTCCGCCAGTTCGCTCATCCGCGGCAAATCCACGTAAGGCTTGACCTGCGGGTGGCGAAGGATGCGCAAGGCCGACTGCGCGATATTAACGGCCTGGTCGCCGATGCGCTCGAGATCGTTATTGATGCGAGAGGCAGAAAGGATGAAGCGGAGGTCGACGGCCATCGGCGATTGCGTAGCAAGCAATTGCATCACGCGGTCGTCGATTTCCAGCTGAAGGTCATTGATATTTTTTTCTTCTTCCAGCACGCGCGACGCGAGTTTTTCGTCTTTTTCGAAAACTGCCTGCACGGCCTGGTGGACGGCGTTTTCCGAGAGGCTGGCCATCCAGAGCAACCGTTCCTTCAATTCATCGATTTCGTGTTCGAAATGCCGTTCCATGAATTCTCCTGAAAAATCCTTCTTGCGAGCCTACACTGCCAGAAGACAGGCCAGCTGCTACCCGAAGCGCCCGGTGATGTACGCTTCCGTCCGTGAATCCGAGGGCGTGGTGAAAAGCTTTGACGTGACAGAGTATTCGATCAGTATGCCTTCCAACAAAAACGCCGTGAAATCGCTGGCGCGCGCCGCTTGCTGCATATTATGAGTCACAATGACGACTGTCCAATTTTTCTTCAACTCGAAGAGCAGCTCTTCGATTTTTGCCGTAGAAATCGGGTCGAGAGCCGAGCAAGGCTCATCGAGCAGGAGGACTTCCGGATTCACGGCAAGCGCACGAGCGATGCATAAGCGTTGCTGCTGGCCGCCGGAGAGGCCGAGCCCGGATTGATGCAACTTGGTTTTGACCTCATCCCAGAGACCAGCTTTGGTCAAGGTATCTTGCACGCGACCGTCCATCTCCGATCGCGGGAGCCTTTCGTACAACCGAATACCAAATGCAATGTTCTCGTATATCGACATGGGGAAAGGCGTCGGCTTCTGGAAGACCATGCCGACCTTTGCGCGAAGCAGGCCGATATTCTTGAGAGTCAAAATATTTTCGCCGTCGAGGATTACCTCGCCTTCGACACGCTGGCCAGGATAAAGGTCGTACATGCGGTTGAAAATTCTCAAGAGAGTCGATTTGCCGCATCCGGACGGCCCAATGAAGGCCGTAACTCTATTTTGGCTGATTTCCAAGCTGACATCTTTGATTGCGTGAAATTTGCCGTAATAGAAATTCAGATTGCGGGCCGAGATTTTGACTTGCGGCGGAGCAGCGGTGTGCGACTCTGCAGAATCTTGATGAGATTCGACCGGCACGACAACGTTCGTCAAAGGATAGCTTTGCGAGCGATCGGTGGTCATTTGGGCACCTGGACCTTACCAAGGAACCAACGAGCGACGAGGCTCAGCACCAGAACGAAGAGGACCGTAATGAATGCCGCAGCCCAGGCCATCTGCTGCCAATTCGAATAGGGGCTCAAGGCAAACTGATAAATCACGACAGGGATATTGGCGATGGGATGGAGGATGTCCTTGGAAAAAAATTGGTTATTCAGTGCGGTGAATAACAGTGGAGCTGTCTCTCCGGTGATACGCGCCAAGCCGATGAGTATTCCGGTAAGTATGCCGGCGCGCGCGGCTTTCCACGTCACCTTTGTGATTACGACCCAGTTGGGCGCTCCCAAGGCAACCGCTGCCTCGCGCATGTCACTGCCGACCAAGCTGAGCATTTCGTCCGTTGTGCGCACGATGATAGGAATCATCAAGACTGCCAAAGCCACGCTGCCGGACAAGGCGGAAAAGTGTCCCATCGGATCGACCATGACCGCATAAACAAAGAGGCCAATTTCGATGGATGGCGCGCTAAGCATGATGTCGTTGATGAAGCGGACGGCATTGGCGGTGCGGCTTCGGAAGCCATATTCGGCCAGCCATGTGCCGCCCATCATGCCTACAGGCACGCCAATCAGCAATGAAATCGAAAGCAAAAGGAGGCTTCCGACAAAGGCATTGCGCAAGCCAAATGAATTCGTACCTGGCGGCGGGGTGTCCTTGATGAACAGATCCCAGTGTATTCCCGCGACGCCAAATTTGAGTGTCGTCCATAGGATCCAGAAAAGGAAGAAGACGCCGATGGCGGTAGCGGCACCCATCAGGATCTTGCTGGTCACATCCACAGAGCGACGCCTCGCGTAGATGCTGATCACGCCGCAGCCCCCTCGCGCCGACCGAGACGGCGAATGAGCAGCACAGCAAGAAAGCGAACAATCAGCGTGACAGCAATCAGGATCAAGCCCAAATAAATCAGCGACGACACATAGAGCTTGGTCGTGGCTTCGGTGAATTCATTGGCAAGGACGGATGGGATAGTTGCTCCCGGCATCAGAAAACTGGATGAAAGCGTGTTGCTATTGCCGATCACAAAGGTGACGGCCATGGTTTCACCCAACGCACGTCCCAGGCCCAAAAAGATGCCGCCGATGACTGCGGTTCGCGTATAAGGCAAGATAATATTCCAAGCGACTTCCCACGTAGTGGCTCCCATTGCGTAGGCAGATTCGCGCAGCGATGAAGGAACCACCAAAAACACGTCACGCATGATCGAGGACATGTACGGCAGAACCATAATCGCCAAGACGATTCCGGCAGTCAACATGCCAATCCCCATTGGCGGCCCTTGAAACAAAAGTCCAATCCCCGGGATTGCTCCCAGTTTATCGTTGATCCAGGGCTCGGCCCTGGCGAATACCGGTGCGAAGATCAAAAGTCCCCACAGACCATAGACGATACTCGGAATGGCAGCCAACAGCTCGATTGCTGCGGCTACGGGCCTCTTGATCCAGACGGGAGCAATCTCTGCAATGAAGACCGCGACCCCGAAACTGATGGGCACGCCGAGGACCATTGCGATTGCAGAGCTGACCAGAGTGCCGATGATGAATGGAAAGGCCCCAAAAGTTTGAGTGACGGGATTCCACTCGCTCGACTTTAGAAATTTCCAAATGCCAAATGCATGGATTGACGTACGGCTGTCAAAAGCGATGGCAATGATGGTAGCGAAGAGGACGCCCGCAACGAGGAAAGCCGCAAACACAGCCGCTTTGTGGAAGAAAAAATCTGCCGGCAGGTGCCACGACCTGCCGACAGATTTTGGCCGCTCGGACATCGGCCGTATTTCGATTCCCGACACAACGTCCGATTCACTCATCTATTTCCCTTGGGCAGAAGTTGAAGGAATCAGCGACAGTACTTAGAGACTGTAGCCTAGCTCCTTCTTCCAATACGATTTGATGGCTGCGACCGTATTCTCGGGCAACGGACCGAAGGAAATCGACCGGGCCATGTCCTGTCCATGCTCGAAACCCCAATCGAAGAACTTCATCACCGCCAGATTCATTTCCTTGGGAGCGTTCTTGCGCAGAATTTGCCAGGTGCAGCCGGAAATCGGCCACGTGTCCGGTCCCGTGTGGTCTGTGAGGATCACGTAAAAATCCTGCGCTTTCGTAAAGTCCACGTGCGCGGCGGCGTCCTGGAAGCCCTTGAGGCTGGGGCTCACAATCTTGCCGTCACGGTTGATCATGCGAGCATCGGACAGATGGCTTTCAAGAATGTATGCGTACTCCACATAGCCGATCGAACCGGGAATGCGCTGAACGTAGGAAGCCACTCCTTCGTTGCCTTTGCCGCCTACGCCAGCAGGCCAAGACACGGAAGTATTTGCTCCGACTTTATCCTTCCATTCCGGGCTGACCTTGGACAGATAGTCGCAGAATGTGAACGTCGTGCCAGATCCATCTGAGCGGTGGACGACAGTGATGTCCATATCCGGCAGATTCAAGCCAGAGTTCAGCTTGGCGATTTCCGGGTCGTTCCACTTCTTAACCTTACCCAGATAAATGTCAGCGACGAGCGACCCGCTGAGAACAAGCTGCTCAGGCTGGATTCCGGGAAGATTATAAACCAAGTCTTCGCCAGCTACGGCAGTGGGGAATTGGATCAGGCCCGCACTGCTCAAATCTTCGGGTTTGAGCGGCATGTCACTCGCACCAAACGCCACGGTGCCAGCCTTAATCTGCGCGATTCCGCCACCTGACCCGATGGATTGATAGTTCACCTCTACCCCGTTATTCTGCTGATAAGCAGCAGCCCATTTGGCTACCAAGGGGTACACCCAAGTGCTGCCTGCGCCCGTCAACGTGGACTGCGCCGAAGCGGCAAGTCCAACCAAGGAAAGAGCCAGGAGGATTGCCGTCAGTCTAAGCGATTTCATGATTTGCTTCTCCTCGGAGATTTAAGTTTGGCAGTTCTATTGTTACAGTTGTGTTACATTTCGATGACTGTTGTGAGAAAGCCCTTCCCTAGAGATGCCTCACCTTATATGTCTTACCGTCGTAGCCCTTTTCTACACGTCAGGATGCAAGAGGGTTAAGTTTTAAGACGCTTGGGAACGTCCGTTGTTCCCAAGCGTCTTGTTACATACAAAACGCGCGACCGCAGGAACGGTGCGGTTTACGGCAAGTCGTAGCGCAAGTCGACGAAGGCCATGCCCAAGTGGGCACTGGCCGCGTTTGCGGGAGTTCCCGTAATGGACCACGGATTCCGCGACAGATAGGAAACCTGAGTGATCAGCTTCAGGTCACCGTAGTCACGGTTCTTCCACATGGTCTGGATCAGGCCGATGGTCGGCTCGCTTATGATGCGATTCTGAGAGCTATTGGAGCCGGGATAGCCATACCCGGTGTAGGTCGTTGTTCCGCCTGTGCCTGTCGTCGCTTGGAAATCGTGGCCGATATAGATACCGCCGTAGTAGGCATAAAGCAGGGTGTTTTTGATGGTATCCTCAAAGCCGCCAATCCACGATCCTGCATGGACGGGCGAAGGAACGAAATTGCCGGCGGTGTTGACGTTTACAGTGAAATCGGGTGCCTGCTGGAAGATATAACGACCTCCACCGTCGCTCCAGAAAGTGTTGGCGATCAAATGAAAGTTCTTGGCGATTTCGAAGTTGGCGTTGACAGAACCGCCGCCACCGGACTTGGTGACGTTTCCGAGGCCAGGCGTGTTGAGGCGAAATGCGCGGTAAATACCGGCCACTTCGATGTGGAGGTTGCGGCCTCCGCCATTCGGATGGGTATCAAATGCAAGCTTTGATTCGATGTCCGGCGCTTTGTTCGGAGTCTTCGGGTTTCCACCACTATCATCAACCTGTGCGGTGTTAAAGCCGGTTGGGAAGGTGACGAGCCCGCCGGTATACTGCTCGGGATCCTCAAGAGCAAAACCCCAAGTGATGTTGTCGTTGGCATGATAAACGAGGCGAACACCAGGTGTACGGAGCCAAACCAAGCCCACCTGGTAGTTCGTATCCATGTCTTGGGAGTAGAAGATATCGCCCGGCATTGGTGAAATGCCGACGCGGTTTGGCGTCATCATGCTCCAAGACTGCCCCGCGAGGACTTCCCATTTGCCCTTGCGAACATCGACCCAATAGAGGCGCATACGAAGGGTATCCGAATGGCTGCCGATATAGACGTTGTTCGCGGCGTTGCCGAGGAAGTCCGCCTCGAGGTAGCCGCGGACTTTGAGGTCGCTGCTCGGGTTGGCGTCGATTTTCATTCCAACGCGAGAGTTCTGGGCGCTAAAACGCAGTTCGGATTCTTCACCGGCCGGAGAAGAGCCATTGAAGGGAATGCTGCCGAAGCTGGTGCCGATGCCGCTGCCCACATCTGTTGAACGAAAGACAGTCGTGAAGTCCATAAAGCCCAAAGGAGAGAATTCGGCCTTGCCGATCCTGAAGAAAAGCGGCGACTGATCATCCTGATCCGACTGGCTATCGGCTTTGGAGAAGGTCGCCGCCCCGCTCGCCTCCTCGGTCGAAGTAGCGGAGACTTTTGCGACGGCGGTTTGGTTCGCTGGCGCGGGATCCGTCGAAGAACTTTCCATTTTCTGCTGTTTCTTGGCAGGTGCTTCCTTCTTCGTGCTATTCGAAGCTGCGGTGCCGGAGGGCGCGCTCGCGCTATTATCCGCCGGTGTTGAGCTATTGCTGGCGCCGGCTTGTGCGAACACCGAAGCGCTCGATAACAGCATCATCGCCGCTAAAGCAATCAAAATTCTTCTCATTCACTCCTCCTTAAGAGAGTGTTCCAGATTTGTCGCTCGACGTCTCACGTCCGCGAGGGAAGGGATTGGCCCTGCTGGAGTCACCGCAAGCCGACGAAAAAGTATGGCCGAACTAGAAAAAGGATGGCTGGCACCGGGGGGGCGCCAGCCAATCGGGGCGACGCAGCAGACCTTTTCTCGCTGTGAGTGGTGTGGGGTATGCGTCAAGATCTGCTCCGTAGATCGCGAAGAAGTGTGGCAGGAGAGTTTGAATATGCGGTGAGAAGAATATGAATATTAGGTTACATTTCCTCAGGATAGGCTTCAAAGCTACGCAAATTAGAGGAGTTAGCTCGACCGTGACGAATGTCAAGCCCGCGCAACCAGAAGACAATATCTTCGGCGATGTTGGTGGTATGGTCGGCGATGCGCTCCATGTTGCGCGTGGCCAAGAGGAATTGAATATTGGGAGCAACGAGAGAGGAATCCTGCTTCATGGCCGACAATAGGCGGTCGAAAACCTGATCGCGGAAGTCGTCAACGGCTTCCTCGCTTTCGAGAACCTCGTTTGCGAGAGAGACATTTCGGTGGATCAGCGCTCCAAGGCAACGGCCAACCATGGCACGGATCGAGATGCTCATGGGTTCGAGTTCCAACGGCGCTTTCTACAGCGCGCGCCATAGAGATGATGTAGTTTTCGAGCGCTGTTTCGTAGACGCTTTCTGAACCACTGGCCGGCGACGCCATAGATGACCAATCCCTTTCTGCAGGACCTATTTTCGAGCCGCTGACGATACCCATTTCATTCCAAATGTGAGAGTTCCGTGTTGCAGTGGGATGACACAGAGATGAATTTGCAGAAACAGATGCGGGTTCAGGCGCGCGGGACTGAAAAGCGGAACTTCGAGCCTTCGCCGACAACGCTCTCGACCCAAATCCTGCCGCCGTGGGCTTCGACGATGTGTTTGGCAATGGCCAGGCCAAGGCCGGTGCCCCCGACTTCTCGGGAGCGGGCAGCATCGACGCGATAGAAACGCTCGAAAATACGCGATTGTTCATTTTGCGGTATGCCGATTCCCGTGTCCGCGACCGTAATGACAACAAATTCCCCGCTGGCTTCCGCAGTGACTTCGATGCGACCGCTCGCGGACGTATATTGAATGGCATTATCGAGAAGATTTCTGAGAACTTCGCCAAGCAAACCAGCGTCGCCGCGCACACGCGGCAAATTCCGAGCCAGGCGGACCGCTCCGATGGAAATCTGCTTTTGAGAGGCGGCCAGCCGTACGGCTTCGATGCCCACTTCTATTAGGTGGCGCGGATCGATGGGCTGAAAATCGATTTCCACTTTGCCGGCTTCGATGCGTGAAAGCCTGAGGAGGTCTTCAGTCAGCCGAGCCAGGCGCGCGGCATGCGAACGGATGATTTCGACAAAGTGGCGATTGTTTTTCGGGTCGTCGAGAGCTCCAGAAAGAAGCGTTTCGGCGAATCCTTGAACGGCCGTCAGGGGTGTGCGCAACTCATGAGAAACGTTAGCAACGAAATCCTTGCGCACTTGTTCGAGCCGGCGCAGCTCGGTGATTTCGTGCAACACGACGACCGCGCCGGGCAGACTGGCGGTGGGAGGCTGTGCCGTCGCAGCGCCGTCGAGGGATGCAACGGGCGCGACAATGACGGAAAAAATCCTCGGCCGTGCCGCGCCGGAAGAGATTTCGCCGCGGAACACTTGCTGTTCAGCAAGCACTTTACGGAGCAGCTCGATAATCTCCGGATGCCGGATCACTTCGACCGCGGGACGGCCTTCAAATTCCGCTGAGTTGACCTCCCAGATTTTGCCGAAGGCCTCGTTGCAGAAGACGAGCCGCTCGCGGAAATCAACAACGGCGATGCCTTCGACCATGCTGCGGAGAATCGCGGCAGAACGATTGCGCTCCTCGGTGAGAGTGCGAATCATCCGGTTCACCTGAGCCGCCGTTTCATTCAGTGCATCGGCAAGATCAACCAGTTCATCGTTGCCCGGCTCCCGAGGCAACGGACGGAAATCGCCAGCGGCAACCTGGCGAGAGAAATCCTTCAAGCGCGCGACGCGGCGAGTAAAGCCGCGGGAGAAAAAAGCCGAGACGACGATGCCAAGAATCAAAGTGAGAAACGAAGCGGTCCAGACCTGAAAGCGGATTTTCGCCAGAGCCGTATTGATTTCGGCGAGCGGCAGGGCAACACGGATGATGACTGGCGACGCGCCGGCACGATCAGAGCGAATCGCGTAGTAAACCAGATCGCGGTCGAGCGTGTGGCTATGCCGGACCGACTCGCCTTGACCTTTGGCCATAGCCTGAATGAATTCCGGGCGATTCGCGTAACTCTCCATTGTGGTGATGTCATGGGCCGAATCCGCGAGGACGCGGCCATCGGCGGCGATCACAGTAATACGTGCGCCGCTGTGAGCCATCCAGGAAGCCCAAGAGGCGAGCGCAGAGGAATTCTCGAAATCGGGCGGGCGAGATTTCGCGACTTGCGCAAGAGAACTCAGCTGGTCGTCGGCGGCGCGAATGTAATCTTGCCGCAGGATGCGGGCCACATAAAAATCAAAAGCGGCGAGAACCAGTAGGACGAGAATCAGGTACGTGAGCCCAAGCTTCCAAAAGAGGCTAGCTCGCACGGGTTTCGAAGAGGTAGCCTGCGCCTCTCACGGTCTTCAAATATTCCGGCTTTTCCGGGTTGCGTTCGACTTTTTCACGCAAGCGCCGCACATACACATCGACGCTGCGCGGCGTGACGAAACGGTCGCTGCCCCACACGGAATCAAGCAGCTGATCGCGCGAAAAGACACGATTGGGCCGCGAAGCAAGGAAGTAAAGGAGACGAAATTCGAGCGTGCTCAGAGGCAGAGTCTTACCCTCACGCTGAGCGCGGTAAGAAACGGGATCGACGCGCAGAGTTCCGATTTCGAGCAGCTTGGCTTCCTCGCCGGGCGGCTGGACGCGGCGGAGCAAAGCTTTGATTCGCGCGCCCAATTCGCGGGGGCTGAAAGGCTTGGTGACATAGTCGTCGGCGCCAAGTTCAAGGCCCACTACGCGGTCGGCTTCTTCGCCGCGAGCCGTGAGCATCAGGATGGGAAGGCGGTGCAATTTTTCGTCGCGGCGAATTTCCTTGCAGATTTCAAGACCGGACAATTTGGGAAGCATGAGATCCAGGATGAGCAGGTCCGGCGATGACTTGCGAACTTGTGCCAGACCGGTCATGCCGTCGCCGCATGCGATGATCTGGTAGCCGTCTTTTTCCAAGTTGTAGCGGACCAGCTCGACAATATCCTTGTCGTCTTCGATGATCAGGACTTTGACTGGAGGGTTCACGATAAGCAAAGCATAGCGGAAGCGATTCCGGCGAGCAAGACAGCACGAGAATCATTACTGAATATTCATACTTATTACTTGCCGCGTTTTGAGCGCGAAATGACCGCGAATGTTAAAGGGACATTAAAGACACGTTAAAGCGGCCGGCGACGGTGCCATAGGCCGGAGAATTCCGCGATGGATTTCGAGGAATTCCGGGTAGAATGCCCAGGGAATCCTAGTTCGGGCCGTTGCCAAGATTATTACTTGCCCCCGCGAAGCTTCAGGATGAGAATCGGGGCCGCGTAAATGTGCGTTTGGAAGGCCCGCCGGAGAATTTTCGAGAAGCAGGCATTGTGAGACGGGGCCGGCGCGGCAGGAAGTGCATTCGCCGTGAATCAGCAGGATGGGCGCAAAGCAACTCTGCGCTGAACATGTGCGTCACAGGCAGATACTCCGCAGCTGCGTGCGCGCCGGAAAAAACGAGAGGATAGGTGAAGGATGAGAATTGCCAGCGTCGCGGGGGCATTTCCCAAGTATTACTACAGTCAGGACGTTCTCTCCGCTGCTTTGAAGCAATACTGGGGCGACCGATTGAAGAATCCCGACGTTCTGGACCGCCTCCACGCCAATGTCAATGTCCGCGGGCGCTATATGTCATTGCCGTTGGAGGGCTATTACAAGCTCATGTCATGGGGCGAGGCGAACAACAAGTGGATTGAAACAGGCCTCGACATCGGCGAGCAGGCAATCGCCAGCGCGTTGAAACCAATCGGCCTGGCCGCGCGGGATCTGGATGCAATTTTCGTGGTATCCGTCACGGGCATCGCCAGCCCTTCGCTCGACGCGCGATTGATTAATCGCATGGGATTGTGCGCGAATATCAAGCGCAACCCGATTTTCGGGCTGGGTTGCGTGGCGGGAGCAGCGGGAATTTCGCGCGCGGCCGATTACGTTCGTGCTTTTCCGGGCCAGACGGCCGTGCTGCTCGCCGTGGAACTCTGTTCCCTGACGATTCAGCGCGACGATCTCTCCGTGGCTAATCTTATTTCCGCCGGATTGTTCGGCGATGGCTCAGCGGCGGCGATTGTTACGGGCGATGAAAGAGATATTCAGGGGCCGGAGATTCTGGCAACGCGTTCGACATTCTATCCAAACTCCGAACGCACGATGGGTTGGGATATCTCCGAGAAGGGTTTTCAGATTGTGCTTTCGCCGGGTGTCCCGGATGTAATCAGGGAGCATCTGGGACAAGATGTCGATTTGTTCCTCTCGGACATGGGACTTTCGAAGAAAGACATTGGAAGTTGGGTGTTTCACACTGGCGGACCCAAAGTGCTGGAGGCGGTTGAGATGGCGTTGCAGCTTCCGGACGATGCGCTGCAAGCGTCGTGGGACTGCCTGGCGAAGGTGGGAAATATCTCCTCTGTGTCAGTCCTGCTGGTCCTCGAAGATGTGATGGCCAACCGGCGTCCCGAGCCCGGAACGCTGGGCATTCTGGGGGCGATGGGACCGGGATTCTGTTCGGAACTGCTTTTGCTGAAGTGGTGAGTGACAAGCAAAGGCTGGTGGGGCTGGCCGGAATTGAACCGGCAACCTAGGCGTTAGGAGTGCCTCGCTCTATCCATTTGAGCTACAGCCCCGTTGGAAGCTCCCCTAATAATAGATTATCACGCACGGCGGCGAGCTGACTGCTGTGTTGCGATCCCGCCAAAACTTAAGCGCCGCGCCCAAGCTCTGTTGTAGCATAGATATTTAGAGGCTTCTGTGCTGGAGACGAGGCTATTTTTTCGCGGCCTTCGTCATCGAAAATAGCGAGGAAAAGCTACGGATGGACACTCGCCGAAGAATTCGACGTAAGCTCCTGGCCACGCATCGCGCGGTGCGAAGCTGGCGGATGATCGCGAAGGCGCTCGTCTCGACGAAGCACCCGCTCCTGGCGCACATCATCCCGATCCGGCGATGCAATCTCGCCTGCACGTATTGCAACGAATTCGACGACTTCTCGAAGCCCGTTCCGCTCGACGAGATGTTCCGCCGCATTGACCGGCTGGGTTCCTTCGGGACATCTGTAGTGACAGTCAGCGGCGGCGAACCATTGCTGCACCCGGAGCTGGATGAAATCATCCGGCGCATCCGGCACAACGGAATGATCGCCGGAATGATCACCAATGGCTACTTACTCGTCGCGGAGCGCATCGAGCGACTCAACCGGGCCGGACTGGAATTTTTGCAGATCAGCATCGATAACGCACAGCCGGATGACGTGTCGAAAAAGAGTTTGAAAGTGCTGGATCAGAAGCTGAGGCTGCTCGCGGAGCACGCGGATTTTCACGTCAATATCAATTCGGTGCTAGGCAGCGGGATCAACCGTCCCGAGGACGCGCTGGCTGTGGCACATCGCGCCGTGGAACTGGGCTTTTCTTCGACTGTCGGAATCATTCACGACGGCAACGGGCAGTTGCGCCCGCTCGGACCACGAGAACAGGAAATTTTCGAGGAGATCATGAGACTCGGAAAACACTCATTCTCGCGTGTCAATTCGTTCCAGCACAATATCGCCGCCGGCCGCGCGAATGACTGGCGATGTCGCGCAGGCTCGCGCTATTTGTACATTTGCGAGAACGGGCTGGTTCATTATTGCTCGCAGCAACGAGGCTATCCCGGCGTCCCACTCGCGGAATATTCCGCGGAACGGCGCCAGCGCGAGTATTACACGAAGAAATCGTGCGCGCCGCATTGCACGGTTTCTTGTGTCCACCAAGTGGCCGTCCTCGACAACTGGCGCGGGCCGCAGAAAATCGAGCCCGGCGCGACGCAAGAGACCCAGCCCTTGGTTCACCTGAGCGGAACCGGCAACTGAGCAAACAAGTCAGATTCCTTCCTGCAATCCTTCCTAAGATTCCTGTTGCGCGAATGCTGCTATTGCTGTAGAAGCCAAACAATGGCTTCCCTGTAACTCAAGGCTATTGTGGGGGAGAGTGCCCTCGACTCAGGCAAGCGGGCGCCTGTGTTTCGAGAGACTCTTGCCAAAGGGGTGGAAACGATGCGTCTGCTGAGACAAGCGCTCCGTGTCGGTGCGGTTTGCTCCTTCTTCTGTTTTTTGGCCATTGGCACGTTGGCGCAGATCAACAGCGTGCAGCTTTCGGGAACTGTAGCCGATCCGCAAGGCCTCGGTGTCCCAAACGCGCAGGTTACGATGAAGAATTTAGCGACGGGAGCGACGGCAAACGTGGCCAGCGACGCGAACGGCCATTACGAGTTAGTTGGCTTGCCTCCGGGACGCTATTCACTGACTGTAGAGGCCAAAGGATTCACAACCCTTGTCAACCCGGAAATCACGCTCACTCTCGGAGCGCCTGCGGTCTTCAATCCACACCTCGTGATCCGCACAGGGCAGCAAACGGTAACCGTCACGGGCCAGCCAGAGTTGGTGCAGACGGAGAAGAGCGACGTTTCGCAGACCATCACACAGACACAAATTGAAAACCTTCCGATTAACGGCAGGCAATACATTCAATTTGCGCTGCTGGATTCTCAGGCGAGCCGTGACAGCGCACCTTCCATCGGAGCAGCGCCGACGAGCGGACTGAATTTTGGAGGGCAGCGCGCGCGATCCAATGACGTGTCCGTGGACGGCGCAGACGCCGTGGACGATTCTGTCGGGGGAGTTCGCGCGACCGTTTCGCAGGAAGCCGTTCAGGAATTTCAGATTCTCACCAGCAACTACATGCCGGAATTCGGCCGAGCCATGGGCGGCGTGATCAACATTGTGACGAAGTCCGGTTCGAATGAGGTGCATGGAGACGCATTTGGTTACTTGCGTTTGAGCGCGCTGCAAGCGCGGAATCCTTTTTCATTTCAAGTGAATCCTGCAACGGGAGATATCCAGCCGGTAAAGCAGCCGTTCACGCGCGTACAGACGGGCATGACCATCGGCGGGCCCATTCAAAAAGACAAAACGTTCTATTTTTTCAGTTATGAGACGACTCGGCGCCAGGAAACGGGGTTCAGCGACATTGGGCAAGGAGGAGGGGGCTGCCCCACGGGCAGCGCGAATGGCCTTTTTGGATTGTGCTCCGCGACGTATTCATTCTTTCCCGCTCCGCTAACAATGACCGGGCCACAGACAAGTTTTGTGCAGACACTTCTTGCCAGTGGGAATGGGGCGCTGCAAAGCTTCGCGGCCAATTATGCCGTTCTGGCAGGCTCGGCTTCGAGCGTGGCCGTGAACGGCGCGGATTACGGCGCCATTGACCAGGCAAAAGGAGTCGCTCCGTGTTCGACCGGCCCTCCGTTTCCGTGTTTCCCGCTGCCTGTCCTAAACAACAGCGGCACGGCTTTTTCTCCCGCTTTGCCAGCGTCATTCACCCCGCTTGTGTCAGAGATCGGAAACTATCCGGTCAAGGAAGGGACGAGCCTCTATTCGCTCCGGTTGGATCATATCTGGAATACGAAGAACAGCACATTCGTGCGCGCCAATGTTTCGCCATCACTGATCACGGGCATCCAGGTGAACGCACAAAATCAAAATTTTGGAGAAAATGCCGGTTCGCGAACTTCGCTGCAACAATCGCGAGATCTCGACATCGTAGGCCAGCACACGACGGCGATTCGCAGCAACTTGTTTAATGAATTTCACTATCAATTCGCGAGACGCGGACTGCACTACGGATATTCGCAATTGCCCGGTGGCGGAAACGTGGCCGTGAACATCACTGGCTTTGCCTTTTTCGGGCGCGAGCCTTTTTCGACCGTGGACCGCATTGAAAAACGCCATCAGTTCACCGACGACCTTACGTGGATCAAGGGCAATCACACTTTTAAGTTTGGCGAGGACACGAATTACATTCAGCTCGGTGGATCCCAGGCGGAAATCTTCGAATTGAATTTCGGGGGAGTTTTCGACTTTGGCTCCTTGAGCGCCGCGGATTTGAGCCTGCCTTCATCGGTGGGAGGCGTTGCGGTTCCCGGTCTGACGGCTCTGCAGGCATACGGCCTCGGCCTCCCGGGAGACTTCATCCAAGGGATTGGAAATTCGAATCGGCCTTTCAATGTCCCCTCGCTGGGAGTCTTCGCACAGGATAGCTGGAAGATTGTTCCAAGACTTACACTGAATTACGGGCTGCGTTACGACATTCAATGGACGCCGACATTTTCGCCGGGGACTTCGCTCAATGCGGCGGCAGAACCG
Source organism: Candidatus Acidiferrales bacterium (assembly GCA_035934015.1). Taxonomy (NCBI): domain Bacteria; kingdom Pseudomonadati; phylum Acidobacteriota; class Terriglobia; order Candidatus Acidiferrales; species Candidatus Acidiferrales bacterium. The sequence continues at coordinate 186,087 of DASYYH010000023.1, forward strand.
GCGCTGAACGTAATCGAAGGCGTTCCTGTCTCCGCAAAAAACATCGCTCCGCGATTTGGCCTTGCGTGGGATCCGACCGGCAGTGGGAAGACAGCGATCCGCGCGAGTTATGGCCTCTTCTACGATAACCCTGAGCTGGCGCTCGAGTTTGATTCGACGACGGCCGATGGCGCGTTATCATCGCAGCTCGTCGCCGGCGGCGGTACGCCGACCGCGTGCGCGATTACGACTGCTGTTTGTCCGGGGACGTCGGAGCCTGGTGTCGTGGGTTTGAATGCAGCCTCAGTTTTTCAAGGTGTTCTCAATACGGGCGGAATACCGACCTTTGGCTACGAACCGAACCAGCAACGGTTCAATCCATTTCAGTCCGGCTCTATTTTTACGAGCCAGAATTTCATGACTGCAGGAATCCCGATTGCGATTCTGCCTTTCACGTTACCGACGGCGAGGAATTTTGTGTTTGCCTACGCGCAACAGGGGAACCTGACCATTGAGCATGAATTCGCGCACGATTGGAAGGTGGACGTTAGTTACAGCTACACACATGGTGTGCACCTCAACCGTCCGCGCAACATCAACGCATCGAATCCAACCCTCTTGATGCAAAATTTCGCGAACGCTTTGGCAGGGGGACTTACGCCGGCGAGCCCCTTCACCGTCAGTGCTACTCCTACGGCTTCGAGCGCGAGCACCTGCGGCATTACAGCTGCTCCAGGTGCGACAGGGATCCTCGGCCTGCTGACGAATTGCCCGACACCTCTTGTTTCGCTGGACGGCCAGCCCGTTGGAACCGCTGCGGCGTTCAACTTCTTCCGACCGTCAGGGCCGAATCCATCGTTTGCAACAGCAGCCGCTCCCGGCGCCCCGTGCAGCACCGCGATCAGTGGCTTGCAACTGCTTGCCGGCGGAGTTGGCTATCCAACGGGCAAAGCCGGACTGTGCGTGCCATGGAGCGACGTTGTTCAGCAAGAGTCCTCCGGCAATTCCATCTATAACGGCCTGACCGTCTCCGTGACAAAGCGGCTTTCCAATCACATGCAGGTCTTCTCCAACTGGACGTGGTCGCACGCGATTGACGATTCAACGGATTTGCAAATACTGCTCGAACCGCAGGACAACAGTTTGCCGCAGCTCGAGCGCGGCAATTCCGCGTTTGATCAGCGCCATCGCTGGGTTACAAGCGCTGTTTTCGAGAGCCCTTCATCGAGCTCTGGAAATTGGCTGCAAAAGGCTATGACGAACTTCACATTCGCGCCGATTATGGAACTGTCTTCCGGCCGGCCATACACCGTGCTGACGGGCACCGATTTCAATCTCGATTTCAGTTCAGAAACAGACCGGCCATCGGCAGTGCGTGTTCCAGCCGGCGGAATGCTGCCATCCGGCGCCGTGGCGTCGCCGTATATTTCCGGAGTCGCCTTTTTGCCGCCGACCGCGCAGTGCCCGACACTTTTACCCGCTCAGTCCGCGGTGCTGACCGGCATCGGGCCAGAGGGAAGTTTTCTTGGCTGCATCGGCGATCTCGGACGCAACACATTCACGCGCTCAGGATATTTCGACATCGACTTGCAACTGTCCCGCAGAATTGTGCTGAATGACCGATGGAGCGTTGATGTTATCGCCGAAGGATTTAACATGCTCAATCGCTTCAACGTTGGGGACGTGAATCCGCTGTGCGATCCGACAGGCTCAGGAGCATGCGACGCCGGCCAGCCGACGGCAGCGCTCGACCAGCGCCAGTTCCAGTTTGCGTTGAAACTCCACTGGTAGACGTTTTTTTCCTCGAGCACGGGAGCGGCGAAAGTTAGCTCCCCGTCTCGCATCTTTACGCTGCTTTTGTTCCCTTTCATTCTGCGTTAAAGTGAGAGTCTAGGTTCGCCGTTTCTTCGCCATGGGAGCCATCTCCGATGACACAAGCCTTATTTGCTGGGTTGATAGCCGTAGTGATTTCGCTGGCGCTTGGAATTGTGTGGCTTTCGACGCGCCGCCGCGGCGAAGGCGACAGCCAAATCTCAGCCTTGCGACAGGATATGCAGACGGCGCTGCAGGCGCATTCGCAGGCGGTGAACACTCAGTTGAGCCAGGTTCTGCAAACGGTGCTCCAACAGCTGGGACAGGTGACGACTTCATTGCAGGAAGGTCTGATGAATTCCGGACAGTTGGTTTCGCAGGCGCAGTCGGCTGTCGCGACCGAACTGCGAAATTCGCAGGAAGTTCTCGGGCGCGTCGGGAAGCAGCTCGGAGAAATCCAGCAGGCGGGACGCGACCTTTCGCAAGCGACGCAGACGCTGCAAAGCGTTCTCGGCGGAGCGAAAACGCGCGGCTCTCTCGGGGAAGTCGCCCTCGAAGCCCTTCTGGCTGACGCTCTTCCGCGCAGCGCATACGAAACTCAGTATCGCTTTTCGACCGGCGGAATTGTCGACGCGGTGGTTCGCTCCGGCGAAAAACTCATCGCCATCGATTCGAAGTTTCCGTTTGAAAGCTATCAGCGGCTCGTCGAATCGGGCGAAGACGCGCGAAAGGAATTCTTTCAGGCGGTGCGCAAGCATGCGGAGTCCGTCGCGGAAAAATATATTTTGCAAAACGAGGGAACGCTCGATGTGGCGCTGATGTTTGTTCCTTCGGAAAGCGTCTATTACGAATTGCTGATGACCTCCGACGCGAAGCTCGGACGCCTCGATGATTATTGCCGCGGCAAACGAATTCTGCCTATCTCTCCCAACACCCTCCATGCATACTTGAGCGCGATTCTGATGGGGCTGAAGGGTATGCAGGTCGAAGAAAATGCAAAGCACCTTCAGGCCGGGCTGGCCGGTTTACAAAGCCAGCTCGAAACATTCATGAAGGTCTATGAGACGCTCGGCGGCCACATTCGCCATGCGCAGCAATGCTACGACGATGCTGATCGTAAATTGGATCGCGCGCGGGGAAATCTCGAGCAAATGGCGCAAGGCGCTCTGCCGGACGTGCCGATGAAAGCGCTGGAAGCTGCCTCAAAAGATTAAGGGTTTTCTCTGCGTACTCGGTTTAGTCGCCGAGTAAGGCGCGTCGAGCGGCTTCGAGGAGTACAGAAAAGTCTCCAGGGCTACTGCTCATAAACAGCTTCTCCACCTTTTTCCTCGCGCCTGCCACATGGATTGCCTGCGGCCGAAGTTCTTTCAAAATGCTCGCGATGGAATGCCTTTGATTTTCTGGCGCGATTTTCTGCGCGGCTTCAAGAAAGTCTCTCGCTGCGACAACGTCCGGTGCGCCCGGTGACGGGGCCAGCTCGGCACGAAACGAAAATTGACCCGCGCGCAGCCCCTTGACTTCCAGCTTCGCGGAGTTGTTCACACCGCCGGAAGTCTTCAGTGTCTGGTTGCGCTTCAGTTTGAATTGCGCGATTTGCGGGCTCAAGTTTCGAATCTTCAAACCGACGGCCTGCGCCGTTCCGTTCACGCGAAGGGAGAGTTGGATTTTTTCCCCCGGCCTGACCTGCAGTTCGCTTGCATCGGAAGCTACGTCTACCAGAGTGATCCTCAGAGGAACATCAGACGCAGACTTCAAAACAAGGTCGGCAATTCCGGGTGTGATTTGCGGCGAAGGGAGCACGATTAATTCGAGAGGTGAAGCGGCAAGGACGAGTGCCGGCTGCTCCACGATTTCGACCGAATTATGATCTGCGTCGCCATAAAAACCGCGTCCGCGGATCGAGAAGGGATTCTTCAATGCCACAAGAAATGGCACAGAAATCTTGTCTCGATTGACCGCGGCTCCAGGTGGCAGAACATCAGTTACGGCGCGTACCTCAGAGTCGGTGGTTCGGACGTACAAAACTCCGGTCTCAGGCGGAGCCAGAAAATGCGCGCGTCCGCTTTCGTCCGTCGTGATGGTTTCTCCGCTTGATAGCACGAGTTTCACGGCTGCCATCACGTGGCCGTCTGCGGAAAGAACCGCGAGCGTGGCCGGCTGGTTTGCGACCAATTCCAAGGGTAGAACAATCGTTTCCGAGGCGGTCGCATTATCTGGCGTAGCTTGCACAGCCGTGCAATTCGGCGCGCGTGGCGCTATCGAAATGGAGAGAAGGAATACCGCCAGCGCGAAACCAGACATGCGCCGATTTTAACTTGCTCTGCGATATCAGTCGAATTGCAAATCGCAGAAATGCGAACTGTCTCAGTTGTCCAGTCGCACGACGAACGCAACGAACTGATCCCGTTCTTCGAGCTGCTGGGCGAGTTGCTGAGCCGCGTTTTGAGTCGTAAAACGGCCGGCGCGCACGCGGTAAAACATTCCGTTCGGCGAATCGTACTGCGTAATCGTCACCGGCGAATATTGCGCACTGAGGCGATCCCGCAAGCGTTCGGCATTGCTTTCCACGGAAAATGCTCCTACTTGCACGCCAAAAAAGCCCACATTCGGGTCCGGTCCGCCGACGACGGCGAGCCTCACCGATGCGGTTCCTGTTCCGATCATGCCAATGGCAACAGCCGCGGAATACGAGAGATCGATGATGCGATTCGCAACGAACGGGCCGCGGTCATTGATTCTCACTTCGACCTGTCTGCCGTTGTTCAAGTTCGTGACGCGTACGACCGCGCCGAACGGCAAAGTCCGGTGCGCGGCTGTGTATGTAAACATGTTGTAGATTTCGCCGTCCGACGTGCGCCGTCCGTTAAATGGAACCCCATACCACGACGCGACTCCCTGTTCGGTGTATTGAACGGCTGGAGCGGGCGAAGGTCCAATTGTCGGGGCAGGCACGGGTTGCTGCGGCGGAGCCGTTGTGGGTTGTTCGGCGGGCGGGACAGACACCGGAGGATTTGCGATTGGCCGGTGATGCGCGCATCCCGCGAGGACCAGCGCGATAAAAAATACACAAAAAACAGGAGAAAGGCAGTCCGCAGCCATCCCCGATGACCCTCGGGAATTCACGATCCGCACCGCGTTTCGGCCGTCCGATTTATCCTCTGCATTCGGTTTCTACGCATCGCGTGGTTCATCTCTTCGTGTGCTTCTGAAATTTTCCGGTATTATAGAAACGCGGGCAAGATGCCGCAAGGAAACCATTGCCTCTTCCTCTACGCTGGCGTTGGAAACTGGAACGATGGCGCGACAGCTTCTCCGGGATGTTTCACGCCAAGGAGAGCGAACGCCGCCCGCAACTCTGCCCTGCCTGCGGCACGCTGGTTGGTTCGACGGCCACGCGATGCCACCAATGCGGCGCAAGCCTGACGTTTTCTCTCGCCGCGGCCAGCCGCAAGCTCAGCAGAATCATGCCTTCTACTGCGCCGGTCACCTACGGAATTTTGGTTTCGTGTTGCGTTCTTTACGGCCTCAGCCTTCTGCTCACCCTGCGAATCGGCGGCCAAGTTGCGCCGCAAGGAGGCGGGATTCTCGGAATGCTTTTCGGCATCGGCTCCGTTGATTCGCGGGTCCTTCAGGCCATGGGCGCATCGCTGCCGCTTCCAATCAACCTCGCCCAACCTTGGCGGCTTATCACCGCGTCTTTTCTTCATGCCAATCTGATGCACATTGTGTTTAACATGTGGGTTCTGGTCGACTTGGCTCCAGCTGTCGAGGAAGTTTACGGTTCTTCTCGTTTTTTATTCTTATATATTGCCTGCGGAATTGGCGGCTACGTTCTCAGCGGTTTTATGGGACATTTCAGCATTGGCGCTTCTGGCGCGATTGTTGGGCTCATAGGCGTTCTGTTGGCGATCACGTATCGCCGAGGCGGTTCGCACATGCAGCAACTTCGCTCGCAGGTCTACCGCTGGATTATCTATCTTGTTTTATGGGGATTCTTCTTTCCGGGCATCGACAACATGGCGCACCTCGGCGGCGGCATCACAGGCTTCATTCTCGGCAAATTGATGATGGACCGCGAACCAGCCGACGCATCAGAGCGCAAACGCGCATATCTTCTGGGGTGGGGGACAGCCGTCGTCGTGCTCGCAAGCTTCGTACTGACAATCGTGGCCGCTCGCACTGGCTTTCATATCCATTACTGAGCCAGAGCGGCGAAATTTGTCGTGCCTTTACCTAGAGTTTGCGCGCAACGACGATGCTGTAATGGAATCCCGAAAAGATTGTGAACCCAGCAACGAGATAGACAAGCAGCACGCGCAGATCATGTAGGGTCGGATTAGGCGTGAGGGCGCCAATGATCACAATCAGCACCAGCAGGATTTGAAACGCGGTTGATAACTTACCGAAAAGGCTAGGCGGAAACGCCGTGTACCCGACCACAAGCAAGATCACGGCGCAGGCCGTCAGCAAGAGCACGTCGCGTCCCAGGACAAGAATCGCCAGCCACCAGCCAATTTTCCCCTTCAAAGCCAGCATCAGGAACGATGAGGAAAGCAGCAACTTGTCTGCGATGGGATCGAGCAGCATGCCTAGCTGCGTTTTCTGATTCAGCCGCCGCGCCAAAAGACCATCGAGCGCATCGCTCAACCCAGCTGCGATCAGAAGAACTAGCGCCCAATCGTAACGGTTATAACGAATCGCGATGATGAAGAAGGGCAGAAAGCCCAGCCGAAGGAACGTCAGCTGATTCGGAACCGTGAAAATATTCTTGTCCATGGAGCGTTTCGGGAGACCGTCAGGCAAATTGCGTCAGATAATTCTCGAGTGTCTGTCCCACTTTCGCCGCGAATTTTTCCGCCAGTGAAGGAATCGAACCCCGCGCCTCATCCAGGGCAATCCGTTCGATGCGCTGCATGGGGAAAAAAAGCGTCGGCAGGCCGATTCGCTCACCTTCGGGATGCTTCACCTGGCGCACAAAATCATCGAACGATTCCAGATCAATTCCGCGTAGCGTTACGCCGGCGACGGATACCTCTAGCAGTTCGCCCCAAATGCGCTCCTTGGGGCTGTGCAGGCTGACGACGACAATAGAATGCGGCTCCATCTTCTCCCCTGAGATTTCTCGATTGATGCTACCTCATTCCCTTGCCGCGCGCACGCATTCGCGGCGCTGGAGTTGCGGCGAGGCAACGGGTCATACCGAAATCGCTTTGAGGTTCGCGGCGACATGCAACTGCGCCTCGGTGGCCTTTTGCACGTCTTCGGGTCTTAATCCCGGTGCGATTTCCTTCAAGATCAGGCCTTCTGGCCGGACATCAATTACAGCCATCTCCGTCACGATCATCTTCACCACGCCAACGCCAGTCAGCGGCAGCGTGCATTTCTTCATAATCTTCGGCTGGCCCTCTTTGTTGGCATGCTCCATGGCGATGATCACCCGTTTGGCGCCTGCTACCAGATCCATCGCGCCGCCCATGCCCTTGAGCATTTTCCCAGGAATGGCCCAGTTGGCAAGGTCTCCCTTTTCATCCACTTGCAGTGCGCCGAGAACTGTCACGTCAACTCGCCCGCTGCGAATCATCGCAAAAGAATCGGCGCCCGAAAAATAACAGCAGCCCGGAATTTCCGTAATCGTTTCCTTTCCGGCGTTGATCAAATCCGCGTCTTCTTCACCTTCGTAAGGATACGGTCCGACTCCCAGCATTCCGTTTTCCGATTGCAGCACGACTTCCACGCCGGGGGGCAGAAAATTCGGCACAAGCGTCGGCATGCCGATTCCCAAATTGACGTAATAGCCATCGCGCAATTCCTGCGCCACGCGCCGCGCGATGAATTCACGCTTGTCCATATGTCCCGTCATTTGCTCCACTCCTATTGGCGCTTCCGCAACGTGCGTTTCTCGATCGGATGACTGTAGTTTCCGCCCTGGAAAATCGCATTGATGAAAATCCCCGGCATATGGATAGAATCCGGATCGAGCTCACCTAACTCGACGAGTTCTTCGACCTCCGCTATGACGTAATCTCCAGCAGTCGCCATCACCGAATTAAAATTCCTGGCCGTTTTTCGGAAAACGAGATTTCCCCAGCGGTCGCCTTTCCACGCTTTGATGAACGCAAACTCTCCACGAAGCCAGGGCACCATAACGTAATTTCGCCCATGGAATTCGCGCGTCTCTTTTCCTTCCGCAGCGGGCGTGCCGTATCCGGTCGGAGTGAAAAATGCAGGGATGCCCGCGCCGCCGGCTCGTATACGCTCCGCAAGCGTCCCTTGCGGATTCAGTTCCACCTCGATTTCGCCGCTCAGCGCCAGATTTTCGAATCTCTTGTTTTCGCCCACATAACTCGCGATCATCTTTTTTACTTGCTTCGATTCGAGCAGCCATCCGATGCCGTAAGTATCCGTGCCGGCGTTGTTGGAGATGAGCGTCAGATCTTTCGTTCCCTTTTTGTGCAGGGCGCGGAGCAGATGTTCCGGCACGCCGCACATCCCGAAGCCACCGACGAGGATCGTCGCGCCATCTTTAATGCGTTCAATCGCCACTTCGGCGTTTGTGACCCGCTTATCCATACAATCCGGCCTCCGCAATCCCGCCGCCAATGAAACTCAATTTCGATAGCCAAGATTACTCGGAAAGTCTACTGCAAATTGCGACGCGTGGAGTGGAGGGATTTGTAGAGTTCGTTTGCGACGCGGAATTCCTGTTCGAGTTCGCGATTGGCCAAGCGCGTGCGAAGAAAATCGATCGCCTGGGTCACGCGGTCGAGCGAGCGCGAAATGTTCTCCGTATTCGTCAGGCAAATGTCACGCCATACTTCATAGGGGCTGCCGGCAATACGCAACAAGTCGCGCAAGCCACGTCCTGCAAGAGACGTAGGAAGGCCAGTCTCATCGGTTTCGTCGCTAATTACGCGCGCCAGAGCCACGATGAGAAGCTGCGGCATCTGCGACACGACGGCGAGTGCCCAATCGTGCGTATCGGCGTCGCACCACACGGGCTCGGCACCTATTGCGGACAAGAGCGACGCAAATCGAACAACGCGATCATCTTCTTCGCGCGGGGTTCCAATCAGGGCGTAGCGGGCGCCGCGAAAGAGCGCCGCATCGGCGTTTTGTATCCCAGAATTTTCCTTGCCCGCAATGGGATGGCCTCCCAGAAAGCGTCCTCGGCCGCAAAATATCGTCTCCGCCAATCGGCAAATTTCCACTTTTGTGCTTGCGGCATCGGTCACCAAAGCTTGGTCGCCGCATTTCGCTGCAATCGACGGCAGGATTTCCATTGCAGCGCCAATCGGCAGCGCGATGTAAATCAGATCCGCTTCGCTCACCGCCGAGCCAATTTCTGGCGCGATCTTCCACTTCCAGCCGCGTTCCGTGATTTGACGTAACACTTCTGGGCGGTCGTAGGCCACGATTGAGATTTGCGGAAATTTGTCGTGCAGGGCGAGCCCGAAAGAAGCACCGATCAATCCTGTTCCCAGGATCGCGACGCGGCGAAAAGGAACGCCTTCAGGCATTCGCGTCTCGCCGGCTGAGGCCATGCCGGGCTGCATGCTTCAACAACTTCACGCGTGCCGCGACTGCCTCGGCTGCCGCAGTTGACGAGGGCGCCTTTTCGATTTCTGCCACGAGCGCCGACCCGACTACGACCGCGTCAGCAATCCCCCCGAGCACCGTTACTTGCGTAGGCAGAGAAATACCGAATCCCACAGCGATCGGCAGGGACGCAAATTTTCGCGCTCGGCGGACCATCGCCGGCAACTCCTCCGGCAATGAATCTTTCGCGCCCGTAACGCCGGTCCGCGAGATGACATACAAAAAACCGCTCGACGCTTCGGAAATCAGCTTCAACCGCGCATCAGTGGAAGTTGGTGAAGCGAGAAATATGGTGTCGAGGCCGTGCAACTGCATCGTTGCACGATACTCGCTGGCTTCTTCCGGCGTCATATCCGTGACGAGAACGCCGTCCGCTCCGGCCTGCTGAGTCCTCGTCGCAAACTTTTCCAGTCCCATTTGCAAAATCGGATTGAAATAACTGAAAAGCACGAGCGGCACTTGCGTTTTCTCGCGCAGTCGCGCAACTAGATCAATCACGTTCGCCAGTGTCGTTCCCTGGCGCAACGCGCGTTCGCTGGCGCGCTGGATCGTGGGGCCATCAGCAACCGGATCGCTGAAGGGAACGCCAAGTTCGATCACGTCAGCGCCTGCTGCGGCAGCTGCGAGAACAATTTCCTCAGTGGCGACGAGCGACGGATCTCCCACGGTTAGATAGGCGACGATGCCCAATTCAGCAGAGCCTGCCAGCTCCTTGAATCGCCGTCCGATTCGCGTCTGCGTCGCGGTGCCGAGTTTCGCCGTCCGTTCATTCATATCGTGCCAGAATTTCCATATCCTTATCGCCGCGGCCGGAGACATTTAGAATCGCGATTTCGTCACGCCTCATTTTTGGGGCGCGTCGCATCAATTCCGCCAGCGCGTGCGCGGACTCGAGAGCAGGGATAATTCCCTCGATCTTCGCGAGCGTTTTTACGGCTTCGATGGCCTCGTCGTCGCGCACCGCTGTGTATTCGGCGCGGCCGCGGTCCGCCAGCCATGCGTGTTCAGGGCCGATGGCAGGATAATCGAGTCCTGCTGAAACAGAATGCGTGGTGGAAATCTGCCCATCCGCCGTCTGCAAGACGTACGTATATGTGCCTTGCAGGACGCCCGGTTTCGCGCCGGCAAATCCCGCGGCCGCCGCCAATCGGGCCGCGTGTTCGCCGAGCGCTGTGCCTCGTCCGCCAGCCTCCACGCCCACCATCCTCACATTCGCGTCGTCGAGAAAATCATTGAAAAGTCCGATCGCATTCGAGCCACCGCCGACGCAGGCGAAGAGCCAATCGGGCAGGCGTTTTTCGGCATGCAAGATCTGATCGCGCGCTTCCCGCCCAATCACGCGATGGAAATCCCGCACCATTGCGGGATAAGGATGCGCGCCGAGCACGGATCCCAGCAGGTAGTGTGTCGTCCGAACATTGGTCACCCAATCGCGCATGGCTTCGTTAATGGCATCTTTCAGCGTCTTGCTCCCCGCATCCACGCCAATGACCTCTGCGCCCAGCAGCCGCATGCGAAACACATTCAGGCGCTGGCGTTCCATATCTTCCGCACCCATATACACGGTGCATGCCAGCCCAAGCCTCGCCGCGACAGTGGCCGTGGCCACGCCGTGTTGTCCCGCGCCGGTTTCCGCAACGACGCGGCGCTTACCCATTCGCACCGCGAGCAATCCTTGCCCGATGCAGTTATTGATTTTGTGCGCGCCGGTATGGAGCAGATCTTCGCGCTTCAAATAGATCTTTGACCCGCCCAAATACTGCGTCAGCCGCGAGGCAAATTGCAGTGGCGTGGGCCGGCCGGCGAAGTTGTGCAGCAGATCATCGAACTCCTGCCGGAAGCTGGCATCCGAACGCGCTTCGTTATACGCACGTTCCAGGTCCTCAAGAGGAGCCATCAACGTTTCTGGAACGTACCTGCCGCCATAGGCTCCGAACCTGCCGCGGGCGTCCGGCACACTCTCAGCTATAGTTCTTGTAGCCATTTTTCACTCTCGGGCTCATTGGATTCTTCCGCTGTATGCTCTGCACTGCCGCCATCAATAGCTTCAGTTTTCTCGCATCCTTTTTCCCAGGCCGCTTTTCGACTCCACTACATATGTCGATCGCGAACGGCTCTGTTTTCCGGATTGCTTCAGCAACATTTTCTGCAGTCAAACCACCGGCGACAATCACCGCACCATAATCTCTTGCCTGACGCGCGGCTCGCCAATCGAATCGATTTCCCGTGCCGCCGCGTCGCTTGGCGTCATATCCGTCGAGCAAAAATCCAGCAGCGCTCCGGTACTTTTTCAGTTGCGCGACTCGAAATCCCGGCAAAACGCGAAATGCTTTGATGACAGGATATTTTCGCGCAAGATGCTCAACTTGCTTGGGCGATTCCTCCCCATGCAACTGCAATGCATCGAGATTCACGGTTCGTGCCGTTCGCAAAACTTCTTTCTCTGGAGCATTTACAAAAACACCCACGGCGGCCACTTCGTCCGGCAAACGGCGAATGATTTCTCTCGCGTGAGAAAGGGAGATTCGCCGCGGGCTCTTGGGATAGAAATTGAATCCCAGCGCTTCCGCGCCGGCATCCACGGCGGCCTTGGCGTCCGCCCGGTTCGTGATGCCGCAAATCTTGACCTGTACCATAACCCTATCCTGCGAGGAGGTCGCGCAAACTTGCCGCCGGATCCGGCCTCCTCATCAGATGCTCGCCGACGAGAAACGCGTCGAATCCGGCAGCGCGCAATCGCTCGATGTCGCCTCGTGAATGAATGCCCGACTCGCTCACGGCGACGCATTCCTCCGGAATCGCATCGATCAAGGCGAAAGAAGTATCGAGTTTCACTTCGAATGTCTTCAGGTCGCGATTATTTACGCCGATAATTTTCGCGCGTACGTTCATCGCGCGCGCCAGCTCTTCGCGCGAATGCACCTCGACCAGCGCTTCCATGTTCAATTGGCGCCCCAATTCCAGTAACTCTCTGAGCGTCTCATCGTCCAGAATCGCGACAATCAATAAAAATGCATCCGCCCCGGCTGCTCGCGTCTCCCACACTTGCCACGGGTCAACGATAAAATCCTTGCGAAGAATAGGGATCTTCGTCGTTTTAGATACTTCTTTCAAATCTCCGAGCGATCCCTGAAAAAAATCTTCTTCGGTGAGAACCGACAGTGCCGTGGCACCGGCTGCTTCGAGCATAGGTGCCGTCACGACAGGTTGGTAATCGGCGCGCAACAGTCCGCACGATGGCGAAGCCTTTTTCAGTTCGGCAATCACGTTGCATCCGGCACGCACAAGAGCGCCGGGGAAATCTCGCGGTGCTGGTGCTTTCTTCTGTACAGCAAGCTTCAACGCAACGTCGGGCAAAACGCGCTTACGGTGGGCAATCGTTTCGCGTCGCCGCTCGACGATGCGTGCCAGAACATTCTTCGAGTCTGCACTAATTTGCATTTTTCAATATTCATTCAGCAGGCGCAAAAATGCGCTCGGTTCCCGGCTCAGGCAGGGAGAATCGCTTCGAATATGCTAGTCTGCGCCTCGGTTCTGTGTCAATTTTTCTGCGCGCGGGAAATGAATCGGGGGGATGACCTTCGCACCGAATTTTCCAAACTTCTAGATCGCCCCGACAGAACCGCCTCCTGCCCTCTATTTCATCAGAACGTAACGCCCGCCATCCGTCACGGCGATTACGATATTCATTATCAGCATCATCAGGTCGTAGTGCCACCCGTATCCGTTCTTGCCCCAAAATCCCGTGTGCCACACGGCGATTTTCTTTTGAATGGCGCCGAGCATGAGGAGAATCAAACCAAGTGCCGCAATCTGCTGCAAAACGCCGAATACGGTACCTAGGCTCCCGGCAATCTCCGCCGTGCCGAGGAAGATGGTAAAACCCTTGCTCATCCCAATACTCTTGGATCTTGCGACCGGATCTTTCACATGATTCCAACCACTCGTGATGAAAATCACGCCGACCATCAGCCTCAGAAGGAGAATTCCGAAATCCTCGTACCGCAGCAATTGTGGAATCATGGGTTGTCCTTCTTGGTTGTAAGTGTTATCGCCACATGCGCTTCGTCAAGCACGATTGGAGTATAACCCTCGCGAACGATTCCCCGATGATTCCAGATCATCGGGAGCACGTCGAACGAACCCGCGCCGTCATACTGTAGTTCGGGCTACAATCGCAGCCAGCAAATAAACGTCGTTATGGCAACCGACCCGAAAATCGCGACTGCTCCCGTGATCGAATTCCGCGATGTGCAATTTCGCGTCGCCGAACACATCATATTGAAGCATCTTTCCTTTGAGGTGCGACGGGGCGAAACGCTGGTTCTTCTTGGCCGCAGCGGCTCCGGAAAAACCACGGCCTTGCGGCTCGTAAATCGTCTGTTGGAACCCACCGCTGGCGAAGTGTGCGTCGAAGGCCAGAGGACACTCGATCAAGATCCAATTCGCCTTCGCCGCCAGATTGGATATGTCATACAGGAATCCGGCCTCTTTCCCCACTTCACGGTCGAGCGCAATATTGCGCTTGTGCCGCACCTTGAGAATTGGGAAAAAGGACGAGTCAGCGAGCGCGTGCATGAATTGCTCCGGCTCTTTGGTCTCGAGCCGTCGCAATTCGCGCGCAGATATCCTCGTGAGCTATCCGGAGGCCAGCGCCAGCGCGTGGGAGTTGCGCGTGCGCTCGCTGCCGATCCTCCGATTCTTTTGATGGACGAGCCTTTTGGGGCGCTGGACCTTTTGACTCGGACAAAAATTCAGCGCGAATTCCTCGCACTTCAGCACGAAATGCACAAGACAATTCTTTTCGTCACGCACGACGTCGGCGAAGCGCTGCTGCTTGGCACTCGGATTGCATTGCTGGAAGCTGGCGAACTCATGGGAGTCTACACGCCCGGCGAATTCCTTCATTCTTCAGAACCCATTGCCGCCGCATACGTTTCGGCCTTTCGCGCGGGTATTGTCCAACAATCTCCTGAAAAGCGAGGCGTCGAATGAATCTCGCGCAGTTTTTCTTGGCTCATCGACAGGAAATTCTTCAATCTACCGCAGAGCACATATGGCTCGTCATTATTTCAATGCTTCTTGCGACTGCTGTTGGCGTGCCGCTTGGGATCGCTGTCACGCGAAAACCGTGGCTTTCAAAGCCGATCTTGGGAACGGCGAACGTCGCGGAGACGATTCCCAGCCTCGCGCTTTTTGGATTTCTACTGCCTGTTCCATGGCTCGGCGCCCGGGCAGACCGTCTCGCAATCGTCGCTCTTGCGCTTTATGCGCTGCTGCCGATCATTCGTAACACGGTGGCGGGGGTTCGCGGGATCGATCCTAATGTTCGTGAAGCCGCGCGCGCCATGGGCATGACGGATTCGCAAATTTTTCTTCGTGTCGAGCTACCACTCTCGTTGCCGGTGCTTTTGGCTGGGATCCGCATCGCCACAGTTTGGACGGTCGGCATCGCCACGATAGCAGCTGCTATTGGAGCGGGCGGACTGGGAGAGTTTATTTTTCGCGGATTGGCGATGGTCGATAACCGCGTGATTCTGGCAGGTGCGATTCCTGCGGCAATTCTCGCTATTCTAGCGGATGTGATTCTCGGCCTTTTGGAACGCGGCCTCCGTTACTCACGATGACGCGTATGCGGCGCCCCAGCCTTATTCTCTGCGCCGCGGTGGTTGTGCTCACCATCGGAGGATGTTTCACTCCGCGGAACACAATTGTCGTCGGCTCGAAGAATTTCCCCGAACAAGCAATTCTTGGAGAGTTGCTCGCACAGCAAATCGAAGCGAAGACCGGCTTCCATGTTGAGCGACGCTTCTATTTGAGCGGTACCTATATTTGCCACCAGGCTTTGCTTGCTGGGCGCATCGACATGTATGTTGAATATACGGGCACGGCGCTAACTGCGATTTTGAAAGAAGAGCCAGAGAAAGACCCGCTCGCTGTGTTTGACCGCGTTCGCGACGAATACGCGCGCCGCTTTCATCTTGTTGTCGAGCCACCGTTGGGCTTTAACGATAGTTTTGCAATCGTCATTCGAGGAAACGAGGCGCGGCAACATAATATCCGCACGATTTCAGGAGCGTCCAAATACGCTGCGGCATGGCACCCGGGATTCGGCTACGAGTTTATGGAACGACCGGACGGCTACGAAGGCTTGATAAATACCTATGGCCTGAAATTCTCGACAGCCCCGCGCATCATGGACCTCAATCTTCTCTATCGTGCGTTGCTTTCGCATCAGGTGGACGTCATCGCGGGGAACACGACCGACGGCCAATTGCTCACGAATGATTTCACTGTTCTCGAAGACGATAAGCACTATTTCCCGCCGTATCAGGCTGTAACGGTCGTTCGAGAAGAAGCGCTCTCACAATATCCCGCTCTGGTGCAGGTGCTCACGGACCTCCGCGGAAAGATCTCCGACCAGGATATGCAGCGGATGAACTACGAAGTTGTAGGGAAGCGCAAGGACATCGCGGTTGTGGTTCGCGACTTTCTTCATTCGGCCGGGTTTGACTCAAATACCAAATAGTGCTTAGCGAGGAATTGACGAACGGAACTGTGAGATTAATGTTTACCAGACTTTCCTTTTTCGATTTCTTCGGCAAGTTCGGCACGAGTCAAGAGGCCCTTCTTCAGAAGCAATCGTACGATGGCCTCAAGAACTTCAGCCACATTGGTATGTGCGTGGGGAGCCCTGCTGGTCATGGCAAGAGGCCGCGTTGACGCAGGCGGCGTCGGCGCCTTTTGAAGCGGATCCGCAGCGGCCGGAATGACAGGAATTTCCGGCACAATCGTCCTGAGCTTTTCGAGCTGGCTGGCGTTCATGCTGTCGAAGGCAACTCCCATACCCATCCCGCTCAGGGTGCTGCGAACCACTCCAGTGCAGAAAAGATTCGATGCCCCTGAACTGAGGGTGAGTTCCACTTTCGTGTCGGCTGGGAGGGGAGCAAGCATCTCGATGTAACAGCCCGCAGGGCTGACGTCGGTCACCGTACCCGGCACAATTACATCTTCTTCTGCGATGCGTATCTTGGCGGGAATCCGGCACGGCGTGCGTTCAAATCGGCGACGCCCCGACTGCGCACTATGGGGACTGGAATCGGGATGCAAAGGATCCGAACCAGTAGGATTCGGCAGCGTCATGTAGGCACCTCTCGATTCAACCCGCTCGGGCTGCGGAAGAGGAAGCCGCGTCCGTAACTTCTTGCTCGGCACACATCCTAGGCCTGCAAACCTGAGCTGGTCAAGATGCGCGCCGTCCGAGTTCACTCAAAATCTGTCTGCCTTCACAAAATCACACTGCAATTCATGAAAACAATTCGGTTAATCAGCCTCTTGCAGCGTTTTGAGATGCGCTTCGAGAGATGCGGCGTATTCCCTTTCAGCCTCTAAGTCTGACTGCAATTTCTTTACGAGCATTTCCAATCGCTTGATTTCAAATCGTAGTTTTTGCGCGTCAGCCGAAATAGAGACCGGGGATTTTGTGCCGGAACCCCCATTAGGCCGCGCAGTCGCGGGAGCAGAAGAAACTTCGCTGGCGGTTGCGCCTGGCCTATTCATTCCTCCATTGGAAGCGGGGGAAACGGCAGCTGGCACCATCGGCGGCGCAGCCGGTGCGCTAAAAATCCCTGAAAGTGTCTCCGCAGCAGGTCGCACCGCTTGCGGAGCCACAGAAATGTTTGCCGCAGCAGTTCCGGCTTGCGCCGGCTTCGGATTGAGAAGATTCTTGATCCTTGTAATCAGTTCTTGCGGCTGAAAAGGTTTCCGAATCAGCTCGTCGGCTTGGACAGCAATTGCTTTCTCCGCGACCGTCCGGTTTACAACTCCCGACATCAGGATAACTGGAGTTTTCTGTAAGTCCGGATTCTGCTTGATGAGCTGGCAGACTTCGTAGCCATCCTTATCCGGCATGATGACGTCGGTAATCACCGCATCGGGAGCCGATTCTCCGAATTGTGCGAGCGCCGATGCTGCATCGGCACATGTGATGACATTAATCGATTCGCGGCGAAATGCGATCTTGATCACTTCGCGCATCGTGGCGCTGTCGTCGATAAAATAAACCGTCGGGACATGTTCCGTTAGCAGGGTAGGCATATCGCTCATGATTGCTCCCGCTCGGAATTCTCCGGCGAAATTCTCGCGTGCTCGCGTTCCATTTCTCCCAGCGGAGAAGCGGCTGCGTCTTCCACACCCGAAGACGCGTGTACTTCTTCCAGGGCTGCCAAGTTTTCTTCCGTCGCCTCGTCGCGCGCGGCCTCATCCAGTTCGCGCATCGCATCCAGCATCAAGTCAGTCGCGGAGCGAAGCACGGTGCGCTGCGCTGCAATGACTCCGTAAACGAATTTGTACGTGCCCTTTCCTGCGCCTTCGCACGACTTCAAGATGTGCACCACGGCTTCGTCGCCGAAGAGCGTTCCGCATTCGGCATGCGAGAGTTCGCCGCCGTCAAAGTAGATGACGCCATCCGTTTCGCCGGAATTGATGTTTAGCGCGCCGGTTTGACGGGCCTGATTGAGCATTTGGATCACGCCCGGCAGATCCATGCGCGAAAGATCGCCCGTCAGCGATGCCATGGAGTTCGGAACCATCTGCGTTGGTTGAAAACCCTCCTGCCGGCTGAGGAGAAAATTGCGCACGTGCGCCGCAATATCTTCGGGTCCGCGACGCCGGTCGACATAATCGTCGCAGCCGCGTCGAAAAGCTTCCATCAGCGCTTGCTCGCCGCCATTGCCCACAGCAATCAAGGGAATGGACGCCGTTTTCGAATCGCCTCGCAGGATAGGTGCAATTTCATATGCGCTCATTTCGCGCAGATTCGTCGCGCACAGGATCGCCGCCGGAGTATTCCATTCCAACATGGTCAGCGCATAGGGCGCCTGCGGACTTGCCAGCACGTCAAAACCCTCTTGCTTCAAAGCGTCGCTCAGCTTCTTCGAAAAATAGACATTGCTGTCAATCAGCAGGATTTTGGGCAGAGCGGCAGTCACGTTCATGGAGCCGGTTCCGTCCCAATTGTCGTAGTGTTTCTCTGAAACTCAGCGATCAATTTCCCCATGTCCAGCACTTCAATTTCTTCTTCGCCGGCCCGCAATGTTCCGACAACGTGTGCTGCCCTTGTTTCCGCGCTCGCATCAATCGGCGAATAACTCTCCGCATTTGCCAGTTCGCATTCTTGAACGACTGGGATGGCGCACCAGTCCCGCACTTTTCCTATTTTCCATTCCGCTACGAGATAGAAGCGCCCCGGCATCGGACTCCCTTCGCCGAAAAGCTGGCTCACGTCGCAAACCGGAACGACCCGCCCCCGGCGAATGATTACTCCCGTTATCCACGGCGTTTGATTCGGAAACTTTTGCAACCTTCCTTGCGCAACGAGTTCGATTACAGACTCTGCCGGCAGCGCGACTTTCCGGTTGTCCAACGGCAGCAGCACAAAGGAACGCAATTGAAGTTCGGCCGTGACGCTCATTGCGAAACCGCCCTCTTCGTTTCTTCGCTCGCGTCGCCTTGCACATTCTCAGAGGCCGCGGCGTCGTCCGCCTTTGCGACTGCTTCGAGTCTCGCGAGTTCGTTCTCTGTCAGGAATCCGGAAGGATTCACTACCGGCACAATGTCTTCACCGATGAGAGTCACTCCTCGGTACCAGGCGCGTTCCGGCCCGGAAAAGCTCGCGGGCAGGGCCATCAGAAGCGAGATCGTTTCCATCCGGTCGATGGCATCCACGAGAACCGCGACATGGGTGTGCCGCAGCACAAGTACCAGCGTCGGTCTCGATATCGCCAAATTAAAATGTGCGCAACCATTCACAACGTAATAGGCCTTGCGGCCCCGCTGCACCACGTGCCGGACTTTCGACAAACCTTGCACTTCGATTTCCGATGCCACGCCGGAAATGCTATCCGTGCTGCGAATCTCGTGAATCGCGCTCGCCGTGATTGCGAACATCTGTCCCGAGATTGTGAAAAGAATGACCGCTTCGGTACGGCCGGTTTTCCGCGCGAGCTGCCATTCGCTGGGCGCTATTTTCATCGCAGCACCGGTTGGGCAGTGCGCGCCAGTTGACGTACGCGTTTTTCAATCGTGGTGCAAATTTGATCGAGCGGGAGAATCTGTCCCACGGCGCCGGTCTTGATTGCTTCCGCAGGCATTCCGAAAATGACTGAGGTCGCCTCATCCTGCGCGATCACGCTTCCGCCCGCGCGCTGGATCGCTCGCGCCCCATTTGCGCCATCATTGCCCATGCCCGTGAGCACGACCCCGATCGTCATTGGTCCAGCCCACGCAGCCACAGTTTCCATCGCCACATCAGCGCACGGACGATACCCGTCAATTCGCGGTCCATCATCCAGCACAATGCGTCCGAGCGACGAAATCCGCAGGTGATGAGAACCAGGACACACATACAGTATCCCTGGCCGCAGAATTTCGTTCGTCTCCGCCTCTTTCACCTCGATTTCCGTCACTTCCGAAAGCTGCGTTGCGTACTGACTCGTAAAAGTCCCCGGCATGTGCTGAACGAGCACAACAGCCGCCGGAAAATCTTCTGGAAAGCCCGGCGCGAGACGCATCACGGTCGCGGGTCCGCCGGTCGAAGCCACAATCACCACAACAGGAAAGCGCCCGCCGGAACCTCCGCTGCCTGTCTCTCCAGCATCAGCAGAAGCCAAACGCGTGTGGTGAGTGCTCGGAGCATGGTGCTTGGAACGCGTGGCTGTGCGCACAACGCGCACTTTCGCCGCCATCTTCAGCTTGCGATTGAGTTCTTCTCCGACCACATTCATATCCAGGTCGATGCCGTTCGACGGCTTCGGCACAAAATCGATAGCGCCGAGTTCCAGAGCGACAAGCGTGCTCGCCGCGCCTTCGCGCGTTTCCGAACTCACCACCACGATGGGCCGCGGATTCTGCGACATGATTTGCTCGGTTGCCTGTAATCCGTCCAAACGCGGCATATTAATGTCCATCGTGATCACGTCGGGCTTCAAGGACTCAGACATCGTGATGGCTTCCATGCCGTCTTTTGCCTGCCCGACAACTTCCATAAGCGGGTCGGCGCTCACGATCGAGTGCAGCACTTTTCGCATGAACGCCGAATCGTCCACGATCAACACTCGAATTTTCTTCGCCGCCGCGCTCATCGCTAACTCACGGGCACAAGCCGCCGTCGCGTGCCCGTTTTCTCTATTTCAAAGATCTTGTCCACCTCTGCAAGAAGCTGCTCCTCCTGCACAGGCTTTGTGAGGAAGGCCACCGCTCCTTCTTTCAATGCACGGTCGCGATGTTTCGCGCCTGCGCGCGAGGTCACGACCATCACAGGAATCCGCCGCGTGTCGGGACTCTGCCGTAGGTGGCTCATCAGCTCATACCCGTTCATTCGCGGCATTTCGAGATCGGTGACAACCAAATGTGCGCCCGATTGCGTTACAAGCTCGGCCGCCTCCAATCCGTCGGAAGCCAGACGCACGCGGTAGCCTGCCTTTTCGAGCATGCGCCCCACAAATTTCCTCACGCTGATGGAATCGTCCGCCACGACGATCACGCGCTCTTCTTGAACTTCGTCGATCGCTTCGGCCGGAATACTTCCAGATGCCACTGCCGCCGCGCCCGGCGCGAATATACGCGCGGCGGCGGTTGTAGACGCCAGCGTCGCGTGTTCCGAGAGCTCCTGCGCGGCAAGCCTATGCAAGTCGAGTACGAGAATCAAGCTGCCGTCCGGCGCTATGCTCGCGCCGGGGAATAGTTTCACGTTGCGCAGAAATTCGCCCAGATTCTTGATGACCACTTCGTCCTTGCGCAGCACTTCATCCACGACGATTCCCACGCGCCGCCCGCCTACGCGGACAATCACCATACGGAAATAACCGCTGACGGTTTCGAGAAATGGTAGTCCGAGGCGCGTATCTAACCGCACGACGTCGATGATTTCGTCGCGCACTTTTGTCAGTAACTTGCCTCCGACTTCATCGATCTCTTCCGGCCGCAGCCTGCGAATCTCTTCCACGAACGCCAGCGGCAACCCAAACACAAATGTGTTGCAGCGGACAAAGAGCGCCTGCGAAATGATCAGCGTAAGTGGAACTTTCAGCGTGAAGCATGCGCCTTGGCCTACTTCGCTGTGAATTTCAACTTCGCCGTTCAGTGCTTCGAGATTCGCTTTCACGACGTCGAGGCCCACCCCGCGTCCTGCCAGCTCAGTTTTTTCATTCGCGGTCGAAAATCCCGGGAGAAACAGCAGATTCTGAAGTTCGCGATCGCTCATCTGGCGAGCTTGATCGGGCGCAACGAGTCCGGATTCAACTGCGCGTGCGCGGATTCTTTCGGGCCCGATCCCGCGGCCATCATCCTCGACTTCGATGAAAATGTGATTCCCGCGGTGATAGGCGCGAACGGTGAGGACGCCTTTCGGATTCTTCCCGCTCATCGCCCTTTCGGAGGGCTCTTCGATCCCGTGTGCGACGGCGTTGCGCACGATGTGAATCAGTGGATCGGAAATCAATTGAATGATGTTGTTGTCGAGCTCGGTTTCAGCGCCATCGAGAACTAACTCGACTTCCTTGCTCGCAGACTTTGCGGCGTCGCGAACAGTCCTCGTCAGCCGCGTATAAAGATTTCCGATCGGTACCATTCGCGCCGCTGTGATCTGATCCTGCAGGTGATGCGCAAGTTTAGTGAATTCGTCGATGTCGGCGTCGACACGGCCGATGAACCCATTCAGTTGCGTAAGGACTTCGTTCACATCCGCGGAAATTTCCGTCAGCGACCGCGATAAAATGTTGAAGTCATCATAGCGGTCCATTTCCAGTTCACTAAAATCGCCGAACGTATCTCGCCGCGCGTCTGCGAGTGCGGCGTTCGAGTTTAAGGCTTTGTTCTTGGATTCAGTCGGCGCCAGCGGCGTGTTGTTTGAACCGATCCAGTTGAATTCGTATTTGTCCTGGAAACCAGATATTTTCTCGCCCAGGCGGCCCTTTGAAAAATTGAGAATTTCCACGAGTTTTTCGAGTTCCGCCAGCCGCCCGATCATTCTTGTGCGGTTGATCACCAGTTCGCCGACTGCGTTCATCATTTTGTCGAGGCGTTCCAGAGAAATGCGAACGGAATGCAGTTGTGGCGCGCTGGGAGTAGTGGGTTTCTGGACAGACGCCTCTGCTTTTGCCTCGCTCGGTTCGCCGTTGGCCGTCACGCCAGTCGCGAGCGCAGCCGCTTCCACAAGTGCTCCGCCCGCCAGATGCAGCCCGGCCTCCGCGCCCTGCTCCGGAAGAAACTCGCTAATCCTTCCCAGTAAAAGGTCAACGGCAGAACGCGCCAGAGATTCGCTCGTCCATTCGGCATGCAGGAACTTCTTGAGAACATCGACGGATTCCAGGCAGAGGTCGGTCAATTCCGTCGTTGGAGCAAGAGCACCATCACGCATTTGCCCAATCAAATCCTCCACGCGATGCGCGATGGCGGAGATGCGATGCAGCCCGACCTGGGCCGCCGAACCTTTGATCGTGTGAATCGAGCGGAAGAGCCGGTTGATCTCTTCAGGGGTTGCATTTGACTCCAGCGCCAGCACGCATTCTGTAATTGTCTGGAGATGTTCCTCCGCCTCGGGCACGAAGAATTGCCGAACTTCGTCGGGCACGTCGCCATCCACCGGCAACGCGTCGTAAAAGGAAGCATGTCCCACAGGGTTCGCGGACTCTGTTACCGCGACCGATGGATTTGGCTCTGGAACTGCCGCCGGAGGAACCGCCTGCGCGGTCCCCGTCGGCGGGAAGGCAAACGAATATCGCTGCTTGAACGCGTGAATATCCGAAGCCACTTCGTTGCTGCTGTTGCTGATCTCCAGCAAATCAAATTCGAGGACGGAAATCGCGTCAGAAAGAAATTCCGTAAGCGGAGAAATCGTATCCGGATTCAGCGGCGCGTTTCGCGTGTACTGGAAAATATGCGCCAGCTTCCCGGAGATTTCCGAAAACAGCGGAAACCCATACGTCGCCGAAGTGCCGCACAGCGTGTGCGCCGCGATGTAGAGCCGCTCGAGATCGTCCGCATTCGGCTGCGGCTCCTGCAGGATGCTCGAATACTCCCGCAGAAACTGCAGGTGTTCGGAAGCTTCCTGGAGGAAGACCTCGATGGCGCCTTTTCCCGGATCACTCACAGGGATCCTTCCACTAGCGCAGCGTTGCGATAAACCATTTCGCCCGCGGGCTTGCGATAGAGAATGCAGTCGCCGCACACAGCCGATTCGAAATTCACCGGAATATTTGACAGCGATTCCGAATGACCCACAAACAGATAACCCCCGGGTTCGAGGTATTCATAGAAATGCTGGATCAGTGAATTGCGCCGCGCCTCCGAGAAATAAATCATCACGTTCATACAGAAAATAATGTCGAGCCGCCCCAAATAAACCGCCTGCGCCAGATTCATCGGCGCGAAGGACACCATGCGGCGAAGTTTCGGCCGTACGACAAATTCGCTGCCCGCAGCCGAGAAGTGCGTTTCCAGTTGCCGAGGCGACACACTTCCCAGGTTCCGGCGCGAGTAGACGCCGCTTTCCGCTTGTTTCAGCGCGTGCTTGCTGATGTCCGTGGCGAGGATTTCGATATTCCAGGCGTCGGCGAACATCAACGCGTCCGCGATCGTGATCGCGATGGAATAAGGTTCCTCGCCGGTGGCGCAGCCGGCGCTCCAAATGCGCAGCGTCCGCGGCGTCTCCCAAAACTTTTTCATATGCAATTCCGGCAGCACTTTTTTTTGCAACGCTTCGAAAACAGCGGGATAACGGAAGAAGGATGTTTCCTGCGTCAGCAGCCGCTCGATCAGCGCGTCGTATTCGACGTTTGACCCGCGGATTTTCCGCAGAAGATCTGTGCCGTGCGGCAAATGTTTCGCGGCCATGTGCTCGCGGACGCGCGTCGAAAAAAATCGTTCGCGCGAGGCGTCAAACAGAATTCCAGAGCGGCGCTCGATGAGCGTGCGAATCTCATCGAGCTCGTATTCCGTAATGGCGGCGGTCGCTTTTTCTTTCATCATGGGCACGCCTCAGCGGGCGGCGCTCTGGCCGGCCGGTTGCTGAATTCCAGTCTCGTGTCCCTTAGCGGCGTGCACCGGCTGGGACCGGTTCCGGCCGTGCTTCTTCGATGGCAGCCTCCGAGCCATTTCTCGACGCATATCGGAACTGCGCCAGCGCCTCGTTCAATTGTTCGGAAAGTCGCGCCATGTTGCCGACCGTCGAAACGGTTTGCCGCGCGCCCTGCGAAGTTTGTCGCGTGATGCCTGAAATAATCTGCATCGCATTGGCCACGCCTTCTGTTCCGCGTACTTGCTGTTTCGATGCCAGCGAGATTTCCTGAACCAGTTCGGCCGACTGGCGGACAACGCTCGAAATGGCTTCAAGCGCTTTTCCGGCCTGATCTGCAAGGCTCGCGCCGACTTCCACTTCTTTCGTGCCCTCTTCCATCACGACAACCGCTTCGTTCGTCTCCGCCTGAATTGCCTTGATGAGCGCGGCGATGTCCTTCGTCGCGCTGCGTGAATGCTCGGCGAGCTTGCGGACTTCGTCGGCGACGACTGCGAAACCGCGTCCCGCTTCGCCTGCGCGCGCGGCCTCAATTGCTGCGTTAAGGGCCAGCAGGTTCGTCTGCTCGGTGATGTCGTTAATCACGTTGATGATTTCCGAAATTTCCAGCGACCGGTCGCCCAGCGATTTGATTTTCTTTGCCGTCGCCTGCACCGATGCTCGAATGCGCTGCATGCCTTCGAGCGTATCGCGCACGGCGCGGTTGCCCTGTTCGGCTGCGTCCAGAGCGCGTCGTGCCGCTTCTGCGCTGGCCTCGGCGTTGTTCGACACTTGCTTCATCGACACCGTCAGCTCCTCCACGGCCGACGACGTATTCGTGATTTCCTGATCCTGTTGCGTTGCGCCGGTGGTCATTTCATCGGCAGCCATCAAAATCTGGTTCGCGCTGGTGCTTACGTCGATAGCCGCCTTGCGGACGCGCTCGATGAGCTTGCTGAAATTATCGAGCATCAAGTTGACCGAATCCGTTACGTTGCCGAGCGCATCGTTGGTTACTCTTCCGCGGATCGTCAAATCGCCGCGCCCGACTTGGTTAATCAGGTTGAGCAAATCGGTGATGCTGCGCTGCAAGGATTCGGAAGCTTCCTGACTTACCGAAGAGCGCGCTAGCTTCGACGCGCTACGGTTCAGGTTTTCGGCGATATATCCGAATTCGTCGGTCGCGGAAATATCGGCCTTCGCGCCCTTATCTCCCGCGGCCAGCCGTTCGGAAAAGCTCGCCAGTTCCGTCAGTGGCGTGATCACGCGCTTTGGCAGCAGCATCACGTGAACCAAAAACGTGACGATGACCAGAGCTCCCGCCCCCAGCAAACTCCCCGAGGCGCCGCTTGGCAACGCACCGAAATTCGAAATGGATTGCCCGTTGGCGGCCGCTCCGGCATGGAAAGCCAGCCCCAGGACGGTAGCAAGCGCGGCCACATCCCACAGGATCAACCCCCAGATGGTCGTGCTCAGACGCGATTTCATAACATCCTCCGAAACTCCTGAAATTCACTGGCCACTTTCCGCGCAGCCGATTTTGTGTCCGTTCGATTCATTGGCCTCATATCACCGGAACCGGAAAAACCTCGAGCAACTTCGGCAAATCCAAAACCAGAGCAAGGCGGTCGTCGTGCCGCAACATTCCGCGGCAGTGCGGCACTTCGCTCGGCATCTGGTCAATCAAAGAGTCATCTGTTGCCGTGTACGTCCCGATCACTTCATCAGCCGCGATGCCAAGCCGCAAGCTCGTCGGGTGCGTTTCATCGCGCAGCGCCGCCACGACCACGTGACGCGGCAAAAGGCCCGGGCGCCGTCCTTCCGTGAACGCGATATCCATCAACGGAACAATCGATCCACGCAAATTGAACACGCCCATCAGAAACGCAGGCCCCAGCGGTATCCGTGTCACCGGAGGCCAATCGACCACTTCCTCGATTGCCAGCACCGAAAGACAGAAGCGTTCGCGCCCTGCGCGAAACACGCAATACTGACTCTCTGGCGACTGGTTCTCGGCCAGTCCATCGCCTTCGAATGGCTCGAGCGTGTCGGCGAGGCCCTGCCCTTCAGCCATTTCCGGGCCGATGGCTGTTAGCTCGCCGGAGTCGAATCCGTGCTCGTTCTTGTATTCGTCACGCATCAAGCGAATCTCCGCACGGTTTCCAAAAGCTCCTCGGGTGTGAATGGCTTGGCGATGTACGCATCTGCGCCTTGCTGCTGTCCCCAGAATTTGTCGCTCGTTGTATTCTTCGAACTCACCAGAATCACGGGAATGCTCCCGAAATCGGCGCTTCCTTTAAGGTCACGGCACACCTGAAACCCATTTCGCTCCGGCATCACCACGTCGAGCAGAATCACACCAGGATGTTCCGTGCTGATCGTCTCTTCGGTCCGCCGCGGATCGCTCAGCCCCACTGCCGAATAGCCACCCTGTTCGAGAATCCCCTGCATCATTTTCAGGGCTGCGGCCGAGTCATCTATCACCAGCACCTTCTTCAACACACAATCCTCCCGCTTCTTGTCCGCATAGACATTTGCACGAGCAAAGCCAATCGACTTTGTTCGCTCTCCGGCGGTTGCGTGCAGCCCTATGCCGAAGACTACAAATCACTTAGCGCGCATTCCCTTCGTCTCTAACGTCCGGGAATTCGTCCTGAGACAACCTCTGCCGTCTCATCTTGAGATTGTTTCTCAGCCGCGCCAATCTCACTCGCTAGCGATGAGAATCTCTCCATGATCTGACTCAGCCGCAGGCCCATCGCCCGAATTGTCCGAATTTGCTCGCACCCTTGCTTGGTGACGGGCTCAGCGGCTAGGAGTAGCAGGTCCGCGTTGCCGACGAGTGAAGTCAGTGTGTCGCTGACAATGTGACTCATCTCCAGCATGTACCGTCCCAACGTAGCTTCCGTTCCGCGCGTGGCCGCAGCGCGCTCCGCTTGTCGTGCGCGTGCGTCCGCGTCGAGGCGTCGCAGTACCTCTTTCGAAACCAGCATCAGCGTGTCCAGCCATCCGTCTCGAAGCTGTATGTGAAGAGCTTCGGAGTGCATCCGATAGAAAGAATCCTTATCGTTCGCATCGCTGCAAATGCACGCCTCAACTCCGGCGCTTTCCAGGCCGCGGAGCAGGGGCTCGAGCGCACCCTCTCGCACCGGTCCAAGGATCGCGAATCGGTAATCTTCAAACATCGCGGCCTCTCCCACATCGCTCGACACTTGCGTGATCGCTCGCGCAGGAAGCCGGTGGTCCGCGCGCCAGCGGGCCGCCACAGCGTGCGCGAATTCCGGGTCGTCTGTGAGCACGAGAACATTGGATTGCTGCACTTGTGATTCCTCGACTTTAGTTCTGCGCTTCTTCAATCGCTGAAAGCAGCCGCCGCGCGCTGATTCCCAGATTCACTGCTGCTTCCGTATTCTTGGTTCGCTGCGCCTGATCGACTTTCGCTTGCAAATAGCCCATTTCTTCCCGGCCAAGCGCAATCGCGGCGCTTACCTTTGCCGAATCTCCCGTGCGCTTCTTTTCTTCGCGTCCCAGAGCCACGAGCGCGCGAGCAGCCACGGCCCGCCGAAGATCTTCAGAGAGCTGGCCGCCGTCGCTCACGAACGCGTTTACTTCCCATGCCGAAAGCAAAATCTTCGCGTCGCCAATCGTGATTGTGCTCATCGAGCGTCCCCGTGAAGGCGGCGCTTCGATCAGTTGTTCCCAGATCGATTCCAGGCATGCTTCGAGTTCTGTCGATGGCACATTTCGATTGCCGGGAGAGGGTGCCTTGCTCTCGCCCGCCGGCTTCTTGCTTTCCGCTGTAGGAGGTGTCGTGTCGGCGGCTTTTGTGCCTGATGCAACCGTGCTGGACTGCTTTGCCGGTGCGCTCATTTGTGTCTTCGGCGCGGCGGTTGTTTCCGGTTTTTCTGGTGCCACAACAGGTTTTTTCGCCGCATTCGAGGCGGAGGGAACCTGCGCGCTCATGGGAGTGACTTTTGCCGTGGTCGGCCGTCGTTCAGAAGCTTGCTGCTTCGGTATAGCGGCATCAGAGGCTTTCGTCGTAGCGCTTTGTTCGTCTTTTGTTGCGGGCTTCGGCGCTGCCGCTTTTTCGCTTGCCGTGCTGGCGTCTGCAGCCACCTTACCCTCGACGCTTCTGGCAGTGATCGTTCCGATGGCGGGCATTTTTATTTCTGCAGGCGGAATCCCCAGCGCGCGCTCCACCGCTGCGCGAATCGCTAGCAGTTGCTCGAATGTCTTGTTTGCCGAATTCTCTGCATAGTCCGAGGAAATCGGCTGCCGCCACGAAAGTGAAATCTCTCGAAGGTTTTGGATCGGTTCCTGCGCTGTCAGTCCCGCAGAGCGGCAATCCACCGTTGAAATGCCCCGGCGTTCGAGCTCCGTCAAGCCTTCCCGTATCGCGCGAAGGTCCGCATGCAGCAATCGGAAAAAAGCGCGTCGCAACAGGAAGTTGAATCGCGTGAACGCCACCAACGCTGCCGGGTCATAGAACATGAACCCTGATGCATCTTTCAGTTCGCGCCCCTTTTCCAATAGTTTCGCGGCAAAGACCTCGCGCAACCCCTGGCACTGCTTTGTCACTTCCAGTACTTGATCCAGTGGCGCACACCATTCCAGTTCGGTCGAATCGGCGTCGCCGAGAACGTTACGCAATACCTGCGCGACGTCTCCCAGCGTGATCTCGCACGAATACAAATCCTCCGGAGCGCAAAGTGCAAAATAGGTCGCTAGCAGTAGGTCGATATTGTCGCGATCCGTCGGAGATTTTTCCGGCCGTCGCAGCAGTCGCCAGATCAATGCGCGCAGGCTGTCCGGTTCGATCTCTTTGATCGAGTGTAGAAGCTGCCGGAGCTGATTGGTCTTGACGCATCCGTCCATTTCGTCCAGCCACTGCGTGATCTTGGCGAAAAGGTCGTTTGCCGGGCAGGCCGCTGGGAGTACGGAATTGTTTGCCGGCGGAATGCCTATATGGAAATGCGTCGTTAGATAGAAATAGAGCGGATAGACGAGGCGCGCCTCGAGCCACGCGGCGGCGATGGCTTCGGCCTTTTCGCTAATCGACCGCGCGTCGGGTTTTGGTGGCGCAGATTTATTGCTCATGCCGCTCATCGAATAATCCAATTCGGAATTTTTTCCGAAAATCGCACCGCCACTGCGCGTCTTCCAAGTTCGAAATGCACGGCCACAACCGAAGCTTCTGCCTTCAAGGAACCGTCGGAGTTTTCGATTTTCACGCGGTCCGCAAATTCAAGAGGCAGCTTGGACGCGAAGAGTGCTTCATTCGCCGTGCCAAATTCGATCAGCGTGCTTTCCCTGACGCCTCCTCCTGCCGCGCGCAACGCCGTTATCTCAATTGGCAGTCGCATGAGAACCGCTCCGGGAAACAACTCAGCCAGCCTTTTCACGACTGATCCTGTGGAAAGAGGCTTCGCTTCAGCAATTTCGTGTTTCACAAATCCCTCTCGGCAGGCGCCGGTCCGCGCCATTCGCATGAGCACACGGAGAGACACCGGCGCTTCCGACGGATAACGATTGCAAGACCAGAACCAAACAGGAGGGCTTGTCCCAAAAGCTAACGTGCAGCAAGCACGGGAATTACGAGCGCGTCAAAATTCACAAAATACCTGACCGTCTCACCCTGCGACGAATCCGTCTCACAATCCTCGCTATTTCCGTGAGACGCTCGCGAAACATTAATTCTCGGTCATCAATTTAGTCTCCAGAGGCTTCGCTGGGGGCTAGTTTCGCCCCTGGCCGCAGTGGAATCTGATATTGCTTGAGTTTGCGATACAGAGTCGCTCGGCTGATTCCCAGCATTTTGCCAGCGAGTGCTTTGTCACCGCCGACCTGTTCAAACACGCGCAGAATGGTCATACGCTCCATGTCCACCAGCGCAGTCGAAGCCAGATCGTTCGCCTCTTCGGCCGATTGCGATGCTCCCAGTCCCGACAAAATTGCCGGCGTTAGATCCTTCACATCAATGCCGTGCCTGTCTCCCAAGGCCAGCGCTCGCGCGACGCAGTTTTCCAGTTCGCGCACGTTCCCGGGCCAGTCGTACTGCAGAAGGGCTTTCATCGCTGCCGAGCTGACGTGAATATTTTCGCTCGGAGCATGCCGCTCCAGAAAACAATGCACCAGCGCGGGAATATCCGAGCGCCTTTCCCGCAGCGGCGGCAGGTGCACGGTCACGACGTTCAGTCGGAAAAACAAATCTTTGCGGAAGGTTCCCGCTCGATAGGCCGTCTCCAGGTCGCGGTTTGTCGCGGCAATCACGCGCACGTCCACGGAGACCTTTTCGTTGCTGCCTACAGGGCGCACCTCTCTTTCTTGCAGCACGCGCAGCAGCTTCGCTTGCATTTCCAGCGGTAACTCGCCGATTTCGTCGAGAAAGATCGTCCCGCCATTGGCGCTCTGAAAGAGGCCGGACTTTGACTTCAATGCTCCAGTGAACGCGCCCTTTTCGTGTCCGAATAGCTCACTTTCCATCAGCGTGGGCACGAGCGCCCCGCAATCCACCGCGACAAATGGCATTTTGGCCAGCGGCCCGCGAAAGTGAATCGCTCGCGCCACAAGTTCTTTTCCTGTGCCGCTCTCGCCGGCGATCAGCACGGGCGTGCGCGAATCCTTCAGCCGCGACACCATGCGTAGAAGGTCCTGAACCTTCGCCGATGTGCCCACGATTCCATCGAGCTGCGTTTCCGTGTCCATCCGTTCGCGAAGAAATTGATTTTCGCTGACGAGCCGAACTTTCTCCGCCATTCGTTGCAAAAGCAGCCGCAATTTCTCCACGCGGAATGGTTTTTCGATGTAATCGTAAGCGCCGAGCTTCATCGCATCGACGGCGGACTCGATCGTGCCGTGACCCGTCATGATCGCGACTTCGGTTGCCGGCAAAAGTTGTTTGATTTGCCGCAACAATTCAACACCGCTTTCTTGCGGCAATTTCAAATCGGCCAGGACTACATCCGGCGCTTGCGTTTCGATCAGCGCCAGCGCGGCTTCCGCGCTTTCCGCTTCCGCCGGTGCAAAACCCAGCTTTTCACCAATCGTCACGCAGAGTTTGCGGATCGACGGTTCATCATCCACCACCAGAAATCGGATTTTCATTTCGCTGGACATATTCCCTCTTTCATCGCTTTTGCTTCTCCGCCAGCCTCGCTATTTCGCCGCCTCGCCCGCTGTCGTCATAGCCGCGCTTTGCGCTGTCGGCAGCCGCACAAAAAAAGTGCAGCCATCGCCCTCCGAATTATTGGTGCACGAAACTTCCCCGTTGTGTTCCCGCACAATGCCATAGCAAATGCTCAAGCCCAGCCCTGTGCCCTTGCCGAGCTCCTTCGTCGTATAAAACGGTTCAAAGATTCGCGCCATATCCGAAATGCCGGTTCCGTTGTCGCGAATCGCCACTTCTACAAATTCTTCTTTCTCGCTTGTGACAATTTCGATCTTTCCCGCACGCCGCGCTTCCTGCACGGCGTCATAGGCATTGTTGAGAATGTTGAGAAACACTTGTTGAAGTTGATGCGCATCGCCAAAAACTCGCGGCACGTCCGCGCCGTATTTCTCCGCGACCTCCATCCCATCTCCCGCCGATCCGTACGTGCGAAGCTGTACGACCTGCCTCAATATCGCGTGGACGTCGAGCGGCTCGCGGCGCGCAGGCATCTGCCGCGCGAACTGCAGCAAATTCTGCACGATTTCTTTCGTGCGCTCTGCCTCCTGGAGCACGATGCGCAGTTCCTCTTTCGCCTCCACTGGCACCGCGTTGTTCTCCAGTAGCAGGTCCGCATAGCCCACGATTGCTGCCAGCGGATTATTGATTTCATGCGCTACGCCCGAGACCAGTTGACCGAGTGCCGCCATTTTTTCGGCGTGCCGGAGCTGCGCTTGCAACACAGCGGCATCGGTGATATCCGTCATCACCACGACGATGCTGCTCACGTGTCCTTGCTCATCGCGGATTGGGCTCAGGCTGATCGAGAATTGTCCCGTGCTCCGATTCCCGCGCCGCACGGGCAGTTCGAGGTTTTCTGGCGTAAATCCTTCGAGTGTGCTTTCAAACGCCTTCTCAAATTTCGTCCGGCGATCGCGCGGAATAAATTCCGCAAGCGTCTTTCCCAGCAAATCTCCCTGGCTGTATCCCGATTCGTAGGTTTTCCGGTTCGCGTAGCTCACCAGGCCGGCCGTGTCGAGCACAAGAATCATGCTCTGCGTATGGTTCAGAATCTTCGTGTTGAAATCCCGTTCCCGCTGCAGTTGCGCTTGGTACGTCCTCTGCTCGGTGATGTCCTTCAGGATATGGATCGTCCGCGAGCCTTCTTCTGAGCCGGCTCCGATTCGCGAAGTCGAAATCAAATATGCGCGTGTTCCAGCGCTCACAACGGACTCATCGCTTGCGCTGCTCGACTCGCTGCAAAATGGACATGCTCGGCTTCGCGCGCTCGTGACAATGGAATTCAGTGCGCGCGTGCTCATGCCTACAAGCTCCGAAGGCCGTGCTCCAAGTGCTTCCGCCAGCGATCGATTCAATCGCACGATCCGATTCGCAGGATCGTGCACGACAATCAAATCCGTGATCGCGTCGAAGTCTTCCACCCACTGCCGCTTCGACTGTTCAATCCGTGAAAAAAGGCGCGAATTCTCCAGCGCCACCGAGGCATGGCTCGCCAGCGCCTGAATCAAGTTGTCGTCAGCTGCGGAAAACTCGCGCTCCCGGTTCACCAGGCAGAGGATGCCTAGCAAATCCCCTTCCCGGCCAGTCAGCCGCACCATGCAGACATCGCGCCATTCCAGGGCGTCAGCCACTTCTTCCCCTAGCAGTTCTCTTGCGTTTCCAGTGAGTAGCAAGCTCGGATGTTCCGCTGCAAAATTTGTCAACGCATCATCCAGAGGCGCTCTGGCTTCCAGATGAGGTTTGCCATCCACGTGATGCGCGTAAACAATTTCCAGCCGCGCGCCCCGCGTCAGCGCAAGGATGGCTGCCTGCGCCCCAAGCATTTTTCTTGCATTCGACGTAAACCGCCCGACAAACTCCGGCAGGCGCAGCGATGGCTTCAATTCGACCGCAAGGTCCATCAGGTCCTGCGCGCGACGTTCCGACGAATCCTCCTGCTCCTCGTTTTTGAAAAATAACTTCGCGAGAGCGCCGGCATAGGCTTCGGCTTGATTCACAGTTTGCGGATCAAATACTTTCGCGCCGTTTCTTCGCGAAAGGACAAGAATCGAAGCGCGCCGTTCGCCCAGCTCCATGGGAAGGACGATATACCTTTGGCCTTCAATGAGTTTTTTCTCCGACTTGCCAAGCTTTAATTCAGAATTTCTTGCAATGGCCCGGCCCTTGGCGACCGCTCGATGAAAAATAGGGGCTTCTGACAATGGCGCTTTCCAGCCTCGTAGCAATTTCGACGGCCCTTCTGAATGGACCAAACAAAGCTCTGCATTTCCTTTGTCGATATCCCAGAAGCTCGCGCCATCCAGTTGAAAGAATGATTTCGCCAATCGGCAAGCAGCTCTGGGGAACGCCTCAGGAGAGCATTCCGAAGCGTGCGTTTGAAGTTGTGCCAGAAGGCCATCAAGGCCCTCTCTACGGCGTGTGTAAGAGGTTCGTTGCTTCGATCGCGAAGGCATGGAGGTTTGTGGGTCTGAGCGAACAATTTCAAATTGAGAAACAATCCAACGTTAGCCCTAATTCTCATTTTGAGTCAACCCGAGTCATAGCTTCGGTTGCTGAATCGTGCATGACCCTATCCTAGAACGACTCTCATTGTGAGACGGCCCTATTGCCTCCAGCGGGTTCCTGAGACAAATTCTGGAATTCCAGGCATTTTTCCAGGATCGCCGACTTCTAATTAGCCATTTATTATGTGTCGGTTATGAGAATACCGTACCGAATTTTGTTAGAGTACTGGAACTGGTATGAGCCTTGCAATTAATGGGAGCGGATTAGTAGGTACCCGGTCATAAGGAGACCCGTCCGTGAACATTCGATCGAAGATTATGCGTTCCGCTCTCGTAGCCCTTGCAGGTTCTGTCCTCATCTTGCCGCCGGCAGCCATGAGTCAGGATGCAGCCACCAAGCGCAAGGTGAGCCACAAAGTTGTACCTGAGTTCCCAGAGCTCGCCAGGCAACTGAATATCACCGGCAAAGTGAAGCTCGCGCTTGTTGTTGCTCCAGACGGCCACGTGAAGAGCACTCAGGTTTTGGGCGGAAGCCCGCTGTTGGCTCAATCAGCCAGCAAAGCAGCGAAGGGCTGGAAATTCGAGCCTGGTCCAAAGGAGACCACCGAAATCATCGAATTCGACTTCACGCAACAGGATCAGCAATAGCCAGTGCTCGCCGCGCCTTCGTGTTGACTTCAAAGAAGGGGCGCTTGGTCGCTTGGGGGGAGGCTTTCGAAGATGACGATTGGAAAGAAACTCTATATTGGTTTCGGCTCGATTCTGGCGCTCTTGCTGACTGTGTTTCTCGTCAACTTGACGGCCTTGCTGCGTGAGCATTCCGTCCGGGATAAGGCTGCGAGCACGCTTCAAAGTCTTCAAACCATCGAGAAGGTTCGCTATCAAATGATGCAGGTTCGCCTTGACCTCCGCAACTTCCTCTTGAGTGGTGACCCGCGCATTGAAGGCACTACAAACAAGCAGGAAAGCGACCTGATGGATTATCTTCAGGCTCAGCGCACGAATTCTTCTGATGAAATCCTCCGAAACGCTCTGACCGAAGTGAACAACAGCGAAGCGGACTGGTACGAAAATTTTGCCAAGCCGCTAATCGAAAAAAGGCACCAGGTCGATTCCGGCGACGCAACCGTCTCCGATCTTCAAGTCTTTTATCTCGAAAAAAAGCCTGGCTCTTGGATCAACGGCGACGTCAATATACTCGATCAAGCTGACGCGCAGATTCACAAGTCCTATGACGATGCCAATCAATCCGCTACTCGTGCCAGCAATGTAAGCATCTACGGCGGCCTTTTCGGAATGTTCCTTGCCATCTTTTTGGGCATCGGCATCGCCTATTACACCGCCAAGTCCATCAATCAGCCGCTCAGTCATTTGATCGAGGTCGCGCACGAAATCGGCAGTGCTGGTGATCTCGATCAGAATATTGATATTCACCGCAATGATGAGGTCGGCCGCCTCGCCGATAACTTCCGCTCCATGGTCGAACACTTGAAGCGCATGGCCGGTGTTTCCGCTTCTGTCGCCGAAGGCGATCTCGACGTCGAAATCGAACCGCTCTCCAAACGCGATACCTTGGCCTCTGCATTTTCCCGCATGGCTCAGGGCCTCCGCGACATAGTCGGTCAAGTTCGTGATAGCGCTTCGCAGGTTTCCGCCGGTGCCAGCCAGATGGCCGCGGCTTCCGAGGAGTCCGCGAAAGTCAGCGTTCAGGCTGCGGCTGCTATTGATGAAGTGACCAGCACGATGCATGAAATGAGCATCAACGTGCAGAATGTCGTCAAAAACACGCAGGTTCAGGCTTCCAGCGTCGCCGAAACTTCCGCATCAATCGAACAGATGGTCGCTTCGATTCAGCGCGTCGCCGATACGGCCAAGATCCTTCTCGACATTTGCCATCGTTCTCGCGTCGAAGTCGAAACCGGCATCACGACTATGGAGAAGGCCACAGACGGCTTGAATCGCACCAGCGCCTCCATTCAATCCTCTTCGGACATCATCGGCGTCCTTGGCAAGCGTGCCGACGATATCGGCAAGATCATCGAAGTAATAGACGATTTGGCCGAGCAAACCAATCTGCTCGCGCTCAACGCCGCCATCGAAGCCGCTCGCGCCGGCGAACACGGCCTCGGTTTTGCCGTTGTCGCCGACGAAGTCCGCAAGCTCGCCGAAAAATCCACGCAATCCACAAAAGAAATCGCCGACCTCATCCAGGGGATTCAGAAGGAAGCGCGCGAGGCCGTCGACAACATGGCCAAGAGTACGCAGATGGTTCAGGACGGTCTGGTGCTCGGCCTCGATCTTAATAAGGCTTTCGGCAAGATTTCCAACGTCGTCAGCGAAGTTTATAAATTTGCGCAGGAAATTGGTGCCGCCACCAACGAGCAGTCCAGCGGTTCCTCGCAGATTGCCAAGGCAACTTCGCGTCTCACGGAAATCACTCAGGAGATCAACTCTTCCGTCGAGGAGCAGGCTTCTGGTGCGCAGGGTGTCGTCCGCGCCATGGAAAAAATGCGCGAGCTCGTGCAGCAGTCCACTTCAAGCTCGACTGAACTCGCCGCTACCGCCGAGCAGATGTCCAAGCTTTCGCGTATCTTGCTTGAAAGCATGGACCGCTTCCGTATCGAGCGCGAATCCCGCGAGAACGGCAAACATCACTCTTCTTGGCGGAACAAGAAAGACCGCGACGCTCACTCCGAAGATTCCCATCGTCGCGAGCTGGTTCGGGTCTGACCGGAGCCGCACATGGCAAAAGACGTCCAGCTTGTTGGTCTCCGCATCGGACGCGAAACGTACGGCGTTCCTATCGCCATCGTGCGTGAAATCGTCCGCGTCCCGGAAATCACCGCCGTACCCAACGCTCAGGAATTTGTTGAAGGCGTCATCAATCTTCGCGGAAAGATAATTTCGGTCGTGGATCTTCGCAAGCGCTTCGGCGGCACCACTTCCGATAACAGTAAGAAAAATAGAGTCGTCGTCGTGGAACTCGATAACCGCACCGTCGGCCTGATCGTGAACGCCGCTTCGGAAGTCTTGAAAATCCCGCCTTCCGAAATCGAACCTCCAGGCTCCGTTTTCCCCGAGGGAGAAATCGATTATGTGACCGGCGTCGGCAAACTCGGCGGCCGTCTCGTCATTCTTCTCGACTTAAACAAAGTCCTGAAGACGAATGAATTGCGGCATCTCGATGAGCTGGTGCCGGCGGCCTCGGTCTGAGCCTCTGAAGCATTTTGAAATCGTAGAGTTGTGCGAAGGGAATTATGGCGACTTTCACTGTTCCTGTTCAACTGACTGACCCTGAGCTCAAGCTCCTGCAGACGCTCATCTATCAGGAATGCGGCATGTGTTTCGATGAGCATCGCGTTCATTTTCTCTGTGACCGCCTCCAGCGCCGTCTGAAAGCCTGTAATCTCGATTCGTTCTACAGCTATTACCGCTTGCTCACCAGCCACGAAGGCAAAAAAGAACTCTCCGCCCTGCTTGAGAATCTCACGGTCAACGAAACCAGTTTTTTTCGCAATGTTCCGCAGTTGGAATTATTTTCGAAAGTCGTTCTCGAAAATCTCTTGCACCGCAAGCAGGAGCGCCGCGATTTTTCCCTTCGCTTCTGGAGCGCCGGCTGCTCCACGGGGCAGGAACCGTACACGATGGCGATCCAGATTTGCGACGCGCTCGCCTACTATTACTTGCGCAATCCACTGCCTTTCGACATGCCCTCGCCGAAGCCGCTCGTGCCGCCGCCGTGGAAAGTCGAAATCCTCGCCTCCGACATCAGCTATTCCGCGCTGCTTCAGGCCGAGCAAGGCCTTTACACCGAAAATCAGATGGAGTCGGTTGATTACACCTGCCGCCTGCGCTACTTCGAAAAAATGGGCGACAAATACGCCATCAAGCCCGCGCTGAAAAACATCGTTCAGTTCGACTTTCACAATCTTAAGGCCGAATTCTTGCCGCAGCGCAACGACATTATTTTCTGCCGCAACGTCATGATTTATTTCGATGAGGCCGAACAGAAGCGCCTGATCGACAAGTTTTATCGTTGCTTGAATCCCGATGGCTATCTTTTCGTCGGCCACGCCGAGAGCCTCTTCGGCCTGACCACGAAATTCAAAATGATTCACCAGAATAATGGCACTGCGTATCAGCGAATCGAGGGCCACGCGTGAACTTCTTTCCCGACGAACGCGCCGCCGAACTCCGCGAGCTTTTCTTTGAAAGCGCACAGGAGTTGCTTCAGGAGCTCAACGAAGCCGGGCTGGAGCTCGAAGCTCGTCCGGACGACGCCGAAATCGTCCGCCGTGTTCGCCGCGTTGTGCACACGCTCAAGGGCGACTCCGCCGCGTGCGGTTTTCAGGAGCTGAGCTCTCTGGCGCATGAGATGGAAGATGCGCTCGCTCCGCAGGCCGTCCGCGGCGCAAAAAATTCTCTCGTCGAAGTCATCTTCACCGCTGCTGACACATTCCAGGCCATGCTCGCCGCGTATCGCAAATCGCTCCCGCCTCCCACGGGCGATGCGCTTCGCGAACACATTCGCCAGATCGCATCTACGCCGGCGAAACGGCCTGCCGCGCCTGCCCCCGCCGAAGCGTTTTCTCCAAAGTTCGACTGGAATGCCTCCCAGCGCGACCGCAT
This sequence comes from Candidatus Acidiferrales bacterium, assembly GCA_035934015.1. Classification (NCBI taxonomy): domain Bacteria; kingdom Pseudomonadati; phylum Acidobacteriota; class Terriglobia; order Candidatus Acidiferrales; species Candidatus Acidiferrales bacterium. Next base: position 224,827 of record DASYYH010000023.1, read on the forward strand.
CTCGAACGCCTTGGGGCACGGCGAGTGCGTTTTCAATATCGCCCTGCAAATCGATCCTTCTAGCGGCATGCGCTCCGCCGCATTTCAGCTCATTCGAAATGTTCTGGAAGGTGTCGGTTCCATCCTCGCGATCCATCCATCGGATGTCGACTCAGCGGAATTCGCCGCGCACGTCGAGGCTGCTCTCGCGACTGAACATTCCAAGAGCGCTTTGGCGAAAAAGTGCCGGATCCCGTCCGTCGTCGCTGACATCACCGTGCATCAAGTCAGCGAAGCGCAGGAACCTTCGCAGGATTTGCTGGATGTGCTTTTGCAGGCCGAAGCGCACGCTTCCGGCGCTGCCGTGCCGCTCCACAAAGCTCGCGCTCCGCAAGCTCGTCCGGTTCCCGCGCCGGAGTCCGAGGAATCGCGCCGTGAGGCCCGCGCCTCCGCTACTCTAGCCGCCGCGCAGAACACTCTGCGCGTTGATGCCACGCGCATCGACACGGTTCTCAATCTCATCGGCGAACTCATCATCGGCAAATCCATGCTGCATCGCACCATCATCGAATTCGACAAGCATCACGCCAAGGATCCCTTGCGCAGCCGTTTCGCCGACGCACTCGCATTTCAATCCCGCGTCCTCGAAGACCTGCAGCGCTCCGTGATGAAAATCCGCATGGTTCCCGTCGAACAGCTCTTTCGCCGTTTCCCGCGCATCGTCCGCGATGTCTCTCTAAACTGCGGACGCGACGTCGCTCTCGAAATCGCCGGCGAGCATACTGACCTCGACAAGGGCATTCTCGACGCGCTGGCCGAGCCGATCGCTCATCTGGTTCGCAACGCCGTCGATCACGGAATTGAAACTCCGGAAGAGCGCGAAGCCAAGGGCAAGCCGAAAAGCGGTGTTATTCGCCTCAACGCTTATCATCAGGGCAATCAAGTCGTCATCGAAGTTTCCGACGATGGCCGCGGCATCGACCGCAAAAAGCTCGTCAGCCGCGCCGTCGAGCGCGGTTCCATCTCTGCCGCCGAGGCAAGCAAATTCACCGAAGAAGATGCCACGCGGTTAATTTTCCAGCCTGGCCTCAGCACCGCGGATGCGGTGACGGAAGTTTCTGGCCGCGGCGTCGGCATGGACGCCGTGATCGGCGTTCTCGAGCGATTGAAAGGTACCATTGAAACGGATTCCATCCCCGGCCAAGGCACCACGTTTCGCATCTTCGTGCCTCTTACGCTTGCGAGTATTCAGGCGCTTCTCTTCAAGGTCACTGGTCATCTTTATGCCGTACCGCTCGCCAACGTTGTCGAAATCACTCGCGTCGCCGGTTCGGAAATTCATCGCGTCGATGATTACGAAGTCATTCGCCTTCGCGATCAGTTGCTCACTCTGGTTCATCTCGACCGCCTCACTGCGCAGAACGCCAAAGTGGCCTCCAGCAAATCATTCGTCATTATTATTGGGGCGGGCGAAAAAAAGTTTGGTCTCATTGTGGATAGTTTGATGGGTGAAGAGGAATTGGTCATTAAGGCCCTCGACGATCGTCTGTCATCCTCGGACTTCGTCAGCGGCGCATCGATTCTTGGCGATGGCACCGTCGTCTTGATTTTGAACATACCCGTCGTCGCCAGCCGGCTCGCTCGTTTGCCGGCATTGGGAGCGATCGCGTGAGCGAACCTATCCGTGTACTCGTTGTCGACGATTCGGCACTGATGCGCAAACTGATTCCGCAGATTTTGGAGCAGGATGGCTCGATCAAAGTGGTGGGCACTGCGATGGATGGTTCATTCGGCCTGAAAAAAATTGAAGAGCTCAAGCCCCAGGTCATTACCCTCGACCTCGAGATGCCCCGCATGAACGGTCTTGAGACCATGCGCGAGATCACCCGCCGCTTCCGCTTGCCCGTAATCGTCTTTAGCACGCATTCGCGCAATGGCGCTCGTGCCACATTAAAAGCCCTGTCTCTCGGTGCCTTTGATTTTGTCACCAAACCCAATGCCGCCTCCGCCGGCAACATACAGGAGATCGCTGAAGAGTTCGCCCTCAAGATCAAAGCCGCGGCCAAGGCCGGCTTCCCCAAAGTCATGATGGATGTTCTTCCGGCGCGCCCGAAAAGCACCATGCCGAAGGTCAATCGCTTTCGCCCGCCGACTCGTGTCATCGCCGTTGGTGTTTCCACCGGCGGGCCGAATGCGCTCGAATACATGCTCTCGCAAATTCCCGCGGATTTTTCGGGCTGCTTCCTCATCGCTCAGCATATGCCCGAAGGATTCACCGAAATGCTCGCTCGCCGCCTGGATGAATCGTCCATGATCAAAGTCCGCGAGGCTCGTTCGGGCGAACCTCTGATTGCCGGCCAGGCCTTGATCTGTCCGGGTAATCGCCACATTCACATTCGCCGCGCCGCCACCGGCCACATTGTCGTGCTTTCGGAAACCGCGCGCGTCAATGGCCACCGTCCATCCGCCGATGTCTTATTTCGCTCCGTCGCCAAAGAATTTGGCTCTCAGGCCATCGCTCTTCTTATGACCGGCATGGGCGACGACGGCGTTGATGCCATTCGTCTTATCCGCGACGCGGGCGGCCTCACGCTGGCCCAGGATTCTGGTTCGTGTGTCGTCGATAGCATGCCACGCAGCGCCGTCGAACACGGCTACATTTCCCGCGTCATCAGTCTCGAGGCGTTGCCCAATTTCTTGTATGTCCAGTGTCCGGAATTGCAGGAAGAGAGCAGTGAAGAAAATTCTGTAACCCCGAGGCATCTGCAATAGTTTGGCCGGAAGCTCCGGGCGCAACTGAGGAGAATGTTATGAAACCGTTTACGCCTTTGACTCGCAAGCAGAACAGCGGCCCCGTCCGCTATCTCGTGGTCGACGACTCCGTCTTCGCGCGAAAGAGTCTCGCCAAGATGATCGAATCCTTCGGCGGCGAACTGGCCGGCGAAGCCGGCGATGGCTGCACCGCCATCACCGAATATACTCGCACCAGCCCCGATATTGTTCTGATGGATATCACCATGCCCCAGATGGAAGGCATTGAAGCCGTCGAGCGCATTGTTCGCCAGCATCCCGAGGCGCGCATCGTCATGGTTTCTTCCGTCGGCTATCAGGACAACATTCTCGCGGCGCTCCAAAAGGGCGCACGGCATTTCGTGCAGAAGCCCGTCAAGCCCGACGTGCTCTACGAAATCATCCGTTACGTCCTGAACGACGAAACCGCCGCGCAAACGCCGGCGACGGTCGGAGAGGCACGCTCATGAAAATGCAACTCATTCAGCCGTTCATCAGTGCGGCAGATTCCGTCCTCGCTCATGCGCTCGATGGCCCCACGAGAATCGGCGATCTGACCATGGAAGAAGACGGTTACCGCCAGAAGGGCGTCGCCGCGGTTATTTCCATCAACGGTGAAATCGAAGGCCGCGTTATTCTGGACATGGATTCAGCCGCCGCCGTCCGTGTCGCTTCCGCGCTCGCGGGTTGCGAAGTCGACGCCTCCGAGCAGGTCGTCCGCGAAACCGTCTGCGAACTCGCCAACATGGTCATCGGCAACGCCGTCACGCTGCTCAACGACCGCGGCTATCAATTCAAGGTTCATCCGCCGGAAATTCGCTCAAACAAAGAAAACGTCCGCAGCACAGCCGAGACCGAAGCGATGGCCATGTATTTCGATACGCCCGCGGGGCGCATTTTCGTCAACATCGCCATGCGCTACAGCGCGCAGCGCCGTTCCGATAAGGCTCCTGCTCTCACGAACTAGTTTGTAGTGAATTTGTACCTGTGGCTCGGCTGAGAACAGCAGCAGCGCGAGCAGTCAAAGCGTCCGTAGCAACCCGCGAATTTCTAACCCGCCGATCAGTAGGTGTAAACTCCGAAGTCGTCAGAATCCCAGCCCCAATACGGGTCGCACCAATACGGATCCCAGTAGGGATCGCATCCGTATGCCGGATAGCCCCAGTCCAATCCCCAATAAGCTCCGGGCCATCCCCAGCCAAATCCCAATCCCCAACCGAAGTCGTCCCAATCGGAGTCGCCCCAACCATAACCACCCCAACCATAGCCACCCCATCCATAGCCGCCCCAACCATAACCACCTCGGCCAAATCGGCGTCCCCATCCGCGTCCAAATCCAAATCCTCGCATATTGCCGTTGCCGCCGCGGAAGCCTCTGCCGCCGAATCCTCCATTCAGGCCTCTGCCGCCTAGCCCTCTGCCATACGAGCGGTCAAAAATGCCCGGTGCGTTTCCTCCGAATCGGCCGCTTCCAAGCGGTGTGCTCCGCCCAAGGCCGAAATTTCTGGTACCGGAATTGCGTCCGCGAACGCCTCCAAAATTAGAAATCCCCCGGCCTGAAGAAACCGCGCGCGCATTTCCGGCGAAGTTACCTCGCGCCGCCCCAAACGAATGCCAATGGCCATCCGCCATCGCCGCGTTTCGAAGCCCTGCGGAACCAAAAGAATTCGCCGAGCGCCCGCTGCTTCCAAAGGAATGCCAGTGCCCGTCCGCTACAGCACCGCGTCCGCCAAACGATCGGCGTCCGTTCGCGAACCCGCGGCCCGCGCCACTCCTGTTGCCGAATCCGGATCCGCGATAACCGGAGGCGCCAAATCCTCGTGGCGAAAATCCGCGCCCGCCTCGATATCCCCCGCCGCCATACGCTCGTGCCCCGCCACGGGGTCCACCGTAAGATCCTCTGCCGCCAAATCCGCCACCGCCGCGATACCCTCCGCCTCCATGGAACCCGCCGCCAAACCCGCCACCGCCACGAAAGCCTCCGCCACCGCCGCCGCGATATCCGCCACCGCCACCGTGGAATCCACCACCGCCACCGTGGAATCCTCCGCCCCCACCGTGAAACCCGCCTCCGCCGCCATGAAACCCACCGCCTCCACCGTGGGATCCACCACCGCCATGTCCCCCTCCACGTTGTGCGAATGTTGGACTCGCAGCAAAAAACAGAAGGGCAAGCGAAGCACAAAATACCAACAGCGATTTTGCGATTGCGAATCTTTTCATGGCGGCTACCTCCGCCCGCGATACAACGGGCCGGACTACGCGGGAGACCTCAGCCGGTCCTTGATCTCTTGGATTGTTTAGCGGGCGATTAGGTTGCAAGAACTAAAACGCGGCCGAGGGATCTCGGCCCACAAAAGGCCATTTTTGCCGCGCGGGTTTTACGCATTAGCTTACTGCTCTTTTCGCAGGTATCTCACGCCATGGCGAAACAGTCCCGCCGTCGGCAGCGCTCTCACGTGCACTACCACCGCGGGCACGAACACATTTGCCATCCCTGGTGTGTAGGGCACAGCCACTTCGATCTGTGCGCCCTCCGCGTATTTATTCCGGCTGCGAAACGCGATCCCCTGCCGCGAAACATTTTCGCAAACCGCCATTTCTTCCGTGCCCATATCCTGCCGCACACATGCGGTCAATCTCGTATCGTAGCGCGTCGTTTCTCGTTCCGGCGTTGAGCTTGGCGCGGGTATGGCGTCGCTCCGCGACTCCGCCGTGCGGCTCTGGTGCATCGATTCGAGCGGTTGCTTCCAGATCGTCGGCGCCTCGCAGACCCGGCATTGCCGTGCGAAGAGATGATTGGTTTCGAATTCCTTCAGCTCGCGTGAATCCAAATAGGCCAGCTCTTGGCTCCGGCAGTGCGTGCATTCCACCAGCAATCGCACGACGGCTTCCGCCGCTTGCTCCGGCGAGGGGAACCCGATTCCCCAGAAATCCAATTTCTGGTCCACAAACGCCACGCCATAGCCGAACCCATCCGGTCCTTCCCGGTCGCGCGCCACCACGCGAACTTGCGTTTCGCGATGCGTCCCGTCCGCGTGCCGGCGCCGGACGGTCAATTCCTGCTCCATCTGCAGACGATGCTTGAGTGTCAGCAGCGCGCCGTGACGGTTCACCACAATGGTCCGTGCCGTCTCCGTGAACGGCCGGTTCTCGGCGTCGACTCCCGCAACATCCAGAGAAAAAGAAACCGAGATGCGGTCGCTTCGCCGATCCTCGCGCGAGCCCATCCGCCTGCCTCCTTCAATCGCAGAGGGATAATTGCAAAATCTAAGTTACCACATTGCGAATGTCGCGAATGCGCCGCCCTGTCGCGAGTTTCCGAGGATGAAACTTCGCACGCCTATGTCTCGAACGGGTGTTCGAGCGATGGGCTCTGCGGCGTGAACATCTTCGCGCCATCTTCGGTGATGTGTATGCAATCTTCCAGCCGCACGCCGAATTCTCCGCGGATGTAAACCCCCGGTTCGTCGCTGAAGCTCATCCGCGGCTCGAGCTTTATCGTGTCGCCGCCGACCAGGTAATACCATTCGTGGTCGTCCATTCCGATTCCGTGCCCCAATCGGTGGCCAAAATATTTGTACCCCGGCCCGTATCCCGCATCCTCGATCACTTTTCGCGCCGCCGCGTCCACCGATTGCGCTTCCACGCCCGGCCGCGCCTGCGCCAGCGCCGCAGACTGCGCCCGGTGCACGATGTCGAAAACTTTTTGCATCTTGTCTGCCGGTTTTCCGATCACGAACGTCCGGCTGATGTCCGAATGGTATCCCTCCACCGTACAGCCGCCATCCATCAGCAGAATCGTTCCTTCTTCCACTTTTTGTGGCTCGATCGATCCGTGCGGCAGCGCCGAATACGGCCCCACTTGCACGCCGGCGTCTCCTTTGAATCCCAATTGATCGTGCGCTTGCGACACCATGCGCGAAAAATCGTTCTGCGTCATCCCCGGCTTCAGCGCTTCCCACGCCGCCTTGTACGCGTTCCACGTCACCGTATTCGCCAGTTGCAGCAGCGCAATTTCATGATCTGTCTTGTGTGCCCGGCAGCCCGCCGTCACAGGTGTCGCGCTCGTGAACGTTGCCTGCGGTGCCGCGTGCGCGATTCCGTCGCTGTATACGAACCACACCGTCTCCTCGATTCCCAGCCGTCCGCTCGCGATTCCGCGATCGTGCAACCCTTGCGCCGCGCGTTCATACGGGCTCTCGTTTTCTTGCCAGATGCGCATGTCCGGATTCCCCGCGAACGGCCCGCGGTTGATCTGTTCCCGTGCGCGGTCCTCCTCGAATCCCGGGCAAACGAAAAACGCCTCGCCCTTCGCCGGCACAATCAGGAAAAATGACCGCTCGCTCAGCCACCAGTCAATATTCGCAAAATATTTCAGCGACGACCCGCCGATCAGCACCATCGCATCGATATGGTTCGCTCGCATCAGCCGTCGCGCTTTCTCGACGCGTTCCTGTCTTTCCGCCACCGTGATCGGCTGTGCCTGATCGCGCATCGACTTCAAATTCGCAATCGACGCCGGCAGCGGCGCGCACCCTGCATTCTCCTGCGCCGGAAGCCATCGCGACGCCAGCGGCAGGCTCGCGGCCAATCCTCCGAGTTGAAAAAATCTTCGGCGGCTCAGCATCGTTTCATTCTCCTCAGTATTCGGTTTTTCGCGCACATCGAATCGTTTGCTCTCAATACACCCAGCTCATGTCCGCGCCCTTCGGCGCCGTTTTCTTCATCCACTCCGCCGCCTGCGGGAAAATTCGCTGGTTCCACGTCATTCCGCTCACTCCCGGAGGATTGATCGGCCCGCCCGTGTAGCAGTGCGGCTGCTTTTCTCCGTATTCGAAATCTCCCGCATAGTACGGATAGTTCGTCTGTTCCAGAAAATCCTGCAGCAGCGACACCGCATTGTTCAAATAGAATGTATCCATCGTCCCGACGGTAAAATGCAATTTCCCCACGAGCTTCGGCCCCAGCGTGCTCCAGTTCGTCCGAATGATGTAGCTCAAGTCGTAGTGTTGCTTCCAGTATTCCGCCACATCGTGATTGACTTCTCCCGTCATCGGATCCCAGATTTCTCTCGGATATCCGTCGTCGCCCGCGGGACTGAACACCGCCTGCCAGATATCAAACTGATCGCCTGACCGGCTTTTCGTCCCCAGCACCAGTTCACGATGCGTTTCGCCTTCCATCGTGTTTTCGATCTCGTCGTCCGTCGTGCGCATCATCCCGCGCGGCACTTTCGCAAACGGCCCTTCCACCCAGAACGCATTCTTGTCCTCGTATAAATTCACCGTCTGATACGCACGAAAATCCACCGGGTCCGGGCACGCCGTCCACGCTCCATTGTAAAAATCGGGGTAAAACACCTGCGACGCCAGCGTTTCCCATCCGCCCGTTGATCCGCCGTAAACAGCCCGCGCCCATCCTTGCCCGATTCCGCGGTACCGCCGCTCCACCTCCGGAATCAGCTCTTTCACGATCGCGTCGCCGTATGGCCCCACGTTTTCCGAATTCACCGCGTACGAATCGTCGAAATACGGATTCGCGTGTTGAATTGTCAGCACCAAAAAATGCGGCAATCTTCCCGAAGTCCAGTCTTGATAAAATTTGTACGCATATTCCTGCGCCATTCGCTCGCGTCCCGTCGCATCGGGCGACGGCGGCTCCGTCCGAAAAGGCATCGCCGCGCGCCAGTCCGGCGCGAAATGCCCTTGATACACCATCAGCGGATAGTGCGCGTTCGGATGTTCGTTCCATCCCGGCGGCAGCAGCACGTCGCCCGTGATGTACGTCGGCGTCCCGTAGAATTTCGTCAGCAGCGCACTCTCGATGCGCACGTGCTTGATCCAATCCGTATCCTGCGGCGCCGTCACCGGCGGCACAACTTCGCTCAGCCCCACGTGAATCACGCCGTCTGCCGTTGGATCCACATGCACGTGCTGCACGGCGCTGTACAAATTCCCCGGCTTGCGCGCCCAGTGCTGTCCTTCGCCTTTGTCCGGAGGCAGTTCGACCGTGTGCCCATTCGCCAGATGATACGTCTGATAAATATTCAGCACCGCCTGCACGTAATAATCTCCCGCTGCCACTTTCGCCAGGCTTTCGATCGGATATCCGAACACCGACGCATCCACCGTCACCGGCGTCCCCGGCATCCAATCGTTCACATTTACGCCGAACATCTGCGCCGCCGTCAGCGCCGTGTACCCGGTTTGAAATCGCGGTTCCGGCTCGTTGGTCGTCGCCAGCACCAGTATCACGCGTCCAGTCAGCGGCGCCGCGCTCCTCTCGCTCGGAAATGTAATCTCGAATTTCAGCCCGCTCGATTTCTCCGCAGCCGCGCCTTTGTGCGTTCGTGAACTCTTCCGCGAAGAAGCGTGTGCGCCCTCCTGCGCCGTCGCCGCGCTCGGAAGAGTCGCCCAGCAAATCAGCGCCGCTAGGAACAGCCACATCGCGCTTCTTCGTGACTTCTCCCGCGCACCAATTCGTTTTGTGCAAATCATCGCCGTTTTGTTTCCTCGCATGGCGCACCCCCGTATGGTCTTTCAGCGCACGAAATCATACTCGCCTTTTTTCTCTCCGGCGTCGTTTTTTCATTCGCCCGGACACACGTCGTCCGATCTCCGCCGGCGCTTTGAAAAATCGAAAAGGCTTGTCATTCAAAGGAGCAAAGCGACGAGCCTGCCTGCCGCAGGCAGGGAATCTGCAGATCGCTTTTTCTTGGGAGTACCTCGGTGGTTCTTGTTCAGCAGTTTTTTTACAGAATTAACGCTGCGTTTCCGCCAGCCATCCATCGAGCATTCGCTGCTGCTCGGCGGGTGTATTTTCAAACACGATTCCCATCCCAAATTCGGCGTGAACGTTCAGCACGCGCCCATTCGTCTGAAATGTCTGCCCGCCTTTGCTCAGCTTCACGCGCACTTCCGTTCCTTCCGCGAACGTGTTCATCGCGCCCATATAGCAGCCGTTCGCGCTCAGTTGCGTCGTTTGCGCCATGATGCGCTCGCCCGAGCGGATCTCCGTCACATCCGCCAGCGCCACGATGATGTGCCGTTGCGCCACGCGTCGCTCTGGGCTTCCCTCGCCCTCGCCGCTCGCGTTTTCCGGATTCGAAGTCCTCTCCGTCATCGCTCACCTCGATCTCGTCCTGCCACTTCCTCGCCGCAGCCTTCCGTCGCCAAATCGTTTGCCAAATCTTTGTCGCAGTCCTCCCTGGTCAAATCCCTGTTGCGGCTTCGCTCCCAATTTCCGTTCCGCTGCCGCAACAGCCTCCGTCCCGTCCCACCATAACCGCTCGCCCCGTTTTCGGCAATAGGACTCCGTACCAACTCGCCTCGGAGGCAGAAGCTTTCATGATCCGCACCGCGATACTCGTCAACATGGGCTGGCATATTGAGGAATAACTTCACATTACGCTTTCCCATGCCAATCGACACTCACAACTTCGTTAGGGTAGTGGGCAGTGTCCGATTATCCGACTGTACGTCCAACTTGAATTCAAAACAGCGGCCAGCCGAGACCGTGATTGAATTCGCCAACCTGGTAAGAACGCAGCCTATATCATTGAAGAGTAGATACTGGCGTGATATACGCATTGGAATGAGGCTCCCTGACATCCCAACCTCAGTCGCTTTTTGGGCCGGCGTAGCCACTTTGTTGGGTGCGGCTGGTGCGTGGTTCACGTTCACAGCCACAGTTTTAAGTTCTCGTCGGGAGACATACCAAGGCATTCGGAATCTGCTTGTCGGTCTTCACGCAGAACTTGACTTGGTATCTCAATGGGCGAGCGGTGGTGAAGGAGACCCCGGATACGTGCTTCCGGAAGACTTAAAGACGCTCACAAAAGTACAGAAGGACTGGTTTAATCCGAGTCGTTTCATCTTCACTTTAGAAACTCCCACTCTTCAGAATTTCACAAGGTCTCAATACATCCGTCATCTGACTGCGATTGTCCAGCCGCTCGTCAAATTGAATTACTCGTTTCGCCGCCTTTTTGAATTTCACGCTGATTATCGCGCCTTCGTGAACAACAGTCCCGCCTTGTATACAAGTGTGTTCAAGAAGCTCAAGGACCCCCAGAGTGTCTATTTACCTGCAGAGGCTGACTTCATGAATTTTGTGTTTGGAATGAATCATAGATTGCATCAGAACTTAATCGGCGGCGAGAAAACGTCAGACGAGCTTTGCTTATATAAGGCCTTCCGTTCCGCGAAGAGTGCCCTCGCACAGTTCGAAGCGCAGCTGCAAGTAGAGCCTCTGCCGCGGTGGTTCTGGATACTTCACGTCCTAGCCTCGTGCCTGACATTTATTGCAGTGTGGCAAGTATTGCGTTGGTTTTCGATTCTGAAGGGTTGAACGAGCCGCAGATTTAACGCTTGACGGCTGATTAGCGAATTGACGCCGAGCTACTTGCCTGATTAACGTGCTAAGATGAGACACACCCTCAAGTGCTTGGTAAACGCGGAAATCGGAAACTGAACTACTACCTTCGGTCCGAATCTCTGTTACAACTTCAGTTAACTCGTACTATATGTACCCAGACAGTCATGATACCTAGACTCATCTTCGCCGCGCAACTCGCCCTCAGCGGAGAACGACGGTGGGGTCTTCCCTCCGTCTGACTTTCGATCCTAACCGCCAAACTCCAGCGGCCCGAGCCTGTTCTCATTTCCCATCTACCCAGTCTGCTACATCCTAAATTTTCGCTTGACAACTAGTTAACTCTATGGTACACAGTATCTAGCGGCCTGGGAAAGTCAGGCTGCGAACGATAGCGCTGGAAGTATGCCAGGCCACGGCGACGTGGCCTTTTTGTTTTCTTGAAGCGCCGTAGCCGCACTCTAGCGAAGGGGCTCCATGAAGCGCATTAGCCGGATTGGAGGCGAAGGAGTTTCGCTTTTTGTTCGTTTTTGTGATTTCTAATCGCTAGAGATATGAATAATTAGAACTCGATGCAACTGACACAAAACAAACAACGGGAGGCCGTTCTAATCGCTGATTCTTTCGGTTTTTTAAAAAACTTTGCGATTTCGGACACTCGCCTCCGTCCGCCATTTTTCCCGATTCGGGAAGTCGCCCGCCCCCTCAGGCTTGCCCGCAGCGGCCCGTTGACCTCGGATCAGCGCAAATTTCTAATCGGGACAGCAAAGCTCAGTGACTTTGCGCTAACCACTCGCAAAACCAATCACTTGCCTTTTTCTAATCGGGACAGATTCTCATCCCTTCCTCTTTGCGCCGCTTTGCGCGCAAACGCTTCGTCTTTCGCTTGCTCGCCACTTGCCACTCGTCACTGGTCACTGCCTTTAACTAATCGAGTTTCTATGGGAAATAAGAACTCGAGGCAACTCACACAAAACAAACAGTCGGACTCATTTCTAATCGAGTTTTTTCGCCATTTTCTTCGTGTCTCTGTCCGTTCTCGGACACTCGCATCTCGCTCGAATCGATGTGCACACGGTTCTTTTCCATCGGCCGCTTTCCCCGCGCCCGTTTTTCGGCCTCCGCAATTTCTTGTGGCCTCTCCACTTGCCGATCTCGATCTCCGCGCAAACGCCCCGCAGACCATTTTGGATGTTGACCCGGGATACCCAAATTCGAGAAACTATCGCTTTGCGGCCGGGTACCGAGTCAATTTTGAAGCGCCTGCCTGCCAATGCAACCACGCGGCTCCCGGCCACAGACGCAATCATTCACAGGCAAGCAAGCGCAGTGAGGACAAACAATGAATTCGCCGATTGGTGAGCTGCTTCCTCCGAATCGCCTGATGCTGACTCCCGGCCCTTCGCAGATTGACCCGCGCGTCTATCGCGCCATGTCCACTCCGATCGTCGGCCATCTCGATCCATGGTTCCTCGAAATGATGGGCGATCTCCAGGTCCAGCTTCGTCAGGTTTTTCAAACGCAAAATCGTCTCACGTTCCCCATATCAGCCTCTGGTTCGGGCGGCATCGAAGCCGCCGTCCTCAACCCGCTCGAAGCGGGCGATGAAGCCATCATCTGCGTCAATGGCGTTTTCAGCGAACGAATGGCCATCATCGCGGAGCGCACTCCCGCGAAAATCATCCGCGTCGAAGCGCCATACGGCAAGCCTTGCGATCCCGATGATGTCCGCCGCGCAGGCAAGGGAAAGAAAATCAAAATCGTCGGCGTCACGCACGGTGAAAGTTCCACCAGCGTTGTCACCGATCTCGATAACGTGCGCAAAGTCGCCGATGAACTCGGCGCGCTCCTCGTCGTCGACACCGTTTCCACTCTTGCCGGGATGCCCATCAACGTTGACAAGACGAAAATCGACATCTGCTTCAGCGGCTCGCAGAAGGCTTTGAGCGCACCTCCGGGAATGGCGCCTATCACCGTCAGCCCGCGCGGCGAGGATGTTCTTCGCGCGCGCAAGACGCCGGTGCAAAGCTGGTATTTCGATTTGACCACCACCATGAATTATTGGGGTAAGGAGCGCACCTATCACCATACCGCTCCCATCTCTCTCGTTTTCGCCATGCGCGAAGCGTTGCGCATCGTTCTCGAAGAAGGACTCGAAGCGCGCTGGGCGCGGCATGCCGAAAATCGCGATGCGCTGGTCGCTGGCCTCGAAGCCATGGGGCTCGAGATGTTCGTTGAAAATCCGAAGGATCGTCAGGTCACGGTCACTGGAATCAAAGTTCCGCAGAGAGTCGAAGACGCCAGGCTGCGCAATCAGTTGCTCGACGAGTTCAACATCGAAATCGGCGGCGGCTTTGGTCCGATCAAGGGCAAGCTCTGGCGCGTTGGTCTGATGGGCCACGGTTGCCAGAAAAATAATGTTCTTCTTTTTCTCGCCGCGCTCGAAAAGTGTTTGCTGGATCAGAATTTCCATTTGCCGGCCGGCGCAGGTGTTGGCGCCGCGGTTCGCAGCTACGCGGAAGCGCACGCCGCCGTCGCCACGCACAAGTAGTTTGGATTATTTTCGGCGCCGCGAATTTTGCGGCGCTAGTTGCAGGAAAAAGAAAGAGAAAAGGGAACGAGGGCAAACGAAAGATGACCACGGGAACCGTAACGCGCATTCCCAATCGCGGCATGATGAGCGATTTCGTCCGGCCATTCGAAGTCGCCTCGAAAATGACAGATGTCGTTTACCGCGTGCGCTTTTCGCACACCTGGAACGGCATCGCCACGCGCCATTCCGATACCATCGACTGCAAATTTTATGTGGATGGCAAAGGCGTCGTGCTGGGCCTCGCCCATCTAGCCTTTGTCGATTTTATGGCTCGCTGCAAACGCAATCTCACCGATCGCGAAGCAAGCTTCATCGCCGCAGAATATTTGCGCGAGCGCCTCGAGCAGGAAGACGAGCACGAACTTTACGACGTCCCAGCCGCAGAAGTGACGCGCATCATCGAAAAGCTCGGCATCCGTTAGCCGCGCACATTTGCGTCTGCGTAAATTCCTCATCCCATGCCGAAACTGATTCGACGGACTTTCATCGCGCCCGATGGGAAACTTCGCGCGATCTGGCGCGCCGCAATCTACTACGTCGCCGTGCGCTGGATTTTAGCCATACTTTGGGACCGGCCATACACCGCCATTGCAGATTGGCTGCACATCAGTTCTGGAATATCTGCCGCTGGCGACGTCTTGCTTGAGGCGGCGGTATTCATCGCGGCATTTCTTGTGACCGGCGCATTCGCGCTCTATGAGCGCCGCCGCGTCGATAGTTATGGGCTTTCTATCTCTCGCGCACTGAGGCGGGAAACTCTGGAAGGATTCATTCTCGGAATGATTGTGCCCGGGGCGATCGCGCTGGGAATGATTTTGTTTGGCGGAATGCAGATCAAAGGGCTGGCCCTCAGCGGCACAGCATTGCTGCTTTCTGCGTTCGCATGGCTCATTGCAGAAATCTGTGTAGGCATCGCGGAAGAATTCATGTTTCGATCTTATCTGCAGCAGACGCTGTGGAAGAGCATCGGCTTCTGGCCTTCCGCCACAGTGATCGCGCTCATTTTTGCCGGTGAACATTATTTCTTCAAAACCGGTGAAAACATCTGGGACGTAATCCAACTGATCTCATTCAGTCTGCTGCTGAGCTACAGCATGTTGCGCACAGGCACGTTGTGGTTTGCTGTGGGTTTTCACGCCGCTTTCGACTACATGCAACTCTTTGTCATTGGCACGCCGAATGGCGCGGATATTCCCGCTGGGCGGCTGCTGAACGTTCAATTCAACGGACCCGCATGGCTGACCGGCGGCGCGCTTGGCACCGAAGCAAGTTTTCTGATGTTCCCTGTGATGGCGCTCGTATGGTTTTTTGTTTGGTGGCGTTTTCGAAAGAATGCGCCGCTTCAGATTTAGCCTGAAGAATTTAATTCTCACCACAACTCAGAATCATTCGTACCGCAGCGCGATCATCGGATCCACGCGAAGTGCGCGGCGCGCCGGAATGTAGCACGCGAACAGCGCGACGAGCGCCAGGAGAATCGCGGCGCCCGCAAACGTTGCAGGGTCGTCCGCGCTCGCGGAAAAAAGCAAGCTTGCCATCAATCGCGTCAGACCGATTGACACAGCGAATCCGATTGCGACTCCGACGAGCGCGATTTTTATTCCTTGTTTCAGCACCATTCGCAAGACATCGCTGCGCTGCGCACCGAGCGCGATGCGAATTCCAATTTCGTGCGTGCGCTGCGCGACGGAATAGGAAATCACTCCGTAAATTCCGATGGCCGCAAGAATCAGCGCGAGCGCACTGAAAAGGCCGAGAAGCACGAGTGTAATTCTTCGCGTCGAGACGGAATCGCTAACGAGTTGATTCATGGTCGAAATCGCGAAGATGGGCTGATCTTTGTCAATCGAGGCAATCGCTGCACGAATCGATTTCATCAGCGCGGCGGGATCGACGGACGATTTCACCAGCAGGTTCATGTCGTTATTCGCTTCTTGCCGATACGGCAGATACACTTCGAGACGCGCGGGATTCGCGAGTCCGTAAAGTTTTGTGTCGCCAACCTCGCCGACAATGGTGATCCATTTCGGCGGATTCTTCCCCATGGGATCGAGGTGGCCGGACATAAATCTTTTCCCGATGGGATCTTCGTTCGGAAAATATTCGCGTGCGAGTTTTTGATTGATCATTCCGACGAGGGCCGCATTTTCGTTGTCCGCATCCGTGAACGTGCGGCCGCGAAGAAGAGGGATTCCGAGCGTGCGGAGATAATCGGAGCTGACGTCGTGGTAGTCGGGGTGCGGATAGCTTCCCGGCTTGAGCACGGGCATTCCCTCGATGGTGATGTCAGCGCGGTTGTGATTGTCCGTAAGCGGAACGACTGTTCCCACGGCGGCGCTCTCGACGCCCGGCAGAGCGCGCACGCGATCGAGAACTTGCTGCCAGAAATTCAGGACCGCGGGATCTTTCGCATATTGCTGTGTCCGCAAATCCATTTCCATTGTCAGAACGCGGTCGGGCCGAAAGCCCGGATTTACGTTCATCAGGTTGTACAAACTTTTCATCATCAAGCCCGCGCCGACGAGGAGAATCAGCGCGAGAGAAATTTCGGCAATGGCGAGAATGCCGCGCAGGCGATTTTGGCTTGCCCCTACGGTCGCCGTTCGTCCACCTTCTTTCAATTCCGTTTGAATATCCGGTTTTGTCGAATGCAGCGCAGGCGCGAGACCGAAAATAAATGCGGCGAGCACGACGACTCCCGCCGCAAAGAAGAGCACCGCGCCGTTCAAACTTACGGATGCGCCGGAAAGCATATCCATGGGAATCAACTTCGCGATCCCTTGAATGCCGGCAAACGCGAGAGCCAGCCCCAAAATGCCACCGAGACAGGCGAGAACAAAACTTTCCGTCAACATTTGACGAATGATGCGACCACGGCCGGCACCGAATGCGATGCGCAGGGCAATTTCCTTGGTGCGAGCAGCGCCGCGAACCAAGAATAGATTCGCGACGTTTGCGCAAGCGATCAAAAGAACAAACATCACAGCAGCGAAGAGGACAAGGATTGCCGGCCGCGCATCGCTCACGAACGCGTCGCGGATGGACATGAGCGCGACGCTGCACTGGTCGTTCGCCGCGGGATATTCCCTAGCCAGGCGCGCCGCGACTCCTTCCATCTCGGCGCGCGCCTGCTCGAAAGTCGCGTTTGGCGCGAGTCTCCCCATCACGACCATGTCGCCACGATCGCCACGCTCGGCGGCTGCTTCAGAATGGCCGGTGATCCAGACGCCGATCGGTTCCATAACGTCCGTTTTATCGACAGAGAAGAAATCCGGCGGCAAGACGCCAATGATCGTGAAACTGCGGCCATCGAGCGAAATGGTGCGGCCGACAGCGTTGCGGTCCCCGCCAAGATGCGATTGCCAGAGCTGATAACTCAGCAGCACGACCGGCGCGGTTCCAGATTTTTCTTCCGAGGGATCGAAATCACGGCCAAGAATCGGGTGCACGCCGAGCATGGAAAGAAAATTCGGTGAGACGGCTTCACCGCTGATGCTTTCCGGCTGCGCGACGCCCGAGAGATCGAATCCAACGCTATAAACCGCAGCCATCTGTGAGAACATATGGCTCTGCGCACGCCAATCGAGGAAATTTGGATACGAGACGCTGACGTTTCCGACCCTTGGCGTCGTCTCGTGAAGCACGATCAAGCGGGGCGGGTTCTGGTAAGGCAGAGGCCGGAGGAGCACGCCATAAACCACCGAAAAAATTGCGGTGTTGGCGCCGATGCCGAGAGCGAGCGTGAGGATGGCGATAGCGGTAAAGCCGGGATTCTTCGCAAACATGCGAAAAGCGAAGCGCACGTCTTGCGACAAATGCTCGAGCCAGGACCAGCCCCAGGAATCATGACTCACTTCGCGTAGAGCGAGGAGATTTCCAAAATGTTTTTTCGCGGTCATGTGCGCCTCCTCTGGCGGAAGCCCGGTCTCGGCGTGTTCTTTTTCGCGGAGTTCGATGTGCAGGCGCATTTCTTCGTCGAGTTCGCGATCGAACTGCGCGCGCCGGAGAAGCATCGAGAGCCGACGGGAGAATTGAGCGAACCAGTTCATTTCGTTTCTCTCACGCGGTCTGAATCACGCGGGTGATGGCGTTCACGACGCGTTCAAATTGCGATTGCTCGATCTCGAGTTGCTTGCGACCGAGCGGCGTCAATCGGTAAAAGCGCGCACGGCGATTTTCCGCCGTCGCGCCCCAGGACGCCTTCACCCAGCCTTTGACAAGCATGCGCTGGAGCGCGGGATAGAGCGAGCCTTCCTCGACCTGCAGGACGTCTTCGGAATTTTGCTGGATGGTTTTGGCGATTTCGTAGCCGTGCAGCTCGCGGCGGCGGGCGAGCGTTTTCAAGATCATGAGATAGAGAGTGCCGGGGGGAATTTCATCGCGATGCATGAGGCGCTCCTGACATAGATTGGCGATGCATAGTTAGACTATGGAATGGTAGATTGGTGAGCCGGAAAATGTCAAGCGGCAAACGAGCCGGGCGAAAGCGCTCTACTTCGGCTCAGGAACCGTGGGCTGCGGATATGCCTTCTGCAAATCCTTTTGGTATTCCGCGAAAAGCTGCTGAATGCGAGTGAACTCGGTTTTTACGGCGCTGCGCAGCTCCGGACGCGTGGCGAAATCATAGAGGATGGCAGCTTCGGTTTCCGCGTCGATCATAAAGCCGGAATGGCCGACTTCGGTGGTGGCGTCGGCGAGCATTCCGTAAGTGTGATTGGAAAAATTTGAGGACTTCGCTGTGACTTCGATTCCCGGGATTTGACTCGAGACGCTGCCGGTCTCTTCGTAGCCTTCCGGTTTGCCCGGTTCGGGAATGATGCCCGTAGCGCCGAACTGCTTTATATAGGCGAAGTCCAATTCTGCGAGTGTGGAGACAGAAATGCCATCGCGCTGCGAGCCATAGTGATCGATCTTAACTTTCGTGCCGGTGGCGAGAGCGGCGGCGCGCGCGGCGTTGTTGACCATTTCGGTGATCTGGTCGAGATAAACCGAATCCGGATAGCGGATGTAAAAGTCTGCGACTGTCTTGTCCGGCACGACGTTCGGAGCGGCGCCGCCTTCAATAATGGTTCCCTCGATGCGCGCTTCGGGGCGCATGCTGGCACGAATCGCGTCGATATTATCGAAGAGCTTGATGACCGCTTCGAGCGCGTTTCGCCCGTCCCAGGCAGTCAACTCGTGCGCGGGAGCACCGGAGAACGTGTATTTGACGCCATCGATGTTCATGCAGCACGTACCGAATCCGGCGGCGGGACGCGTGGTTACCATCAGCGAATGGCTGCGCACGATAATGTCCGCGCCTTTGAAGACGCCGGCATCCCACATGACGGTCTTGGCGTCAGGAGGCATCATTTCTTCGCCGGGAGTTCCGTAAACGGTGACGGTTCCGGGCGTGTGCGTGCGGGTCAGGAATTCCGAAATCGCGACGGCCGCCGCCATGCCGACAGGGCCTTGCGCACTGTGCTGGTCGCCGTGAAATGGACCCTGAGTCCCGCGCAGTGCGTCATATTCGAGAATGACGCCCAGGTTCGGGCCGGCTGTGCCGTGCTTATACGTAGCGACAAATGCCGTAGGCAGGCCAGCCACGCCGATGGTGACATCGAAATCGTGCGCACGGAGATAGGACGTGAGTTTGGCGACGGCCTGCGTTTCCGTGAAACCGATTTCGGGATGGCGCGTGATCCAATCGGCCATGGGAAGGAGTTCGGTGTTCATGAGTTGTTGAACGCGGGAGATGACCTCATCACGATTTTTGTCGGACGCCGTGAGTTGCGCGACCATCGAAGGGATATTCAGCGAGCGCTCAAGCTCTTGAATTTGCTTGATGACACCGGGGGCGGCGTGGCGCTCCGTATCCGTTTCTTGAGCGGTGCAAATGCCGGCGAACAACAGCAAAAACATTCCGCAGGAAATCAACTTGCGCATCGTCCGATCCATTAGCGCCTCCTGAACGCACCTCTGCCGCGATTCGCGGCGTAATATTCCACAATCGTGATGCGGACGCTAGAGTTTTCGGGGGTGATCCGCGCAATGATGGGCGGAGAAAATCGGTTCACGCGTCAGACAGGGATTCGTCAAAATTCGCGCTCATACCCGCTTCGGATGGCGACTGCTGCTCGGCAGGGTCGAAAATCTCGCCGCAGTCGAGGCATTCGAAGTACTCCTCGTGCTCATCCTTGGCGATGAGAATCGTCCTAGAGTGCAGGCAGTGCATCGCGGGCGTCTTGGAATCAGCGGCCATCAGCTAGAACCGCGTTGATTATAACATCTCGACGGCTATCGTCTCGCGAAGCTAATGCGCCGCCTGCGGTGTGGCTTTCGTTGCCTGCGCAGTTAGAATGGCGAGCACGAACGCGACCACGATCAGGGCCGGAACGTCGCCGTACAAATGCCCGCGATGCTCAGGGAATTGAAATGCCTGAACGGCCATGATGCCGCCGTGCACGATGCTGGACCAAACGGTGAACCAGATGAGACTCAAGTTGCGGAACGGCTGTCTTGCGGCGGAAAGGAGAAACACGCCGAGCGTAGCGTAAACGCCCAGAATCATCTCCAGGTACATCGAGCGACCGCTCAAGTGCCAGGCCCATCCCGCCGGCCAGACAATCGTCAAAGGATAGATGCCCACAATGAAGATGATCCCCACGAGAACAAGCGCGATGCGAAGAGCCTTGACGCTGGTATTTTCGTTCATGAAAAACCCTCCTTCGTAGTGTTCCATCTTTCTATTTCGTAAAGGGAGGCCCGATTGGCGCGGATTAAAGCATAAAGAAAAGCAATTTGCGACAATTTGTATTGCGAAATCACGGCCCATGGCCCGCATCCGGCAGTTGACAAAGTTAGAAAAGGAAACTATGGATGCTGTTCGCTTATCATTGCGGACAGCGAATCGAGGCGCGAGAAATTGGCAACAGAGACGATATTGCACAAGCGGCTCGGAGCGGCGCTTTTTTATGGTTTCATTGCGCTGGTGGCGTATTTCGTTTATTTGGTGTTTCAGCCGTTTCTCGCGCCGCTGTGCTGGGCTGCTGTGCTTGTCGTGGTGTTTGACCCGCTGAACCGGCTGCTAAAGAGACGATGGGGGAAAACGCGAGCGGCCGCGGCGTGTACGGTGCTCGTCACTTTGCTGCTCATTCTGCCGGCAATTGGTGTCGCCATGGCATTCATTCACCAAGGGCTGCAAGCGGCAGGGGCTGTGCAGCAGGAGATCAATAACGGCGGATTCGAGAAGGTGAATCGAGCATGGATCTGGCTGGCGCAACATGCTCCTGGCCAGACGCCAGAAAGCCTTTCGCAGATGCTGCACCGCGCGATCGAGGCCGTGGCCGAATTTCTGGCCTCTCAGGTCGGCGCAATACTGA
Organism: Candidatus Acidiferrales bacterium; assembly: GCA_035934015.1. Lineage (NCBI taxonomy): Bacteria > Pseudomonadati > Acidobacteriota > Terriglobia > Candidatus Acidiferrales > Candidatus Acidiferrales bacterium. The sequence goes on from DASYYH010000023.1 coordinate 245,926, forward strand.
AGAACGTCGCGATTTTCCTGTTTGATCTCGCGGTGACGCTCCTGGCGATGTTTTATCTCTTCCGCGACAACGAAGAGCTGATGGAGCGCGTCCGGCAACTGCTGCCGTTTGAGCGCGGGTCGCGCGAGGAGATGCTTGGCAAATCGCGGGATTTGATCTTTGCCAGCGTGACTTCGACTTTGCTCGCCGCTGTGCTGCATGGCCTGGGAGGCGGAGCGGGGTTTGCGATTGTGGGAATTTCGGCGCCCGTCTTTTGGGGCGTGGCGATGGCATTTCTTTCGCTGCTGCCGGTTGTCGGCGACCTGGTGATCTGGATACCGGCGATGATCGATCTGATCGTGACAGGGCATTGGGGAAAGGCGATTTTCCTTGCGGCGATGCTGGCAGCGGTGGTGGGCGTGGCGGACAACGTCATACGGCCTTGGCTGATCAGCGGACGAGCGCAATTGAGCGGGCTGCTGGTGTTCATCAGCGTTCTTGGCGGAATCGCCGTATTTGGAATGCTGGGGATTGTGCTGGGGCCGATCGTGGTGGCGACTGCGGCGAGCGTGCTGGAACTTTATGCGCACAGGAAGCCCAACATCGGTGAAGGAACAGCTTGACGAGCTCTGGTGGGACACAGGCCAGAGGCGTGTTAGAGTAAGCGCCGCTTGAAATGTCGGGAAAAGAAATGACTCCAAAGAAAAGTTCGCTGCCAGAGCTCAGGCCAGAGCAATTGCGGTGGACGTGCGACCCGAAGACCGTGCCGTACGCTACTTCGGCAGAAGCGCCGTCGATCGGCGGGGAAATCGGGCAGGAACGGGCGCTTCGCGCACTGCGCATGGGCGTGGAGATGACCGCCCAAGGATATAACGCGTTCGTTTGCGGGCTGACGGGCACAAGCCGCGGCGGAATGATTGTGCGCATGATCGAGAGTATCGGCCCGAAGACGCAGGCATCGCTGGACCGCTGTTACGTGAACAATTTCAAGAATGCGGACCGCCCACGCCTGCTGACGCTGCCGCCGGGGCAAGCAAATTCGTTCCGGAAGGAAATGGAGTCTGGAATTGAATTCCTGCGGCGAAGAATTCCGCAAGTATTCGAAGGCGAGCCGTTCCAAAGGCAGAAATCGCGCATCGTGGACCGCTATACGCAGCGAGAAAAAGAATTGATGGACGACTTCACGCGGCGAATCGCGCGAGAGCAATTCGCACTGGGGCGCATGCAAGTCGGAGCAGTGGCGCTGCCGGAGATTTTCCCGGTCCTCGAAGGGCAGATGGTGCCTATCGAGGAAGTTCCGAAGCTCGTGCAAGAAGGAAAGATCGAGACGACGGCGGCGGAAGACCTCGAACGGAAGTATGACCAGTTCCGGCAGGAATTCACGGTTGTCTACCGGAAAACGCTTTCGCTCTCGCGCGAGCTGGCAAGCGAGATGAGTTACCTTGAACAGGAAGCAGCATCCGTGTTGGTGGATGGAGTCATCGAGGAGTTGAAAGAGAAATATCCGAACGGGCACATCGCAGAGTATCTCGAAGAAGTACGGCACCATATCCTGGACAATCTGGATCCCTTCAAGGAGCGCGAAGGCGAAGACGAACAGCCGCCGTCGGAAGGCGGAGGAAGCCCACGGGCAGAAAGGGCAGAACGCGATCCTTTTCGCGTCTACGGCGTGAACGTGATTCTTTCGCACGGAGAGCAGGAAAGTTATCCGGTGATTTTCGAAACGATCCCGACATACGCAAACCTGTTCGGCACGATTCACCGCAGCTACGATGCGCGTGGCGGATGGAGCTCAGACTTCATGGATTTGCGGGGAGGTTCGCTGCTGCGCGCCGACGGCGGCTTTCTGATCATGTACGCGCTGGATACGCTGACAGAGCCGGGCGTGTGGCGAACGCTGAAACGCACACTGAATCACAGCAAACTCGAAATTCAGCCGGTGGACATGTTCTTTCCGTTCAGCACTCCGGCGATGAAGCCGGAACCGATCGAAGTGCGCGTGAAGATCATTTTGATCGGCGACCGCGAGATGTACGAGCTGCTTTACAACTTCGAGGATGACTTCAAGAAAATTTTCAAAGTGCGCGTAGAGTTCGATGAGGAAATGAAGTGGGGGCCGGGAGTGGTCGAGCATTACTGCGGACGGCTGCGCAAGCTCTGCGATGACGAGAAGCTGCTGCCGTTTGACCGCGAAGCCATAGCCGTACTGATGGAACACGGCGTGCGCCAAGCGGGACGACGCGGGAAAGTGACGGCAAGATTCTTCGACATTGCAGATGTGGCGCGCGAGTCGAGTTACGCCGCGCGGCAAACGGGCGCGACGCTGGCTACCGCCGCGCATGTGCGCGAGGCGCTGGAAGCCAAGATTCAGCGGCACAATCTGGTCGAAACGAAAATTCAGGAGATGATTGAGAAGGGAATGCTGCTCATTGATGTGGAAGGCGAACGCGCCGGGCAAGTGAACGGGCTGAGCGTGCTTGAGCTGGGAGGATATGCCTTCGGTAAACCGGTGCGGATCACGGCGTCGGCGGCGCTGGGCAAAGCGGGGATTATCAATATCGAGCGGGAATCGAATTTGAGCGGGCGGTTCCACGACAAAGGCATGCATATTATCTCGGGCTACCTGCGGCGAACGTTTGCGCAGGACAAGCCGCTGTCGCTGGCGGCCAGCGTGTGTTTCGAGCAATCCTATTCCGGAGTGGACGGAGACAGCGCGAGTTCGACGGAGATCTATGCGCTGGTTTCTGCACTCGCTGGCGTACCGATCCGGCAGGATTTGGCTGTGACGGGTTCCGTCAATCAACAGGGCGATATCCAGCCGATTGGCGGAGTGAATGAGAAGATCGAAGGATTTTATGATGTATGCCGCGTGAAAGGGATGACCGGAAAGCAAGGCGTCCTGATTCCGATTGAGAATGTGGATGATTTGATGTTGCGCGAAGACGTGGTTCATGCGGTCGCGGCCGGCAAATTCCATATTTATCCTGTTGCGCGGATTGAAGAAGGAATCGAAATTCTTACGGGCACGAAAGCGGGCAAGCAAAATGCAAACGGAAAGTTCGAAGAAGGAAGTGTTTTTGCGCTGGCCGACGCGCGGCTGCGCGAAATGGCCAAAACCCTCAGCGAATTCGAATAGCAAAGCCGCGATTTCCCATGTCCTGCCGCAGAGTTAATCTCTTACCCCGTCGATGCGGTTAAGACACTTTCCAAACGAGAACTGTCACCAGCGGTTTTTGGGCGATTCACTTCATGTGTGGAATTAGCAAAGGTCAAGGCTGGACTCGCGAAGGCTAGAGCAGCGGCTTCAGTGTGAACGTGAAGGTGATGAGCTTGCCATTGCGGCGCACGGTAAAAACATGCTGGACGGCGCCCTGACACAGGAGGGCGCGAATGTCGTCGAGAGTGCCTTCGGATGTGGGATTGCCATCGATTTTTTCAATCATGTCCCCCGCAGCCATGCCAGCGTCTTCCGCAGGAGACTTGGGAATCACCTGAGCGACTTCAAAGGCGTGGAAAGCGGGAGGGATCGCGACAAGCACAAGGCCGCTCATGTCCTCGACGAAGCGATCGGGGAAATGCTTGTTGGGCTCGAGATAGAGGAGATGCGCGGGATAGTCGATGTAAATATTGAAGCGATTGAGAATTTTGCCGCCGAGCGAGCCAGCGAAATCGGAAGGAATATGCGTATCCGAGGAGGCCGATTTGCCGGGGAAGGCCGCGATTGGGTCCGAGAGGGTGATCTTTCCAAACTGAATTTCGCGCAAGCGACCGAGGCGCCCGGCCGAATCGGAATCCGAGGATGTGGTGTCAGGGAAAAAAGGGATTGTGCGCTCGGTGGAACCTCGCAGGTCATGCGACGACGCGAAATGCGGCGCGAATTGGATGGCTTCTGTCTGTCCTGTAGCAATCGAGAAGAGGCCATGAAAACTTCCCCGATGGGGTACGGAGACTTTGGCTTCGATGACTGGGACGCCACCAAGAAGCTGCAGCGGCAATTTCACGGCAGACGCGAAGTATTGGAACGACTTGGGATCGTAAAAGCGAACCGACTGGCGGTCGTAACTGATGGCAACGACGAGCTGGCCGACGGCGTCGGCGCCGAGAACGCCATCAACCGCGTGACCGATTCGCGAGGAAAGATCGCCGAAGGACTCGAGAGCCAGCGAAGGAATGGTGATTCTGAGGCCCGGAAAATCGAGTGTGGCATTTGAGATGAATTTTCCGGCAGGGTCTCCGGAGCCAGGCACATGGAGGCCGAGCGCCGCGGCGCGAATGTCGTCTATAGAGGAAGTGGCGCGTGAAGTATCCAGCAAGAACCAGGAGGGCCGGCCGCCATTGATGCCGACGGGGAGGAAGACGAGGTCATCAGAGATTTCGACAGGAACTTGGGCAACATTGCCGCCCAGCGCAAACTGGACGGCGGCGTTTGATTGCTGCGGCGATGACGGAGATTGATTCTTCTCTCGATGTGCGAAGTTTGCGCGCGCCAACCCACCCGACAAAAGAGCGAAGAATAAGAGCAGCAAACAACTCAGACGCAAGGCGATGTTTGCAGGAGTATGTCTCAACGATCGCAAAACGAAAGTTTCCCTCAGCAAGCGCACACGCAGAGCCGCTAAAAAGTAATATCAGATGTTCAGCCGATGCGCAAAATGGCGCGAGCTATTGGATGTAGGAATCGAAATAAATGCCGCTCGGATCCTTCCATGCGCCGCCGACGGAGAAATGCAGGTAACGCGAAATGACGTTTGCATTGAATCCCTGAATCCAGTCGAACGACGGCGGAGGCTGCTTGTTGGCTGCTTTGGCGGCCGCCTGAGCTTGTTCGTCAATGTCTTTCTGTAGGTCGGCAAACATCTTTTGCCAGTTATAGCGCGCGAAATTTGTGTAGGACAAACTGTCCAGCTTGGCGGGCAGGGCGGCGCGCGCTCTCAGAAAATCCGGGTTGCGAGAGATTACATCCACTGGCGCGGAACCCGACGCAGGATGCAAGCGAGCCAAGGCGTCGTTGAGACGCACTCTCTGATGGGAGGCGAGGAGCATCGTGGGCGTCAGCGCCATGTACAGCGCCGGCGGATCGGGCGCTGAAGTCGAAGAGCTTCCTAAGGCGACGGTTATGTATGTGGTGTCTCCCAATTGCTTCGTGGAAGCCTGCTCACCAGGAAAAGCATGCTGCAAAACAGGGAGGAGCTTCTCTGGATTCCGAATTGTAAGAGCGTAGAGAGTATCGCTGGGATTGGCGACCGGATCGGGACGTATGGAAGTAACTTCGCCGGTGAACAAGCCAAGAGCCTGATCAGGCGGCATGCCCCAACTGGATGAAAGAAGCGACGTCATCGCCATTACGATTGCGGAACGATTCGCAGGAAGGGCCGCGGTGACGGCAGTAAAGAACGTATTGTAGAAAGCGGCGAAATTCAGCACGGAAGATTGGAACGACGAAACGGAGGGCGCCAAAGCCATCGTTGCAAAGGAATCCCGGTTGTCACCGAAGATGTCGAGAACACTACCCCGCGATGTGTCCCCGAGTATCACGCCGTGCCATCGCGTGACTTGTTGGCCAAAACTCATGCGCCCACAAACAGCGTGGATGCGGTCGAGGTGGAGCGATGTAGCAAAAGCGTGAATATCGAAATCCGGGCTTGAAGGCGCGCCAGGCACGTGAAGTCGCGATGGAAGAACGAATAGCTCCATAAGCGAGGACTGACCATCATTGCGGCACGCAGACGGGATATCCGATGCCTGTTCGAACGAAATTGCCGGAGGCCGCGAATTCGAGAAGCGAGGAACCAGCTCCATCAGCGCCGCGAAAGTATCGGTGGAAATGAAATAGTTGCCGACCTGAGCATCGTAGGAAACGTTCCCGTTGGACTCGACTTTTTCCGCAGTCACGTCGCCGACAGGCAGAGGAGTCCGCGAGGCAGGCGACCCATTCATTTCGTGCATGTGACGCAACAAATTGACGACGTCCTGCTTTCCCGTAGCGTCAAATATAAAGAAAAAACCTACAGGGCTTGAGGCTCCCGCCACGCGACCGCCCGCAGGACGATTGAGGAAGCCTATAACTGCCGGGTTTTCGAGGGCGGAAAGGATTTCATTGGCGAGCATTTGCGTCATTGCCGCCGACTGCGGATTTGTTTGATTGCCACCTTGCGCAATGTGGTTAATGAATCGCGTGCGGAGCGACGCGAAGGAAGGATCGCTCCAGAAGCGCAGGACGGAATTTGTGCTGCTGACAGCGTTTAGAGATGACGTGCCACGCCAATTGATGTAAGCCCACGTGTCGGCAGGAAGGCGATCCACCAGAGCATTCGATTGGGCGAAGACGGGCGAGGAAAAGAGCACGAGCAAGGCCATTAGCAGAGCACAGGCACCTACCGTCGTTTGAAAAATGCGATGCCGCCATGAGATGTGGACGCAGGCGCCGACTTGAGTTCGGTTCAAAAACTTCATGGTGCGCTCCGTTTCTTTCCGGACGACAGTCGCGATTCGTTCCGGAGTGCGAATTTGGGAGTGAGCCTATTGGCTTGACGGATTTGACGGCGTTTGCGGCGCCGTTTCTTTTGGCGTCGAAAGATATCCGGTCACGCGGTTCTTGGTGATCGTGTAGACGACAATCTCGTACGGGACGTGAGCGCCCTGCGTGTAAAACTGCACGGGCTCCTCAAGGGTCTTGTCCTTCTTCTCGATGCGTTTGTCGTCGACGATGACGTCAATCGTGTAGGTGAAATGCCTGGTATCGACTTTACGAAGCAGGAGTTGTATGGGGCCGACGTGCTGAGGCCTTTTTGCTTTGGGAAGATTGAATTCGTAGATATTCCGTTCACCCATGCGCTTGAGTTCTTCCACTTCTTCGTGGTTGCTGGCGATGAGTCCGCTCTGGACGTTTAGGTCGCCCATGGCGGTGGTCAATTTGTTCTTCGTGTCGGCCAAGTCCTTTTGTGTGGCGGCGACATCACTTTTCGTATTGCTGAGGTCACTGGAAACCTGGCCAATCTGACTGGTAGTCTGCTGCTGAACTTGCCCAATCTGCTCGCGAAGCTTTTGTGCATTCGCCGCCTGTTCCATGCGAATGGACTGAGACAAGGCGCGAGCGTGAGCGAGCTCATCCTCAGTAAGGCCGAGCTTTTGCGCGGTGACCTGGAGGTCGGATTTCAGGTCGCTGAGCGAGGCGTTGGTTTTGTCGAGTTCGGCGGTGAGAACGCCAGCGCGCTTATTCGCGGCATCCAGCGATTGATTGATCTGGTCGCGCTGCGCATAGAGCGCGTAGAGCAGATAGCCGCTCAGCGCGAAGCACACGAGAAACGCGAGAATGACCCATCGCGGCGTGTACGGATACGATTCCGGAGGGGGTGCCATACTACTGCTCGAATGGGCCTCGGACGAATCGGTCATCATTTCTCCTCAAGAACCCTCTGACAGGGCTGAAAAATTATCGCCAAGCCGGGCAGATAAGTCTACGACCGAAGGCGAGGAGTGTGTCTTTGTGGCCAGCGTGCCTCGACGTTGGTGTAAAGCCCGCCGCGGGGCGTGAATTCTCCGCGGACAATGCACCACGCAGGTTTCGCTGCGGAAACGATATCGCGAAGCATGCGATTGACGGCGTTCTCGTAGAAAATTCCTAAATCGCGATATGCAAGGAGATACATCTTGAGCGCCTTAAGTTCGAGGCAGACTTTGCGCGGCTGATATCGAATCGTGATCGTGCCGTAGTCAGGCAGTCCGGTTTTCGGGCAAACAGAAGTGTATTCAGGAAAACGGATAGTGATCTCGTAGCCGAGGAAATGATTTGGCCAGGTTTCGAGCGTGGGAAGTTTGGCGTCGATTCCGGCCCGAGCGTGCGCAGCGGTGTAATCAGGCATGCGTGCCTCCAGGCGCCATTCTACAACGAGCGAGGAATTGCGCGGAGCGGCACGGACTAAATGCACTGCTGTGGAGGCGACAAAACGCGGCCTCACGGATGCAACGAAGGAGTTTCACCTGCCCCCGGGGTGGCTGGTGCTTTGTCGCGAAGGCTCATGCTTTTGACGATCACGTAGAGCACGGGGATAAAAAGCAAATTGAGCGAGGTGGCGAAAATCATGCCGCCAAAGACTGTCGAGCCCACCGATTTGCGCCCAGCCGCGCCGGCACCAGTGGCCAGTACGAGGGGCAACACGCCCAATAGAAATGCGAATGACGTCATCAAGATGGGCCGGAGGCGAATGCGCGCCGCTTCAATCGCCGCCTCGTAAAGGTCCATGCCTCTTTCTCGCAGTTGCTCAGCGAACTCGACAATGAGGATCGCGTTCTTGCTGGAAAGGCCGATGAGCATCACCAGCCCGATCTGGCAATACACATCGTTGATGTTTCCACGCAAGGATTGGAAAAGTAAGGCGCCGAGCAAGGCCATGGGCACAGCCATCAGTACGATGAACGGCAGGGTAAAACTCTCGTACTGCGCTGCAAGCGTGAGATAAACGACAAGCAAACCGAGTCCGAAAAGCGCAGCAGCCTTGCTGCCGGACTGAATTTCTTCCAGCGAGAGGCCCGACCACTCGTAGGACATCCCACGCGGCAAGACTTTCGCGGCAAGATTTTGCATCTCGTCGATGGCATCGCCGGAACTGCGACCTGCCGCAGCCGACCCGTCGATTTCGGCCGAACGGAAAAGATTATAGTGAGTGATTACTTGTGGGCTGGCCGTTTGCGTGATGCTGACCAGGTTGTCCAGCGGAATCATGCTGCCGGAATTCGAACGAACGTAGAACTGATTGATGTCGCTCGGGTGCGAGCGGAATTGTTTTTCTCCCTGAATGTACACACGGTAGGAGCGATTATTGAATGTGAAATTATTGACGTATACGGAGCCAAGAAAAACCTGCAGCGCATCCGTCAGCTGGTTGAGCGGGATGTTCAAACTCTTCGTGGCGCTGCGGTCTATGTTCACGACGAACTGCGGGTCGTTTGCCGTGAAGCTGGTAAAAAGTCCGGTAAGCTTAGGGTCACGGTTGCCTGTTCTAGCCAATGCTCCCGTATATTGCTGCAACTCTTGGAGGGTTGCCGCGCCCTGATCTTCGACTTCCAGTTGGAATCCGCCGAAGTTGCCAAGGCCTTGAACAGCAGGAGGATTAAAAGGCGCCACGATCGCTCCGGGAATTGCGGAGAATGGGCCGCGCAGGCGATTTATGTACGCCATAGCACTGTGGGCGGGACCCTGGCGTTTAGCAAATGGCTGCATGTTGACGAAAACCATGGCGTAATTGGACGCCGTGCCAGTGAAGCTGAAGCCCGCGACGGAAAAAATGTCCGCTGTTTCGGGCTGGCGCCACAGAATAGATTCCACCTGGTGACAGATGTTGGATGTGTAGTCCAGCGAAGCGCCCGGCGGTGCTTGCACGAGGATCATAATGTAGCCCTGGTCGTCGTCCGGCACAAACCCGCGCGGGACCTTGTTGAAAACCCAGTAGGTCAGCCCGGAAAGCAGCAGGAAGAGGACGGTTGTCGCAAACTTCCAATTGAATAGGTGTCGCAGCGTCGCGCGATAGAGATTCGTTCCGCTAAAAATCAAGCGATTGAAAGGAGCAAAGATGCGTTTGCTGAAGCGACCTTCGTGCCGGTGGCCCAGGAAAATGGCGGAGAGCGCCGGAGTGAGCGTCAGCGCGTTGAATGCAGAGATGGCCACGGAGAACGCGATGGTCAATGCGAATTGACGGAAGAGAATTCCTGTAGTACCCGGAAAAAGTGCGACGGGAACGAAGACGGATACGAGTACGAGCGAAGTGGCAACTACAGCGCCAGCGACTTCGCCCATGGCGACCGAAGCGGCGCGATGCGGCTCGGTGATGCCTTCGCTGATGTGGCGCTGAATATTTTCGATGACAACGATGGCATCATCGACCACAAGACCGGTGGCCAGCGTGATTCCGAACATCGTCAGCGTATTGATCGAAAAACCCAGCAATTTGACGAAAATGAAAGTGCCAACGAGCGAAACAGGGATCGTGACGGCGGGGATGAATGTGCTCCGCCAGTCCTGCAGAAAGAGGAAGATCACGGCGATGACAAGGAAAATGGCTTCGATCAGCGTGGTGATGACGTCGCGAATGCCTTCGCTCACGGCCGTGGTCGTGTCGAAAGCGACTCCGTATTTCAAGTCGGCAGGAAAAGAAGGAGCGAGCTTCGCCAGTTCCTCTTTGCATAGCGTGTCGACCTGCAACGCGTTGGCGTTGGGAAGTTGCTGGACGGCGAGGCCGATCGCTTCGTGGCCGTCGATAAAAAGATTGCTGTTGTAATCCTGAGCCCCGAGTTCCGAATAACCGACATCTTTTACGCGGACGAGCGTGCCATCGGCGCCGGTCTTCAAAATGATGTTGTCGAACTCCGAAGGCTCAACGAGCTGACCCATCGCGCGCACGCTGATCTGAAAAGCCTGGCCGGGCGGCGAAGGTGGCTGGCCGATCTGGCCGGCAGCCACTTGGACGTTTTGCTCCTGGAGCGCATTGATAACGTCCGTAGCGGTGAGCTGGCGCGCGGCAAGTTTGGCGGGATCGAGCCAGATGCGCATGGCGTATTCACGTTGTCCAAAGATCGTGACGTTGGCTACGCCGGGGACGCGCTTGATGGCGTCACTGACGTAAACATCCACGTAATTGCTGATAAACAATCCTGTGTACTTGCTGTTTTCCGCATAGAACGCCGCTGCAAAGACGAATCCAGAAAAACCCTTCGTGATGGTTACGCCGTTGGCATTGACCTCAGCAGGAAGCAGCCCCACGGCAGCTTGGACGCGATTCTGCACGTCGACTGCGGCCAGATCAGGGTCACGCGTTACGTCAAATGTAGCCGTGATTGTGCTCGTGCCGTTGTTGCTGCTCGTCGAGGTCAGATATTTGAGCCCCTCGACGCCGTTAATGGAGCGTTCGAGCGGAATGGTAACGGCGGATTCAACGGTTTGCGCATCCGCGCCGTTATAAGCGCTTGTGACAATGACCTGCGGAGGCGCGAGATTCGGGAACTCCGCAATAGGAAGCGTGGGAATCGCGACCGCGCCGCCCAGAATGATGATCAGCGCGCAAACCGTGGCGAAAATCGGCCGCCGGATGAAGAAATCAACGAACACGCTCTAACTCCTGATTCCGGCAAGCGCGCAGGGGGAAACCATCCCGCGGATTCCAGATGATGACGTCGCTATTGATTGTCAACGAGATCCCGCCGCCGGGGCATTCACAACCGTCTCTTTTACGGGGACACCGTCGGCCAAAAACTGGAAACCGCCAACGATGACGTGGTCACCGGGCTTGATGCCGCTTAGGACAACATAATTATTCCCAAGAATGTCTCCCACCTGGATCTGCTGCTGGCGCGCAACAGTTCCTTTCGGCCCATTGGACGCGAGAAAAATGAAAAACTGGCCGTTCAATCGCTGAACGGCAAGCACGGGCACCTCGAGCCCCCTGGTTGTCCGCCAGGTAATTCTTGTATTCACGAATTCATCGGTACGGAATTTGCCTGTGGTGTTCGTGACGATTGCCTTTGCCAGCACGGTCTGCGTTGCGCTGTCAACTTCTGGTGAAACGAAAAACACACTTGTGCGAGCCAGAACGTTGCCCGAATCATCCAGCAAGTCGACCGGTTCGCCCAGCCTCAGATCCGATGAATGTTCCGTCGGGATATACAGGTAAGCCTCAAGGCTGCCTGGCCGGTCAACTGTTGTGAGCAAGGTCGTGTTGGTAACGCGGTCGCCTACGTGCACAGGGATATCGCCGACGATTCCATCCGTTGGCGCGGAAACGGTGTAATAGTGCAAGGTCGCTCGTTGCTGAGTGACTGCTGCATCGAGCGATTTGGTTTGAGCAAGAGCGCTCTGGTAAGTTGTCTCGTACGTGTCGAAATCCTGTTTACTAATAATTCCGGCCTGATAAAGCTTCAAGCCGCGCTGATACTGAGCGTCTGCATTCGCGAGATTCGCCGCTTGGGCATTGCGAGCCGCGATTTGGCTGTCCACGGTGGCTTCTTGGACGCGCGGATCGATTTCCATCAACGACGCACCCTGACTGACATGCTCGCCGGAACGCACGAAGATTTTTGTCACCCACCCCTCGACTTGAGGATTGATGGATGCAGAACGCCGCGATTTCAATGTAGCTAGGTATTCCGACGCGTCCGGAATATCCACCAAACTGGCAACTTGGGTCTGCACGGCCAGCGCCGAAAATCCTGCCCCGTGGACAACAGGCTTATTGGTGCAGCCGGTGAGGAGACACGGGTAGAGGACACAAGCTGCGGATACAAGTATTCGCAGGGTCGACCATCGCATGCAGAAATCGCTTCTCATGACCGTCCTTGGTGGCGTCAAATAGGGGAAGTAAATCACCGATTTTAAGCTAACTTCGCCTCCAACGCCACTGGGAATGATACGCACCGCACGCCCAAGAATTTTCGATGCTCGAGAACCAAAGAGGCTACAAGAAATTACGTCATCAAATCGCGATCGGATTCCGCGATCTCGATTCTCTCAACCTACGAGAGACGCCACTGTTCGCTTTCGGACATGTGGCGTCGCTGAACTTGCAACAGTGCAACACCAAAGGCCTCTCCAGGCACAGACGGAACTCGGGTCGATAAATTGTTATGATCTTTTGCGTTTGACAAGATCTTGCAATAAGTAGTATTTAGCGCCTACCCAACGGCGTCTCTGAGCATCTTCTTCAGTGGGTTCAATTCAAGAGACTCGATAAAGCCACGGGGAGCCAATATCAATGACTGCCTTTTTCAGCGGTCAACAGCGGGATATTCTTTTCAATGCCCTTAGCGTGCCTGAGCTTTTGCGACGAGGAACCAGATTCAGGATGGGGACGGGTTATCGATATGGCCTGCTGGTTTTAGGTCTATTTTGCTTCGCAGGCCTTACCCCCGGAGTTTTGCAGGCACAAACGGCTACCTCCGGATTGCTTTCGGGAACTGTAACCGACCCCTCAAACGCGATTGTCCCAAACGCCAGCGTAATGTTGCAGGAGCACGACACGAACGCCAAACGATCTACCATTACGGACCCAACGGGGCATTATGTCTTCCCTGCGGTGCTTCCGGGAGAATACACGCTGCAAGTTTCTGCAACGGGATTTGAAACGACGGTCATCGGCGACGTACACATCGAAGTTTTGAAATCGACCGTTCAGAACATATCGCTGAAACTCGGCGAAGCCTCACAAACGGTCCAAATGCGGGAAGTGCCTTCTGCGGAATTGCAAACCACCAGTTCGACAGTGGGAGCGACACTGGGCGGCATCGCCTTGGAGCGATTGCCAGCGTTCACGCGAAGCGCCAGCGCCTTGATGTTCTTGCAGCCAGCGGTAACTCCCCCGGTAGCCAACAACAAGGCTCTGGGCGGGCAGGTCGCGGGCGCCCGCAGCGAACAGCTTACATTCCATCTTGACGGTGGGGACGCGACAAGCGACTTGGAAGGCTCAAGCAATTATGCCGGTCCTCCGAGTGAGCCGCAGCCGGCTCCAGTCGTTCCTGTTCCCACTGATAGTACGCAAGAGTTCCGAGTGGCGACGAGCAGTCCTAGTGCGACGTTTGATCACTCAGCGGGTGGTCAAGTTAATGTGATCACCAAGCATGGGACCAACGGCCTGCACGGATCGGCCTACGAATACCACAGTGATGACGGGCTCAACGCAAATAGCTGGCTCGATAACCGTGTGGGACTAGCCAGACCGCAGAGTGTCGACAATAGTTTTGGGTTTACGCTCGGCGGACCGCTGGTGAAGAACCGTTTCTGGTTCTTCGCGAATTATGAAGGCCGGCGGCTCCATGATCAAACTCCCTTTTCCGCCGTCGTTCCCACCAGCACGCTGAAGTCCGGGATTCTTACGTTTGACGATTGCGCCAACGGATTTAGCGCGATCGGCAGTTGTCTCGGGGGCAATCCCATCAGCTACCCCTTGCAGGCCGGCAATATTTCGACTGCGTGCGCCGGTGGCTCGTGCGACTCGCGCGGGCTCGGAATAAGCCCCGTTATTGCAGCACAGTTGGCGTTGTATCCCACAGGGAATAATTCCAATCTCGGCGATGGGTTGAATACCACGGGCTACACATTTAACGCTCCCACCCCCATTTCAGAGAATATGGGCGTAATTCGGCTGGACTACCAAATGAGCAATAAATGGAGTCTGTTCACCACCTACCACGAAGCCTCGATTCAGCGCCAGGGACCCGAGCAGGTGAACATGCTTACCAATCAATCTGTGGCAACGGACCCGACTTATCCGAGCTATGCCACCTTCGCGGTGACCGGCCAGCTCACGTCGCAATTAACTTCTGTTACACATGGATCGTATTTACGCGATTGGTGGGCGTGGAACCGCGAAGCTCCGACGCCGCTCGTGTCTTCGACGGGAATTACTCAAGCAATGGAGTTGGCCGGCGAAGGCCTTGGTCAGAGTAATTCGACCGCGAAACTCCTGGCGGATCCAATCAATATCAATACACAGCAAGCCGGGGGGAGAGTCTGGGATGGACACGATTGGTATATCGCCCAGGACTTTAGCTGGTTGCATAAGAGCCACCTGCTGCAGTTCGGCGGATCCGGCTATATATTGGACAACTATCATCTTCAGACCGACGACGTCCTAGGCGGTCTAACGAGTGCTCCAATCAATTACGTGGAGGCCAGCGGCAATGGGAGCGGAGAGTACGTCAACGTTCCTAGCGCCTATCAACCCATTTCTTGCAGTGCGACCGCAGGAATATCAACGAACTGCCTCCCAAGTGGTCAGTTGTTGAACTGGAACGAACTGTATTCGACTGTCCTTGGTCTCGTGGACCGCGCCGCCCAAGTCGAAACCCGAGGCAGCACGTTCCAGCCCAATCCGCTTGGAACGCCCCTTTCTTCCAACGTGCGCATCCCTTCCTTCTATTCCTATTTCCAGGATGTTTGGCAGGCGCGCCGGAACCTCACTATCACGGCGGGCCTTGATTGGGGCGTCCAGCTCCAGCCTAGCGAGGCACAGGGTAAAGAGGTCGTAATGACCTACGCGGCGACAAACACACCGGTTGATTATTATCAATACATTCAGAATCGAGCAGCAGCTCTTGAGAATGGGCGGACCTTTAATCCACAGTGGGGGCTTATGCCGGTTAATTCATTAGCGACCCCCTTTCATGGAGCGATAAGAAATACTCCTTGGCACGACATCGGTCCACGCGTAGCGATGGCGTGGCAAGTGCCATGGAAGAATCGCCTCTTTGGAGACAACGCGACTGTGATCCGTGGCGGATACGATTTGCTATTCGATCGTAGTAGCACCATGGGCGAAGTGCTGAATCCGCTTCTGGGCGGCGGTTTGGCGGACGTGGACGCTTGTGGCGGGCCGAGTATCAGCGGCACCTGCACCGGAGCACCAACAGATCCGACGAACGCATTCCGTTTAGGGCCGACAGCGTCCGGTTGGGACGGAACGACGGTTACAATTCCCAATCCTGTCACCCAAAGCATTCCTTATAGTCCGTCAGTTCCAAACGGCCTTTTTCTCTCATCCGCGCTGGATCCTTACGCCGTGCCGGGCCATTCTCACAACGTGACGGTAAGCATCGAGCGATCGCTGCCGGGCAAGACTTTGTTTGAGGCGGGTTTCATTGGTAGAGTGAGCCGCAACTTGGCTCAAGGAATCCAGCTCAATGCACCGGACTATATGATGAAGGATGGGGCAAGCGGTCAGACGTACGCTCAGGCGTTTGATGGAATAGCCCAGGCGGTTCGGGGCGGCACATCGGTTCCTGATGAGCCGTTTTTTGATAACCAACTGGGTTTGGCGAACTGCACCGGCGCGGGATACGCAAATTGTTCAACCTATCTTGCTGCCAAATATCCTTCAAATCTGGCGAATGGAGACCTCGGGAGCTTCGCGCAAATGTTAAACAACGAGCTGACCAAGTTTGGTCAGCCAGCGATGGACAATTTTCAAGTGTTTGAATTTTCAGGCACGACAGATGGTGGCTTTTCAAATTACTTGGCCGGATATGTCAGCCTGAATAAGGCCTTCTCGAGCGGTCTCCAGTTTCAGGTCAACTGGACGTGGAGCCATGCCATCGGCAATCAGGGTACGAACCAGCAATACGTTTATTCGATGAACAGCCCGTACAATTTAAACCTCGACTCTTCGTCCGAGCCTTGGGACCACAAACACACAATCAATGGCTGGTTTTATTACGCCTTGCCGTTTGGCACGGGAGGGCGATTCAAAGCCGCAAGCGGAATTGTGAACAGAATTATCGGAGGCTGGTACACGTCAGGAATTTATTCTTTCGCGACAGGGTTTCCTACTTGCGTTAACGCCGATGGCAACTTCGGAGCCTTTCTGGCGGGCGACTGCGCTCTGTCCTCGCAGCATCTGCATGGTATGGAGTCACAGCACAAGGCCAATGGAGCCTACAACTTCTTCGCGGACCCGAGTGCAGTCATGGCAGGTCTCTCGAGACCGCCATTGAGCACTGCGGGAGAGATACCCTACGACGAACTGCGAACTCCGACGACGTGGAACCTGGATTTCTCGATAGGTAAGAACATCGCCTCCACGGAGCGATACAAAGTGATTATGTCCGCTGACGCTTTCAACGTCCTCAACGTGGTAAATTTCAGCTTTCCGAGTCTGGATCTGAACCTCCCCAACACCTTCGGGGTCTGGAATAGCCAGGCTAATTCGCCCCGTCAATTGCTGATCGGCCTTAGGGTCGAGTTTTAGTTCCGAGATGGTCGTGGGCACAGCTCCCGCGCTGATTGCATTCTCATATTGAGACTGGCATTTCCAAGCTCAGGTTATAATACTCGAAGTGTTTTCCATTATATTCAATTTATCTACGTAATTTGGTAGTTTTATCGCACGAAATACGCATATTCCACATATTCCTATATTAGAGTAATTTTTCATTGACAAACATGTGTCCTCGAACTAAAAGGCACACCAGCAGGTGTGTCTTGGCGCCGGGGGTAGGCGTCAGATGAGACCAAATTTTAAAGTTCTCGACCAGGAGGTCGTAGAAAATGTTTAATCCCTCCAGGAGTTCGTTTCTCCGCCTTTCGTCATTCCTGTGCCTGGCTGCGTTTTTCTGCGCTTTTGCGCTGATTCTCGCGCCAATGGCCACATGGAGTCAGTCGACGAACACGGGCATGATCGTTGGCGTTGTGACCGACGCCAGCAATGCCATCGTGCCGAATGCGACGGTGACAATCACGTTGAAGTCAACGGGGACGTCGCGTTCGACCGTGACAGACGCTCAGGGGCGTTACGTCTTTGCTGACGTAGACCCTGGTGCATACGACATTACGATTTCCAAGACCGGCTTCTCGTCTACGGTGATTTCAAGCCAGACGGTGAAGATCGGAACCCAACTGACGGAGAACGCGAAGATGCAGTTGGGAAGCGTCTCGACGACAGTGACGGTGACGGAGACGCCGGGAGCCGAGTTACAGACGGTGACACCGACGGTCGGCACAACGCTCAGCGGCGCGATCGTCCTGAACCTGCCCAACCAGAGCCGCGATGCTTCGACCTTGGCGGTGCTGGAGCCCGGTCAGAATATCAACGGCGCGACGGGTGGCGCGGAAACAGACGAGAACTCCTTCCAACTCGACGGTGGCTATGCCACGGACGACATGAGCGGTGACAACAATACGTATATCAAGAGCTTCGGTGCGGACACGGCGGGCGGTGCGGGCGCGATGCATAGCGCCGGATTCACTCAAATGCCGTCAGCGGTGGTGCCTGTTCCCGTAGCGAGCATCGAGGAGTTTAAGGTATCGACGTCGAACCAGACGGCGGACTTCAACGGCGGCGCGGGAAGCCAGATGCAACTGGTGACCAAGCGCGGCACGAAGACGCTGCACGGTTCGGTTTACGAATACTATCTGGACAACAATTTCGGTGGCGCGAACACGTGGGACAACAACAGCACGGGTACGGCGCAGCCGAGTTCGCATTTCAGCCGGTTTGGTGCATCAGCGGGCGGCGAGATACCGCACTCGAACTTCCTGGGCGGGAACTGGTTTATCTTCGGCAACTACGAAGGCTATCGTTTCCCATCAAGTTCGGAATTTGAAGAGAACTTTCCGCTGCCATCCATGCGGGCTGGCATTATCCATCTTCCCTCTACCACGCCTGGTAGTCCTCTGACGATTAACCTCAATCCTTTCGCGGTTAACGATCCTGGCTGCGGTACGGTGACGCTGGGCTGCAAGGTTACAGCTGCCAATGGGTACACTCCAGGGGCAAGCATTGCTACGACAGCGTGCCCTTCCGGCCCTTGCGATCCGCGTGGTTTTGGAACTACAACGAACGGCGTGTCTGGCGGACCTCTGAATCCCGTCATTACGCTGTGGAACACCTACCTTCCGCTTCCGAATGACTGCACCCACGGTGACGGTCTGAACTATTGCGGATATAAGGGCGGCATTTCCACGCCGGAGTCGAGCAACTTTGGCGTGGCGCGCGTTGACCACGATTTTGCCAAGAACTGGCATTTCAACGGCACCTATCATTACTACAAGCTGCAGAACTTGGTATCCAACCAGTGGGATGTGGGCGGATTCTTCCCTGGCGATACGCTTGGGCAGTATTCGGCCATCCGGACCAAGCCGCAGGAGCCGTGGATGTACACGGGCGGTTTGACGACGGATGTGACCTCAAACCTGACCAACGATGTGCACTTCAGCTATACGCGTAACTTCTGGGCGTACGGAGATCCCAGCGGCGTGCCGAACGTTGCCGGCTATCCGGCGGCGTTGGAAATCGGCGGCGAAACGAGCAACCCGTTTGGTCCCTACAATACGAACAACCAGTCCACGCGTACACGTTTCTGGGACGGGCACGACACGATGTACCGCGACGACCTGACGTGGATCAAGGGCAACCATCTGTTCCAGTTGGGTGGCTTGTATCAGCATAACAACGATACGCATAACCGAAACGACAACGGCCAGAGCATCAACACCTTCGAACAATATCTGGTCGGGGCTGGCAACGGCGCTTCGCTTGCGGGTTACGGAATTAACATGGCTGGCTACATTCCCTCCGGCCTTGCTGGTTTCAACGATAACAAGTATGGGAACCTATACTCGATGATCCTGGGTATGGTGGATGAATCACAGAGCCTTTACGTCCGGGGTTTGGGCACGCGCCAGACAGGCTTGCCGCTGGCTCCGCGGACGTCCTGTGCCATCGCAGGAATCGCGGCGACGTCGGGCTGCATTTCCTCGCCGCCACTGGTAAATACGAGCATCATCCCAACCTACAATCTGTACTTTACCGATTCCTGGCACCTGAAGCCGACGATTTCGCTGAACTACGGCCTTGGGTACACGGTAGAAATGCCGCCGTACGAAGTGAATGGCGGCGTGCAGACGGTGATGGTGGATCAGAACGACAACATTCTGTACGCAATGAATTATCTGAATAACGAGCGGGCGGCGGCGCTGCAGGGTAACGCCTATGCCCCACTGATCGGGTTTTCGACAGTGCGCAACGTGAATGGTCATACGCACTATCCGTACAACCCGTTCTTCGGCGGCTTGAGCCCACGCGTTGGACTTGCGTGGAACGTCCGTCCGGACACAGTGGTGCGCGCGGGCTATTCGCGCATCTACGGCCGGATCAACGGCGTGGACCCGATCCTGGTACCGATGCTGACGCCGGGCTTGATGCAGCCGGCGACCTGCGGCGGGCCGAACATCAGCGGTGGCTGCGGCGGCGACCCGACGAACGTGTTTCGCGTCGGAATCGATGGAAAGAACGCACCGCTGCCAGCGCCGAGCGCAAATCTGCCGCAACCTTGGTATCCGGGCTTCAATGACGTGGCCACAGGTTCGGGAGAGACGATTGACCCGAATTTCGTCCCGGATCGCTCGGATGAATTCACCGTCAGCATCCAGCATCAGTTCGGTCCGAAGATTCTGGCCGAAGCGGGCTACATTGGTCGCATCATCACCAATGAAATCCAGTACTACAGCCTGACGAACGTGCCGTACATGATGACTCGTGGCGGGCAGACGTTCGCGAACGCTTGGTCGCAAATCATGCAGTACACCAACTACGGGAGCGCGAACTTGGCCAGTGTCCCCGTACAGCCGTTCTTCGAGAACTCACTTGCGCCCGGCTACTGCAGCGGATTCTCGAGCTGCACAGCTGCGTTTGTCTCCAATAACGCGGGTCTGATGAATGTTTCGGACCCATTCGACGCATGGGGCGGTGTATCGAATGCCGGGAACTTCCTATTCGGCCGCAGCTTCACCAGCGATCCGATTCCAGCATCCGGTGCGCTGGGAGCAGGCGGTCAAACAAATTCACTGTCTACCACCGTGAGCAACGGCTTTGGCAACTACAACGCCGGTTATCTCCAGTTGACTCTCACGGATTGGCATGGACTGACGATGAAGAGCAACTTCCAGTACAGCAATGCACTGGGAACAGGAAACGTCGTGCAGGCCAGCAGCTCGTTCTCAACGGACGATCCATTCAATCTGCAGAACGCCTACGGCCCACAGACGTACAACGAGAAGTACACGTTCAACTTCTTCATCAACTATGCCGAGCCGTTCTACAAGTCGCAGAACGGAGCGATTGGCCGGTTGCTTGGCGGATGGAGCTTCGCGCCCTTGTTCGTTTGGGGCAGCGGCTTCCCGATCGAGATCAATACTGCCAACTTCGACTGCGGAACATTCGGAGAATGCAATACGAACTACGTCGGCGCACTGGAGAACGGGGTCATTACGCAAAACCTGCACTACAGTGCGACCCGAAAGGCCGGCTATGGAAGCACTTGCGGTTATGTCGGCCCCGGCTTCAACGTATTCTCAAATCCAGATGCGACATGTCCCACGCTCGGTCCCGGAACCGGAATCTTTGGCGATCCAGTCCGCGGCCCAATCTTGGGGTATGACGGCCAGATTGGTGGTGGCGGTCCTCTGACCGGCCTGCCGTTCTGGAACCTGGACTTGGGCATCAACAAGAACATCAAGATCACGGAGAAGTTCAGCGGCACGATGTACTTTGACTTCACCAACGTGACGAACCACATGCAGCCCAACGATCCCAGCTTCAACCTGTATGACACATCGAGCTGGGGCGTGCTGGGCGGCGGCGGGAACTTGCAGGGCAACAATCCTCGCCAGTTGCAACTCGGCGTGAGCATTGACTGGTAAGGTGGCCCGTAAGGCGTAAGTTGTGGTTCTGAAATTTAAGGCCGGGAGTAACCCTCCCGGCCTTATTTTTTGCCTGCGTTCTCCTTAGATTCGCTCTCATTGGATGCCGCAGACTGATGTGAACCCTCGCTCCTGCCGCGAGCTTTTGATCATTTGAACCTGCTTCGGAGCGCTCCGTTTGCTGTGAATTTTTTCGGGCCCTTGTGGGCCTACTCATGATAGATTCACCAGTTTTGTGCGGAGGTTACATATGATCCGACGAATTCGTGGGTTACGTTTTTTTGCTTTTGGCGGGATTTTTTTTGCGGTAGTTGTCTGCCTTCCATTCTGGAGTCACGCGCAAAATAGTGCCTCGGACAGGTCGGGGACGGCCAATCCACTGGCACAACTGAAATATCGCTCTATAGGTCCGGTCGGCAACCGCGCCGATACCATCGTCGGCGAGCCCGGTAATCCGGCCGTGGTTTACATTGGCGCCGCTGCTGGCGGAATATTCAAGACGACTGACGGGGGCATCAACTGGCAACCGATTTTCGATAAAGAGGACGTGGCTGCGATTGGTTCGCTGGCAATTGCGCCCTCCGCGCACAACGTCGTATGGGCGGGAACTGGCGAGCCCTTTCTGATTCGCCCCGATTATCCGATGGGCGATGGTATTTATAAGTCGACGGACAGCGGCCGCACCTGGCAACACATGGGGCTCGACTTGACGGGTCACATCGGACGCATCGTCATCAATCCTCATAATCCTGACATCGTTTACGCGTGCGCATTAGGCCAGACGTACCGTCCACAACATGAGCGTGGAATTTATCGCACGACCGACGGCGGTAAGACTTGGCAGCAAGTGCTCTTCGTCAACGAAGATACCGGCTGCTCCGACATCTCGATGGATGCACACGATCCGCAAACGCTTTTTGCAGGCATGTGGCAGGTGGAAATCCGAACTTGGAATCTTAAGAGCGGCGGCAGCGGTAGTGGCGTCTACGTGTCGCACGATGGGGGCGATACGTGGAAAAAATTGGCGGGAAATGGTCTGCCGGCAGCAACCGAAGCAATCGGGAAGACCGGAGTCGCGGTCGCGCCGAGCGATTCGAATCGTGTTTATGCTCTTATTGAAGAAAAAACACCAAGCCTTTATCGTTCCGACGACGCAGGAAAGACATGGATGCTTGTCAACCAGCAACACGTTCTTGCCGAACGCGCGCCTTATTATGTGCGATTTGGCGTAGCGCCAAATAATGAAAATGAACTTTTTTTTGTGTCCGTTGGCTTCAGCATTTCCGTCGACGGTGGGCATACGATTTTTATCCCCGGTTTTGGCGGTGAAGGAGGAGCCAATCCTACGGGGCTTGGGTCAGCGGGCGGCGACAATCACGACGTATGGTTCGATCCTCTGAATCCGCAGCGCGTGATGGTCGCGAATGACGCTGGTGGTTCCATCAGTTTCGACGGTGGAAAGACCTACGCGCGCGTGCAATTGCCCATCGCGCAGCTTTATCATGTTTACACCGACAACCGGGTTCCGTATTTCGTTTACACCAATCGCCAGGATGGCACCTCATTTCGCGGACCCAGCAACAATCTGGAAGGCCAGGGCGGACTCTTTGGCGGCGGCATTTCGACCGGTGAATGGACGCATGTGGGCGGGTGCGAGAGCGGATTCACGATTCCCGATCCCGCGGACAATAACATCGTCTGGTCGGCCTGCTATGACGGCGAATTGACGCGCATGGATTTGCGTACAGGCCAGGCGCGCAGTGTAACAGTGTGGCCGGATGCCAGCTATGGCTGGGCGCCCGCGGACGTCAAGTATCGCTGGCATTGGACGTTTCCCATCAACGTGTCGCCCCATGATCACAATCGCGTCTATGTCGGCAGCCAGTACGTTCATGAAACCGATAATGGGGGGCAATCGTGGCGCGTCATCAGCCCAGACCTCACAACAAACGACAAGAGTCACCAACAGAGTTCTGGCGGCATCGCGGGCGATAATTTGATGACCTTCGATGGGTCCACGCTCTACGCCATTGCAGAGTCGCCCGTCACGGCGGGGCTCATCTGGACAGGCAGCAATGATGGCCAGGTAAACATGACCCGGGACGGCGGCAAGAACTGGACGAACGTCACGAAGAATATCCCCAATCTCCCGCCGTGGGGCACGGTCGAGAACATCGAGCCGTCGCATTTCGATGCGGGTACCGCGTACATTTCCGTGAACCTGGAGCAGGTCGGCGATTACGGCACGTACATATACAAGACAAGCGACTATGGTCAGTCCTGGCAGTTGATTAGCGGCGATGTGCCAAAGTCGATGAACAGCAGCGTGCACTGCATCATCGAAGACCCAGTTCGCAAGGGCATGCTGTACCTCGGAACGGATAATTCCGTCTACGTATCTTGGGATGATGGAGGCCATTGGACGGCGTTGCGCAACAATATGCCTCCAGCGCCGGTGTATTGGCTCACCATCCAACCGAAGTTCAATGACCTTGTTGTGGCAACTTATGGACGCGGCCTGTACATTCTCGACGACATTACGCCGCTTCGCGACTACGACAAGGCCAAAGGCGCAGATACCTATCTTTTCCAGCCTCGGTCGGCGTATCGTTTCCGCACGTTCGACAACACTCGAGAAGCTGACACTGGCAGCCATGTAGTCGGCAAAAATCCACAATATGGCGCAGACATTAACTTCTATCTGAAAGCGCCAGCAAAAAAGGCAGAAATTACGATTGCAGGCGCAGACGGAAAAGCGATTCGCACCATCAAGTATGATGGTTTAAAACCAGGGCTCAACCGCGTCTGGTGGGATCTGCGCTACGATCCAGCGACAGAAATTAAGCTGCGTACGAGTCCCCCCGGCGAGCCGTGGGTAGAAGTACCCAAAGAAGGCTACCGAAAGTTTGTAAACTGGGTGCATTTCGATGGCGCACCACGTGTCGCACCGGGCAAGTACACAGTGAAGCTGAGCGTTGACGGCAAGGACTTCGCGGCGCCGCTCGAAGTGCTGCCCGATCCGCATACGCTTGGCACCGAACGGGACATCGAGAGCGAAGTACAGTTCCTGCTGCAAATTCGCGGCGAGATGAGCGACATCGCGAACATGGTCAACCACATTGAATGGACGCGCAAGCAATTGGAAGACCTGCAGAAGATGTTCGGCGATGACCCGAAATATGCTGTGGTCGTGAAGGCCGCGAAAGAGCTGGAGACCAAAGCTATTGCGACCGAAGGCAAATTTATCGACGTGACTTTGACGGGCCGCACGGAGGATTCTTTCCGCGCTCCGATGGGCCTTTACGGTCGATTGACAAATCTCGGCGCTCTGATGAACGGTTCACCGGGCGAAGGCTCAAGCGGCGCTGACTTGCCGCCGACGGATCAGGCTATCGCTGTCCATAACATGTTCAAGCAGGAAATCGCAGCGGCACAGCGATCGTTTGAGGAACTACGCGACAAGGACACGCCCGCCTTTAATGAGACTCTGAAGGCCAACCACGTGTCTATGTCGATTTTGCCGTAGCTCTTGCGCTGCTCTGTGAGTGAATCCTTAAACTCACGCGCACTTAGCGCGCCCGAGTTGATCTGTCAAAATACGGGGGGGGACCATGTTTAATCGAATCTGGCATCTGCGCGTAATTCGGTGCTGTGCGCTCCTTTTTTGTGGAATTCTATTGGTCACCACAGGCCTTTCCGCTGCGGACTCCGATACGCCGGGGCGAGACCCCAAACAGCCAGTTGACGAGGCCTACACGCAAAAGATTCAGAAGTACACCACGGAGCCGTACTTCACCTCGCCACTCGTCAATTACCTACCGGCATCGAAAACTGTGCCCACGCCGGAAGCTGTGCTGGGAGACATTGCTGGCGCACCGGATATCCTCCCGTATTCTTCGCAGGTTTATCAGTACATGCGCATGCTGGCTAAGGCCAGCCCGCGTGTGAAGGTTTTCTCCATCGGCCACACGGAAGAAGGGCGCGAGATGATTGCCGTCGCCGTGACGTCCGAGGCAAATATGCAGCATCTGGAGGAAAATCGCGCGCGCCTTGCGCAGCTCGCCGACCCCCGCACGATTCATCTGGACGATGCCGTGGCGGACAAGCTCGTTGACGGATCGGTTCCGGTCTACTACATCACAGGCACGATTCATTCGACGGAAACGGGTGCGCCGACAGCGCTGATGGAATTGGCTTATCGACTGGCCGTTGATGACAGTCCCTATATCCAAGAAATTCGCGACCACGTCATCACGCTGATTACGCCCATCGTCGAGGTCGACGGGCGCGACCGCATGGCCGATCTTTATCGCTGGCACCGTGCGCATTTGCAGGAGAATTATCCTCCGCTTATTTATTGGGGCCACTACGTGGCGCACGACAACAATCGTGATGCCATGGGAATGACGCTCAAGCTCAGCCAAAACGTCCTCAACACATTCGTTGGTTGGGATGCGCAAGTCTTGCATGACCTCCATGAGTCGGTGCCCTATCTTTACGACAACACCGCGGGCGATGGCCCTTTCAACGCCTGGGTTGATCCGATCCTCACAAATGAGTGGGAAATCCTCGGCTGGCGCAATGTACAGGACATGACCAAGTTCGGCATGCCAGGAGTCTTCACGCACGGTCAGTTCGACACTTGGTCGCCCGGCTATCTGATGTTCTTCGCCGCGCTGCACAACGGCATCAGCCGCCTTTATGAGACATTCGGCAATGGTGGGGCTGACACGGAACAACGCACGCTTGGCCCAGATGAATATTCGCGCACCTGGTGGCGGCAAAATCCTCCGCTGCCCAAGGTCACGTGGTCGCAGCGCGACAACAACAATTACGAAGAAACAGGTTTGCTGACCTCCCTGCACTTCTTCTCTGAGAATCGGCAGATGTTTCTGAAGAACTTCTACTTGAAGGCGAAGCGCTCTATCCAAAAGCCCGAGGAGGAAGGCCCAACCGCTTATGTTATGCCGGCGGATGATCCGCGCACCGGAGCCCAGGCCGAATTGCTGCACATCCTACAGTTGCAGCACTGTGAGATTTCTCGTGCTACAGCTGCTTTCACAGTGATGATGCCCGCGAGAAGATCTCATGAGCGCGCCCGCGCTGGCACTCCGCAATCCGCTGCGGATAATTCCGCTCCGCAAACCACGACGCTCAGCTTCCCGGCGGGCAGCTATATCGTTCGCATGGATCAACCCTATTCCCGCATTGCCGATTCTTTGCTCGATTATCAATATTGGAGCCCGGACGACCCACAAAAAACTCCGTATGACGATACGGGCTGGACTTTCGGTGAATTGTTCGATGTCAAAGTCGCGCGCGTCACCGATCCGGGCGTTCTTTCCGTTCCCATGGAACGTGTCACGCAAATCGCTCCGCCGAGCGGCGTTTTCGGCGCGGGAACGGTGCTCGCCATCAATGACAATGCAGATACAGCCCTCGCCACTTTGCGTTATCAGTTGAAAGACGCGCAAATTGAAGCGGCGGAAGAGCCCTTCACGGCCGACGGACATAATTTCAATCGCGGCACGTTTTTGATTCAAGGAGTGGACAGTGCGGCCCTGCAGAAAGCCGTCTCGGATTTGGGTTTGCAGGCGTACGCGTTGAGCACGGCACCTTCAGTGAAGACGCACCCCGTGCGCGCTGCCCGCGTTGCTATCCTCCATACATGGCTCAGCACGCAGACGGAAGGTTGGTGGCGTCAAGCTCTCGACTTTATGCATGTCCCGTATGACTACATCAGCACGCAAACCGTCGCGAAGAATGCCGATCTCAATTCAAAATACGACGTCATCCTCTTTCCACCAGTTGGCCGCTTCGTGAGCCCGGATTTAATTATCAATGGCCTGCCGACGGCTTGGGGCAACCCACTTCCCTGGAAAACTACCGAGCTCACTCCGAATATTGGCAAACTCGATTCCACGGACGACATGCGCCCAGAACTCGGCTGGGATGGTGTCGCGCACTTGCAAGATTTTGTTAATCACGGCGGCGTGTTGGTCACCGTGATGGACACGGCCAATCTGGCCGTAGCTCTGGGCCTCACGCACGGGGTCTCGATAGGTCGTGCGCCGCGCGAACGCATCATCGGCAGTGTCGTGCGCACACAAATTGTCGACCCCGCAAGCCCGATTGCTTACGGCTACGGCGACGAGCTTTCCGTTTACTGCTATAACGGTCCGGTATTCGACGTAAGCAACGTTCAGGGCCGCGGCGGTTTTCGCCGGCTTGGCCCGGGAATCAACGGGCGCGCAACCGGCCGGGGAACGCTGGACGACCCCGATTTTGTGGTTGGTCGCAAGAACGAAGCAGTGCCGCCAAAGCCTGTCGTTGAACCTTGGCAGGCCGGGCCGGTGACGCCGGAAGAGACACGAAACAACGTCGGCCTGATTCCCCCGCAATATCGTCCGCGGGTTATTTTCCGTTATACCGATAGCCGTAATCTTCTGGTTTCCGGCCTTGTCGAAGGTGGCGAGGACATCGCGCAGCATGCGAGCGTCATCGATGTGCCCATGCAATCCGGCCACGTCGTGCTGTTCTCGAATAACCCGATTTATCGCGGCGAAACTTGGGGAAGTTATTCGCTTGTCCTGAACACAATCCTGAATTTCGACAATTTGAGCGCGGGAAGAAAGCTGGACGCGCGCTAGGAAGCTCCGCGAATATAAACGATCGGGCGGCTCGATTTGTGCCGCCCGATTGTTCTGTTCATTCGCTGCTATTGCGACTTCATCGGGGACCCGCCGTGTCGGTCAGATGGTCATAGTTCATCGCTGCGTTAAGCAGTAGCATGAAGCTGCCTTGCGTGATTTGCCGCCACATCGGATTGATCGCGAACAAAACGACGTGGCCGCGACCTACAGGCACATCTACGATGGCGGGTGACTGCGCAAGTGCCTGTCCTCCGTCCAACATCCCGCTGACCCAGAGATTTTTCTCGTCCGCGAAACGCAACACGACGTGTGGCCACAGCGGCTTCGGAGGGATATAGGCGCTCACGTATTCCCTTGCTCCCGGCGGAACGTAAAGCTCCTGCTCCGCGCGTGTCCGGTGATCAGCCGGCGGTGGAGCGACGTACGGACGGCCCTGCGGAACATCGGGATCGGTGAGAGAGCCGCGTCCGCTGGTACGTCCACCCATTCCGCCGTCTTCACCGCCACCCCCGAATCCGCCACCGCCGCCGGTGAGCGAAACGCGAAACACCGGCGCTTGGTTGAAATAAACTGGAACCTTGGAATCGTATCCGTAGGTAATCGCATCGCGCGGATCCTCCACCGTCGCGTTAAAAATTGCGCCGCGCGCGTGCAATTGCGGCGTGGGGACGATCGAGACAGTATCGGTGATTCCTGTGTTCACGGGAATCACGGAGCTGCTGCTGATGGTGATGAGCAAACCTCCGTTGTCGACAAATGTTTTCAAATTCGCGAGGCCCGAAAAATCGAATCCGCCGCGAATATCGCCCGTTTGATCCGCGCCAAGGCCGAAGCTCGGAGTCAAATCGGACTTTTCCCATGGAATCGCATTTCCAGCCACGCTGCCATCCGGGAGCATCCGCAGAGGAACGCCATTGATGAGGCGCGCAAGATTTGGCATGGATGGCGGAAGGATAATCACATCGTATTTTGCACGCAGGTCCGGTGTCTCGCGGACGACTGCCTCTGAGATATAGGAATACGGCACCTTGCATGCTTCGAGAGCAAGGCGATACCAACCTTCCGGCTGCGTGTTCATCCAGTTGTGCACCAAGGCGATGCGCGGCGTCTCTAGCGGATGACGCGTTACGGAAATGTTTGCCGAGGTCGCGTGAATCTCCAGGCCGAGATCCTTCGCAGCGGAAGAAAGCTCGTCGCGAAGATTGGACGGATTGCCGTCTGCGGGAATGATGAACGAGCCGACGTGAAAATCCTGGCCGTCCGCCTGGAATGAATCCTCTGCGGCGAACATCTTCACGTCAGCTAATCGGAAGCGAAGAGTAGCAAGCGCCGGTTCGGCATCGGCGTTGATGATGAAAGATCCTCCGCCTCCGTCGATTTGTCCGGTGGCACGCGCAGGCCCATCGATGAGCGTCATCGGAGCTTTCAGAATGGACGGATCCGTAATGCGCACTGTGGTGACATCCATGAGCGGGCCGAGAGTCCAGCCCGTGTCGTCATAGGGCGTGGGATCGTGAATGGAGTAATACTGCGTGTCGAGAAGCATATCGGCTTCACGGCTGTATGGTTGGTCCATGCGGATGATATAGCTGCCCGCAGGGATCGTCGTTGTCGCGGGAGGTTTTTCCGCGGGATTCATGCCTCCGTGTGACCTTTGATCGGAATTGTCGCCGGACATCTTGCCATCGGCAGACTTTCTGTCGGTTGTTTGTCCGTCGGCAAAAGGATCGGCGAAGGTGGGTGAAGTCACCGTTACCGCCTTTTCCAAACGCGCGACTTCGACACCTTGGTCTTGCAAGAGACGCGCGAGGTGCGCGTCGAGCGCAGGGCGCTTGCCGTCATTCACGACGGCGTAGGCGGCCGGCCCTTCAGTGGTCGCTTTAGCGACGGAACGCCGACTCATGTTGTAAAAGCGAGCGAGGAATTGCTCCGGCCGCTGCGCCATATAATTCAATCCGATGAGCAGAGCACTCTGCTGCAGGTTGACATTGTCTCGGATGGACCAGTTGATTTTCGGCATCGGAGGATTGGGCCGATACCAGTTGATGCTCGTGTCCGCCGGGGAAATGGTCTGTACGGATGTATCCGCGCCGCGGCCACCGAATGTTTCATAGAAACGTCCGATGCCGTTGTGCCCTGCCTCCGCGAACATCATGTAGTTCGGCGCCCAGCCGTCATAGAAGCCGTGCGTCCAAACACCGGGAACACCATACGCGGTCATCTGCTGTACTTCATTGAAGGCAAGCTCCTGCCATTCGCTCTCCACAATCGGATCGAGCCAGGCGTTGTACGGCCCTGTGCCGGTGGAGATGTAAAGGAAAGGAATAGATTCGTGCAAATCGTGAAGGACCTGCGGATGCCAGGTGAAAAACGTCTTCATCTGGATCTTTGAAAGCTGCAACGCCATGGCGATGCCATCGCGATTGTTGTCATGCGCGACGTAGTGACCCCAGTAAATCAGGCTCGGCGCCTGTTTATCGGGATTGGCTTTTTCCCAGTTGTAGAGATCCACTTCGCGATCACGTCCATCCACTTCGAGAACAGGTGTGATGAGCACGATGACGTTCTTGCGAATCTGATCGATCATCGGTGAATCTTCGACGGCCAGCCGATACGCAAGCTCCATCAGCATTTCGGGCGAGCCAGTTTCTGGTGAGTGAATTGAGCCAGAAAGCCAGTAGAAAGGCTTGCCGGTTTGCTCGAGTTCCGTTGCTTGATCGGGGGTAATTTTCCGCGAGTCGGCTAACTTTGCGGTGATATCACGATAATGGTCGAGTTGGGCGATGTTGCGTTCATCGCTGATGGCGACGACCATAAAATCGCGTCCCTCTTCGCTCTTGCCAGTGATGAAGGTGCGGACGCGCGGCGAAGCCTTTTCGAGCGCATGGTAGTAGCGATAAATATCCGCCACGTGGGTAAGCTTGTTCGGTGTGCCGATGATGTATCCGAGAACCTTGTCGGGTGAAGGGACGGTGCTCGACGCAGGGAGGTGGTCAACGAGCGGCGTCGAAAGATAAGGCTCCGTCGTGTATTCTTTGATTTTTGCGGTGTAGTCCGCGTCCATTGCCTGCACAGCAGGCTCGGCGCTTTTCTTTTTTGTTTTTGTCGATGTCTTGTGAGCGGAATTGGCCGTCACGGAACCATTCGCGCTGACATTCGGGCAGAAGAAAAACAGCGGCAAAATCGCAAGGCAGGCAGCGAGCTTTGAAAAAGAACTCTTTCTTGTCATAGGATCCACCCCTTTTCGTGCGCCAAGACAGACGGATTCCGGCCTTGCAGGGTTTCGCGGAATCATAACAGAAGGCAGATTTATGCGCGCGACTTCGAATAGTGGTTGGCCCACTTGCGGCTAATGTACAGGCATGCGAAAATTGCCATATTGTACTGCAGGGTCTAGTTGAATTTGTTGCCTTGCCGGCTGATTGTCTGTGGGGCGATATCGTCTAACGGTTAGGACGGAGCCCTCTCAAGGCTCAAATCCGGGTTCGATTCCCGGTATCGCTACCAAACCACTTCTCGCGTTTCTGACGAAAAGGTTGTTCTGGGTGCCGGATGAGGCTCGCGAACTTAAAGAATCTATCGCAAGGCATTCGGAAAGGGCATAGCTAGTTCTTGCGTGCCTTTTGCGCGCGATACTCAGCAGCGACTTCGACAATGGTTTTGGGCTTGCGGGTCATTGCAGCGATTCCCATTTCTACGGCTTCTTTGTAGGAAACGAACGTCGAAGGTTCATATGTTCTCGAGCCTTGTGCACTGACAATCCGAAACCTGGCGGGACTTGTAGGTCGCAGAAAACTGAATCCAAATCCTACCGACCCCCCGCTGCCACTGCCCGCAGTGCCGCCGCCCGCATAACTCAGAGCCGACGTCGGCGAGCCTCCGCCGTTAGCATTGGCGTGCTGTTGCGCGTGGGCTGGCACAGCAAACAGCAATAGTGAGAATGCGAAAATTACGCCCTTTATGTTCATCCCCGTTCTCGCCCTCCTGTAACAAGCCTCGCCACTGCTATGAACGCAGAACTCCAGAACTCGCAGGAAACTCACCGCAACGCGCCGCATACCGTTCGTAAATCTCCCAAACAGCATCTCCCGCATCGGACCATATACTTTGCCTGTCAGCGAGGCCTGCCGATAGAGAAGCATATGAGCCACCAATCTAACAGGCTGTAAAGAAAGGACATATTGGATACTTCCGAGGTCGCTTGACGCTTCGACTTCCCGCATGTTGCAAAACTTTGCTGCATGCACGGCGGGATTTTAGATTCGTTTCAGGTATACTCTGCTGCGGTTGCGAGCGCGCTTTGTGCGATGTGTTAACTCATGAGTGGAGCCTATCAGAGAGATCGGTAAACATCCACGAGAGTGAAATTTTTGATGAAGCGGCAATTCTTCCGTCCCTCGGCACTTATGGGTTGAATCCCTCGATAATGGGTAAAAGCCACGAAGAAAACGAGCCCGTGATGGAATCTCTGGATCATGTGACTGTGGCAAACAATGAAGAAGCTCATCGCTTTGAAGCCAGATTGGCCGGCGAAACCGCTGGTATCACCTATCGGCGCATAGGGGATCAAATTGTGTTTCTGCATACGGAAGTGCCTGCAAAATTCGAAGGAAAAGGCGTAGCCACAAAACTGGTTCGAACCGCGCTTGATTTTGCGCGCATGAATCATCTTCGAGTCATTCCGTTGTGCCCATTTGTGGCAAGCTACATTCGTAAGCATGCGGAGTATCAGGATCTACTCTCACAGAGCCAGCGAGATCGCCTTTTGGCCGAGCCAAATTGAGGAGACGAATGGATGAGTTCCACGGACGCTTTCAAAGTGAGGCCGCTGCAAATCACGGATCAGGAGGTTTGGCTGCCTCTATGGCTCGGCTACCAGAAGTTTTACAAGGAGCAGATTCCTGAGGCAACGACTCGCATGACGTGGAGGCGCCTTCTCGATCCGCGCGAACCGATGTTTGGCGCCATCGCATTAGCTGGCGACCAGGCTGTGGGCATCGTGCACTGGATTTTTCACCGCTCCTGCTGGACCGTTGAGAATTATTGCTATCTGCAGGATCTTTTCGTCGCGGAAGACAAGCGTGGCGCAGGAATCGGACGCAAACTGATCGAACACGTATATGCCGTCGCTCGCGCGGCTAGGTGCTCGCGTGTCTATTGGTTGACGCACGAGACGAATACGGACGCAATGCTGCTTTACGATCGCATTGCAGGGCGGTCCGGTTTCGTCCAATACAACAAAAACCTCACGTAATTTAGGCGAATCTCAACTGCACGCTAGGAGTTTCTTAATGTTCATGCTCCGCTTGCACGTTGATTCTCGAGTTGCGCTGTCATCGTGATATTCGCTTTCAGGACTTTCGAGACTGGGCAGCCAGCCTTAGCGGCTTCGGCAGCTTTCTCAAAGGCTGCTTTGTCGGCGTTGGGAATGCGAGCTTTTACGTCGAGATGAATCTTCGTGATCGAGAAACTGTCTCCCTGTTTTTCGAGCGTGACTGCAGCCGTCGTTTCAATCGTCTCTGGCTTAAGCCCCGCATTGCCGAGCTGCGCGGAGAGAGCCATGCTGAAGCATCCTGCGTGCGCCGCAGCAATCAATTCTTCTGGATTTGTTCCTTTGCCATTTTCAAATCGGGAAGTGAAAGAATAATTCGCCTTCGAGAGCACGCCGCTTTCCGTCGAAATCGTGCCGCTTCCATCGCGAAGCATACCGTTCCAGACTGCCGTTGCTTTCCTTGCCATACGTTCCTCCTCAGGACCACGCTAATAGTCTACGGCGGGAGCCTGACTCGGCGCTACACGCTTGGGAATGCAGCCACATTTCGCAGCGCGGTGCTTATGGGACCATCCAGCTGAGCCAGTGGACTTGCGCAAGCGCGAGCAGGCCAATCAGTAATGCAAAAAATATACTGTGCCAGAAAGCAGAGCGAAGGACCTTGCCTTCTTCGCCGATAAGGCCGACGGTGGTGACGCCAACAGCGATATTTTGCGGCGAGATCATCTTTCCCGTAATCGCGCCGGAGGAGTTGGTCGCGGCCATCAGCACAGGATTCAAATGCAATTGGTGCGCAGCGACGACTTGCAAATTGCCAAAAAGCAGATTGCTCGCAGTATCGCTGCCGCTCAGAAAACATGCAACCCAGCCAACGTAACTGCTTAGCACTGGGAAGAAGCGTCCTGCATGAGCGACCGCAGCGCCGAGTGTGTAGGCCATGCCGGAATAATTGTAAAGATAGGCCAGCGCGACGATGAGCAGCACGGTGAGACCAGCGACGCGAAGCTGACGTAGCGTTTTTATTCCGGCGTTGGCGAACGTCTTGGGCCGCACCCGAAGGCAAAGCGCTGTGAGGATAGCCGCCGCGAGAACCGCAGTGCCAGCGGCCAGCGGCTGGAAAGAATAGCGGGCCGCGTAAGGCTGGCCATAGAGCGTAATAAGAATTGCATTGTGAAGATGCGGGATTTCGAACGTTATCTGTCCCTTCGCGAAAACCTTAAGGTACGACCACAAGACCATGACGCCGGACAGAAGAATCCACGGCAACCAGGCACTGAACGCTTCACGGGAGGAGATCGGAAAATTCTGCCGGTTGGGAGATTTCGCCGGATTCGAACTGTCTACCGCGAGGGGTTTCCAGAAACGCAGCAAAAGAACCAGTGCCGCAATCGACGCCAATGCGGCGATGATGTCCGCGGCCCAAGGGCCCCAGAAGTTAGAGACGAAATATTGCGCAAGCGCGAAACTGATTCCTGCAACCATCGCCGCTGGCCATGCGCGCTTCAACCCTTTGCCGCGCGCCACCACCCAAACCAGATATGCAGGCAGGATGGCTGAAAGAAAAGGAAGCTGTCTTCCCTCCATGGACGAAAGTTTCATCAGGTCGATTCCCGTCACCGCGGCCAGCGCGACGATGGGAATGCCAAGCGCGCCGAATGCCACAGGAGCAGTATCGGCGATGAGTGAAATCAAAATGGCCCGGCGAGGCGCAAATCCCATGCCAACGAGAAGGAAAGCTGTAATCGCGACTGGGGCTCCGAAACCGGCCGTGCCTTCGAGCAGGGCGCCAAAGCAGAAAGCGACCAGAACGGCCTGGATACAAGCATCGCCGGATGCGTTCTGCGTCATCCAACGCCGGAGCGATTCAAAGTGGCCTGTTTCGACCGTCAGGTTATACAGCCAAAGCGCGGCGAACACGATCCACATGATAGACCACAGCGCATAGATCAAGCCGTAGACGACACTCCAAAGCTCGAGCACAAACGGCATTCGCCACACGAAGATCGCCATAACACCAGCTACGACCAGCCCGCACGCGGAAGAGAAAAGACCGCTCTTGCGCAATCCCCCCATCAGCGTCAGAACAACCGCTAGCGGGACAATCGCAGCAAGAGCAGAGAGCCAAAGCGAGCCTGCCGGCTCAAGAGGTTGTGGCCAAACGAGAACGAATGAGAAAAGCATTGTGTGACCGTAAGTGCGATTGATCTCCGGCGCGGGATTCTAACATCGAAAGCGGCTAGAAACAGCGGGCATGGGAAGCGCCGCGAGGTTCCGCTACAATGGCAAATATGAATATCGCCTCGAATCTGGCTCCGTATGCCATGGACGTGCGCCAGACGCGCGGCAGGCGCCATATTGAGCCGCCGCATCCCTACCGTAACGATTATGCGCGGGACCGCGATCGCGTCGTCCATTCCCGGGCCTTCCGGCGTCTCGAGGCGAAGACGCAGGTGTTTACCACGCGCTTTTCGGATCATTTCCGCAATCGATTGACGCACACACTCGAAGTAGCTCAGATCGCCCGAACGGTGGCAGGTGCGCTTGGTTTGAACGCAGATCTTGTCGAGGCCTTGGCTCTCGTGCACGACATTGGCCACCCTCCTTTCGGCCATGCCGGCGAGCGCCAGTTGGACCTGCGCATGCGCGAGCACGGCGACCGTTTCAATCACAATCTCCACGCGCTTTACATTGTCGAGCAGTTTGAGCAACGTTATTTGGATTTTTCGGGCCTCAACCTGACCTTTGAGGTGCGCGAAGGAATCATCAAGCACTCTCGCGATTATTCCGCTGCGGAATTTCCCGAACTCGTCGAATATCTTCTCGATCAGCGTCCTCCCCTCGAAGCCCAGCTCATCGATCTGGTTGATGAAATCGCCTATAACACGGCTGATCTGGACGACGGTTTCGAAGCTCGCTTGCTGCAACTTGATGATCTGGCTTCAGCAGTCCCTTTGTTCGACGAAGTCTATAAGGACGTCGACCGCCGCTATCCGAGCGGTCAGAAAAGACTGAAATTCAACGAAGCGCTCAAGCGAGTTCTGGACACTTTGGCCACGGACTTGATCGAGCACGCTCGCTCCGAGGTGACTGCGGCAAGAGTCGCGAGTGTCGAAGATGTCCGCCGCCAACCCAAGAGGCTTGTCAGTTTTTCAATGGGAATTGCTGCAAAGGTTATGGCGCTAAAGAGATTCCTGAGCGCGCGTCTCTACGAGAATCCGGCGATCACCGAAGATCGCGAACGTTCCGTCGCGGCTCTCGATGAGCTATTTCTCTTCTATCTGCAACATCCTGAAAAGATGCCCGCCGCCTATGCAGAAAAGACGCGCCGCGAGAAACCCCACCGCGTTGTTTGCGAGTATATCGCCGGCATGACCGATCATTATTTGTTGCAACAGCATCAGGAGCAGATTGGTTCGTCCAAGCCTCTTGGCGCCAATTCGTTGGTTCCACCATCTCGGAATTCAAGGTAAGCCGGAGGCCTCGGCAAGAGTGGATTTCGTTTTTTGCGCCGGACTCTAATTTGTGCTATTTTGTGCGGATGGAGTATACACCGTATACATGAGCAGAGATCGCACTGCGCAAAAAATCGCTATTGCCGCTCGCAAACTTTTGGACGAAGAAGGAGCGGACGCGGTGACCATGCGCCGCGTCGCAAAGGCCGTGGGAATCACAGCCATGGCCATTTATCGGCACTACCCCGACCGAGAAGGTTTGCTGAATGCCCTAGCAGACAAAGGATTCGCCGAGTTGTCTGTCCGCCTTTCACGCCGGCAATTTTCCGGCAGCGCCGAGAAACAGTTGGCGCGGATGGCAGACATCTACTTGCTGCACGCGCTCGAAAGTCCGCGACTTTTCGAGCTTATGTTTCTCAATCCGCGCAAAGGTGCCCGCCGCTATCCGCTGGACTTCAAAGCGGGTCGCTCTCCCACGGCAAATCTGATGGCGGAGGCAGTGCAAGAGGGAATGTGGAGTGGTCATTTTCGTGAGGACGACGCCTGGGAAATCGTCTTCGAGATGGGGGCACTGTCCCACGGCCTAATCATGCTCTATTTGGGAGGACGCATTGGTACGAGGGCGCGGAGCTTTCGCGCGCTCTATCGGCGATCGTTCAAGAGGTACATCGATGGTCTTCGAAAATGATCGGCGGCGCTTAGCAGCCGCATCAGTTGCAATTATATCTACGGCGGGATTGGTTTGGTTCGGCAACGGGCTCAATCCTTGGTGGCCGCTGATGTGGTTTGCGCCGTTACCCGTGCTTATTTTTGCCTCGCGTAGTTCCTCGCCGACCGCCGCCATCTCGGCGTTTCTTGCGTGGTTCGCCGGCAGTTTCACGATGTGGCGCTACCTGCATACAACTCTGGGCCTGAGTTTTGTGACGTTCGTATCCATTTTTTTCGTTGAGGCGTTTGTGTTCACGCTGGGTGTGTTGCTATTTCGCGCACTGCTCCGGCGCGGCGCGCCATGGAGCGCATTGCTGGCCTTCCCGGCGCTTTGGGTCGCCTGCGAATACGCTCATAATCTCTTTACGCCCGATGGTACGGCGGGGAGTCTTTCTTATACGCAGCTCAAGTTCTTGCCTTTTTTGCAACTTGCGTCGGTCACAGGCCCGTGGGGCCTGTCGTTTCTATTGTTGCTATTTTCCGCCGCACTTGCCATCAGGCTGTACTTGCGTCGAACTGCGCCGAGACAGGGATTGCGTATCGTCGGCACGGGAGTAGGGATTATTGTCTTGGTCCTCATCTTTGGCGCGTTTCGCCTCGCGATGCCAATGCGAGACCAGCGGATGCGCGTCGGACTCATCGCCTCAGATCAGCCAGCCAACGTGAACGTGGCCATCGCGGGTAGCCAGACCGATCAGCTTTTCCGCGAATATGTTGCCGCGGCAGAGAGTCTAGCAGGTCGCGGAGCACAGGTTATCGTATTGCCCGAGAAACTCGGAGTCGTCGGGCCCGACAGTAAGACTGCCGACTCGATCTTCCAGTCCTCGGCTGACAAAACCAAAGTCGTCATCGTCGTCGGTATGGTCGCTGTATCTCCACCATTGAAATATAACCAGGCCCGCGTGTACCGGGCGGCTGCTCCAGTCATGCGCTACGATAAAGAGCATATGCTGCCCCCGTTTGAGTCGAAATTCAAGCCAGGCACGACTCTCACATTCATGCGGGAGGCTTCCGAAACTTGGGGCGTGGCAATTTGTAAGGATATGGATTTTACCGCGCTCTCCCGGAAGTATGGCGAAGCAGGGGCAGGCCTCATGTTGGTTCCTGGTTGGGATTTCGTCATTGACGCGAGTTGGCATGGCCACATAGCAATAATGCGCGGTGTGGAGGACGGGTTCAGCATTGTTCGTGCGGCAAGAGGCGGCTACTTGACGGTCAGCGACGACCGTGGACGCATCCTGGCGGAGACAAGAAGCGATTCTGCTCCGTTCGCGACACTCGTCGCGGATGTGCCGGTTACGCATGACGCGACTCTATATCTTCGGCTGGGAGATTGGTTTGCGTGGCTCGCGTTCGTGATTCTGGTTTTCACGCTGGGGCGGCTTTGTAGACTGTACATGGTCCAGAGTGGCGCTCACCCATCCTGAGAGTCTGGCTGGAAGGGTAAGTATCCGATTCGCACCATTCGTGTGGTTTCTTGGCCGTTTCCTTGACATTGCCTGACCGCACCTTATAATGAACCTTCACTCGCATTTTCTGGGATTTTCATGTTCCTCGACGTACACGAACTGGCCACGCGCAAGATTCGCATCCGGCGAAACTATGCCCCGGGCACGCTGGATTTCCATTCCGGTGAATTCCGCCAAATCGAACCGCTGGATGTGCGTGCCACGGCGGAGCTGGTCGACAATCAGATTCGCATTTACGGCACGTTTCATACCCGGCTTGAGCTGAATTGCGCCCGCTGCCTGGAGACGGTTGTCGAGGAAGTCAGCAAGAATTTCGATCTTTTTTACAGACCCATGACCTCCATCAGCAGGGAGGAAGAAGTCCGCCTGAATCTGGATGATACGGATGTGGCATTTTTTGAGGGAGACGGGCTTTTCCTTGCCGACGTCCTCGCCGAACAGGTCAATTTGTCGCTGCCCATGAAGGTGATTTGCCGCAGTGATTGCCGCGGGCTTTGCCCGCACTGCGGGGTGAATTTGAATCAGGAAGAGTGCCGCTGCGAAACCCATGTCGCTGACCCGCGCCTGGTGCCGCTCGCACGTCTCAAGCAGGACTGGTCGAAAAAGCAATAAAAAATAGTAAGATCTCAATTTGGCGGAAGGGCGCCGTGCGTCCTCCGCGCAAGGAGTTGGAATGCCGAATCCAAAGCGACGTCACTCGAAGAAACGCACTAGCACGCGGCGCGCGCACGATCATCTGAAAACGCCGTCGATCGCGAAGTGTCCGCACTGCCACGAGCCGAAGCTCGCCCATCGCGCCTGCCCTCATTGCGGGTATTATAAGGGGCGGGCAGTCGTGGATACAGAAGCCTGATCCCCGAGATTGGGGATCTCGGAGTCTCCTAGTCAATTTGAGCGGGTGCGAGCCGATGATAACCATTGCGTTGGACGCTATGGGTGGCGACCACGCTCCTCGTGCGGAAGTCGAGGGAGCTGTCCTTGCTGCGCGCCAATACGGCGTGCGCATTCTCCTCGTTGGCATGGAATCGAAGGTGCGCGCTGAGCTCAACCGCCAATCGTGGAGGGGCCTTCCGCTCGAAGTTGTGAATGCGACGGAAGTGATCACCATGGAGGATTCACCCTCCCTGGCGTTCCGCAAGAAACGTGACAGCTCGGTGCACGTCGGAGCCAAGTTGGTGCGCCAGGGGCAGGCGGATGCGCTGGTCAGCGCTGGAAATACGGGCGCTGTAATGGCCGTTGCACGATTTATCTTGGGGACGCTGCCTTCTGTGGATCGTCCGGCGCTTGCAGCTCCCTTTCCGACGGCCAAGGGCGGGGCTGCGGTTCTCCTGGATATCGGTGCCAATGTCGATTCGAAGCCAGAGCATCTCGAGCAATTTGCCGTCATGGGCGAGATTTATTGCCGCGCGATTTTCGGCGTGAGGCGGCCTCGTGTTGCCGTTCTCTCCATCGGCGAGGAGGAAATGAAGGGCAATGAGCTGACGCGCGAGGTGTCGAACCGCCTCAAGCAAAGTTCCCTGAATTTCGTCGGCAATGTCGAAGGTAAAGATTTTTTCAAGGGCAACGTCGATGTCATCGTATGTGACGGTTTCGTCGGCAATATTGTTCTCAAGATCAGCGAAGGCCTCGTTGAGCATGTGGGCGGGATGCTAAAAAAGGCTTTGCAGAGCAGCCTGAGCGCGCAAGTGGGTTACGTCTTGTCCCGCCATGCGTTCGCCGAATTTCGCAAAAAGATTGATTACTCCGAGTATGGTGGCGTGCCTTTGCTCGGTGTGCGTGGCATCACCATTATCGGGCACGGCCGCTCGAACTCGAACGCGATTAAGAATGCCATTCGCGTCGCCTCCGAGCTTTGCCGATCGAATGCAAACGAGAAGATTGAACAGGAGCTTTCCGCGGCGGTTACTGGCGCTCGCGCCTGAATCTCCGGCGTCGAGCCGCTGGACTTTCCTCCCAAAGAGAGTTAGAACCGGCAGTCGGTATTGCGGCCGAGGTGCATCACAGAACGGAATAGCATATGAGCAAGCTCGCATTCTTGTTTCCAGGCCAGGCGTCCCAGTATTCGGGTATGGGGCGCGATCTCGCGGAGAAATTTCCCGGGGCGCGCCGCGTTTTCGAGTCTGCCGACGCTACCCTGGGCTTTTCCGTATCGCATCTATGCTTTGAAGGTACGGAAGATGAGCTGAAGCTCACGGAGAACACGCAACCGGCGATCCTGACAGTTTCGGTCGCCGCAGAACGCGTGCTGCAAGAAAATGGCGTTGTCCCTGACTATGTTGCGGGGCACAGTCTGGGTGAATATTCGGCTCTTGTTGCCGCAGGGAGCCTCGAGTTTTCGTCTGCCATAAAGCTGGTCCGCAACCGGGGGAGATACATGCAGGAAGCCGTGGCGCACGGCGATGGCGCGATGGCTGCGATTCTTGGACTCGCTTCAGCAGAGGTTATCGACATCTGCAAGAAGGCTGCGGGCAGCGACGTCGTCATACCGGCCAATTTGAATTCGCCTGAGCAGACTGTCATTTCCGGGCACGCCGCCGCTGTCAAGCGTGCCGTTGAAATAGCGTCGCAAAGCGGAGCGAAGCGCGCGGTTGTTCTGGCTGTCTCCGCTCCCTTTCATTGCGAGTTGATGAAGCCAGTCGAAAAGCGCCTGGAAGCCGACTTGCTTGCCGCCAGATTCAGCGATCTGCGGTTTCCTCTAATCACGAACGTTGACGCAGAAGCGATTACGAAAGGCGACGAGGCCCGCACCGCTCTGATTCGCCAGGTGTGCGCGCCGGTGCGCTGGGAAGATTCCATCCGTGAAATGATTGCGCAGAATGTGCGTATTTTCATCGAAGTCGGCCCAGGACGTGTCTTGAGTGGCCTGCTGCGCCAGATTGACCGCTCCGTGCGCTGCTTGAATGTTGAGGATTCGGCAAGCTTGCAATCCACGCTCGAGAAAATCTCGCAAGCGCGCACCGAAACGACCGAAGCGTGATCTCATCCAAAAGGAACTGAACACCACAATGTTTTCACTTCAGGGCAAAGTGGCACTCGTCACCGGCGCGTCCCAGGGAATCGGTCGGGGGGTGGCAATCGCGCTGGCGGCGGCTGGCGCGCGCGTCGCTGCCGCGGCGCGCAATGAGCAAAATCTGATCGAAGTCGTGAAGCAGATTGAGGCGGCGGGGGGTGAAGCGGTCGCTGTGAGGATGGATGTCGCTGAGCCGGAGCAGGTCAAATCCGGCTTCCAGCAGGCTTTGGCGAAGTTCGGCCGGCTCGATATTCTGGTCAACAACGCCGCAATCACTCGCGATGGCCTCGCTCTGCGTATGAAGCTCGAGGATTGGGATACGGTGCTGCGGACGAATCTGACCGCGGCGCATCTTTGCACGCAGCAGGCGCTCTCCGTGATGATGAAGCAGCGTTGGGGGCGCATTATCAATATCACGTCCGTGGTCGCCGAGACGGGGAACGCCGGGCAATCGAACTACGTTGCAGCGAAGGCAGGTCTCATTGGCTTGACGCGCGCGATCGCGATAGAAATGGCTTCGCGCAATATTACAGTCAACGCTGTCGCACCCGGCTTTATCGCCACTCCCATGACGGATCCGCTGCCGGATAAGGTGAAAGAGGAAATGAAATCCCGTATTCCCTTGGGGCGTTTTGGCGCCGAAAATGATGTTGCCGCTGCAATCGTTTTTCTTGCTAGCGAAGAGGCGGGATACATCACCGGACACGTGCTCGACGTCAACGGCGGCATGCACATGGGTTAGTGGCAGGACATCCGATTTACGAGCACTGCCATTCCATGACTGCCGTGCGAGGATCTTGAATGTCGATTGAGAATGAAAACGATTTGCTGGCATTGAAAGAAGTCGGGGGCATCGTCCGGCTTGCGCTGACGGCTATGGCGCGGTGCGTGCGCGCGGGAATTACCACCGGCAAGCTCGCCGAAATCGGCGGCAAAGTGATGCGCGAAAATGGAGCCAGTTCCGCGCCGCGCATGGTTTACGGTTTCCCGGGAGATGTGCTGATCAGTCTCAACGATGAGGCCGTGCATGGTATTCCTTCGTATTCGCGAACGATCCGCGCGGGTGATCTCGTGAAACTGGACGTCACGTTTGAAAAGAACGGCTACATGGCCGATGCTGCTGTGACCGTACCCGTTGAACCTATTTCAGAGGACGCGCGCCGCTTGGCGGCCTGCGCGGAACGCGCGTTTCAGCGGGCAATGCAGTTTGCACGCGCAAACAATCACGTCAACGAAATCGGACGAGCCGTGGAGCGAGAAGTCAGGCGAAGCGGTTTCCGTGTCATTCGTGAACTCGGCGGGCATGGCATCGGCCGGACGATTCACGAGGCTCCAACGGTGCCCAATTTTGATGATCCCTCGGCGCGTCAGCTTCTGACCAAGGGCTTGGTCATCACTATCGAGCCGATTATTGCCATGGGCTCGGGCAGACCTGCCGATGGAGGAGACGGTTGGACCGTGAAGACCGCAGACGGCAGCCTTTCCGCACATTATGAGCACACGCTGGTCATCACCGAGGGCGCGCCGATCCTGCTGACTGCCGCATGATTCGCCACCGGGGTCACTGTCCGATGATTGACGTGCAGGACCGATTGGTTGTAAGAAGTGTGGGCCCAAGAGATGCTACGTGCCAGCCATCTCGACGAGTGATTTTAGGCTGTCTCTGGTTGACCTGATTTCGCGGGCCGCATAGAATGAACAACGGGAAAAGTCGAGGCAGCCGCTCAGTAGTTCGCAGTAGAACCACCGAACGCCGATACTGGAGGAAGAAAGAGAATGGCCAGCGTTGAAGAACGCGTGAAACAGATTATCGTTGAACAACTAGGTGTGGATGAGGGTGAGGTGACGCCAACGGCTTCCTTTGTGGATGACCTGGGCGCCGATTCGCTCGACATCGTGGAGCTGGTGATGGCATTCGAAGAGGCGTTCGGCATTGAAATCCCCGATGAGGACGCGGAAAAGATCGCCACGGTGAAAGACGCCATCGCCTACATCGACAAACACGCCCAGGCGAAGAAGTAGTTCGCCGGCCTCAGAAATCCCACGAGGAGAAAACTCCGCATTGAATCGCCGAGTCGTCGTTACGGGAGTCGGACTGGTCTGCGCCTGCGGCATCGGCACAGAGGAAGTCTGGAAGAGCCTGATTGCTGGCAAGAGCGGCATCGCCCCGATCACCCAGTTTGACGTCACGGGATTCGACTGCACGTTCGCGGGTGAGGTCAAGGGCTTCGATCCTCTGCAATGGATCGAGAAAAAAGAAATCAAAAAGATGGCGCGTTTTATTCAGATCGCCATCGCGGCGACGGATTTCGCCGTGAAGATGGCCGGCCTGCAAATCAACGAACAAAACGCGGCCTCGACCGGTGTTTACATCGCCTCGGGTATCGGCGGATTCGACGTCATCGAGCGCGAGCATAGCAA
This sequence comes from Candidatus Acidiferrales bacterium, assembly GCA_035934015.1. Classification (NCBI taxonomy): domain Bacteria; kingdom Pseudomonadati; phylum Acidobacteriota; class Terriglobia; order Candidatus Acidiferrales; species Candidatus Acidiferrales bacterium. Next base: position 290,068 of record DASYYH010000023.1, read on the forward strand.
ACTGATTCATGGCGGCCCCGGCAAGATTTCTCCTTTTTTCATTCCTTCCGCGATTATCAATCTGGCCTCTGGGCAGGTCTCTATTCGGCTGGGCGCGAAAGGCCCGAATTCCGCCACAGCGACGGCTTGCTCGGCTTCGGCCCACGCGATCGGCGACGCTTTCAAGATCATTCAACGCGGCGACGCGGATGTGATGATCGCCGGAGGCTCTGAAGCCGCCATCACGCCGATGGGCGTCGGCGGATTCGCCGCAATGAAGGCTCTTTCCACGCGCAACAACGAGCCGGAGCGCGCTAGCCGCCCGTTTGACGCGCAGCGCGATGGTTTCGTAATCGGCGAAGGATCGGGCATGCTGATTCTGGAATCGTTGGAACATGCGCAGCGCCGCGGCGCCAAGATCTTGGCGGAAATTGTTGGCTATGGTATGTCTGCGGATGCCTATCACATGACGCAGCCTTCCGAAGATGGCGATGGGGCCTATCGTGTGATGCGCGCTTCGCTGAAAGATGCCGGAATTGCTCCGAGCGAAGTCGGATACGTGAATGCCCATGGCACTTCCACGCCCATCGGAGACGCCCTCGAAACGCTGGCGATCAAGCGCACGTTTGGGGAAGACGCGAAGAAAATTCCGGTCAGTTCAACGAAATCGATGACGGGTCATGTGCTTGGCGGAGCGGGTGGAATCGAAGCGGGCATCTGCGTCCTGGCGTTGCGCGATCAAGTTTTGCCGCCGACAATCAATTACGAAAACCCCGATCCGGCCTGCGACCTCGACTACGTTCCGAATCAGGCGCGCAAAGTGAACATGCGCTACGCCCTTTCGAATTCCTTCGGCTTTGGCGGGACGAACGCCTCGCTCGTGTTCAAGATTTGGGAGGGCCGGTGAAGATTGCCGTTTGCGTGAAGCAGGTACCGGCGAAGGATGCGCCGCTGGTCATCGACCCGAGCGGTTCGTGGATACGCGAAGCGGATATCAGTTTTGAAACGAATGAGCCGGACAGCTTCGCCCTCGAAGAAGCCCTGCGGCTGAAGGAAAAGCATGGGGGCGAAGTCGTTGCCATTTCCATGGGCCCGGAGCGCGTGAAGCAAACGATCAAGGAAGCGCTGGCGAAAGGCGCGGACCGCGGCATTCACGTCGCCGATGACAAATTTTTCATCCTCGACCCACTGGCTTCGGCGCGTTCGCTTGCCGCGGCGATCCAAAAAGAACAATTCGATCTGATCCTCACGGGCCTCCAGAGCGACGACCACGGCTTCGGCCAGACCGGAGTTTTGCTCGCTGAGTTATTGGGCTTGCCGCACGCAACAATCATCATGTCGATTGAGGCTCAAGGGGATCATCTACGCTTAAAGCGCGAACTCGAGGCTGGCTGGTTTCAGTGGGTCGAGCTGCCTCTGCCTGCCGTGCTGACGATTCAATCCGGCATCAACAAGCCGCGTTACGCCACGCTCAAGGGCATCATGGCCGCCAAGAAAAAGGAAATCGCCACGGTTGCGCGCGATTCGCTCAATGTTCCTAGCGAACTGACGCAGCGCGTTGAGCGCATTTACGTCCCGCAGAAATCGAAGAAGACGGAATTCATCGCGGGATCGCCCAAGGAGATCGCCGCAAAGCTGGTGGAGAAGTTGCGTCACGAAGCTCGCGTGATTTAATTGACGTCGAAAATGAAAATTCTACTCATCACCGAACAGCGCGAAGGCAAATGGAACAAAGTCAGTTTTGAAACGCTTGCTGCGGCGCAGCAAACCACCTCGCAAGCGGGTGGCTCGCTCTCGGGCGTTGTAATTGGCCAGGGAATCTCGGGCCTGGCGGATGAACTGGCTGAGTTTAAACTCGACGAAGTTCTCCTCGTCGAAAACGCCCTCCTCGACAAATACACTCCCGACGGATATTCCATCGCGCTCAGGCAAGTCATCGAGCAAGCGAAACCTGACATCGTCCTTTTCCCGCACACATATCAGGTTCGCGATTTTGCTCCAAAGCTCGCTGCCTCGCTTGGCAAGGGCATGATCGGTGACTGCGTTGGCTATCGCTACGAAAACGGAAAGCTCATTTTTGTGCGTCAGATGTTTCAGGGGCGTACAGCAGCTGATGTCGTTTTTCAGGGGGCGGCGCCTTGGTTTGCTTCTTTTCAGTCGGGCGCTTTTCGCGCGGATCTTGCCGCCAAGAAAGAAGGCGGCAATGCTGCGATTAAGCCGATCGCCGTCGAATTGAAGTCCGAGCAGATCCGCACCAAGCCGCTCGATCTTTTCCGCGAGGCGAAGCAGGCCGTGGATTTGACGCAGGCGCCGATTCTGGTGTCCATTGGCCGGGGCATCAAAGCTCCGGAAAACATTCCGCTGGCCGAGAAGCTCGCCAAAGCCCTTGGCGCGGAACTTTCCGCTTCGCGTCCTATTTGCGACGAAGGCTGGCTGCCCATGGAGCGCCAAATCGGCAGTTCTGGCCAGACCGTCTCGCCGAAGCTCTATCTCGCCCTCGGCATCAGCGGCGCGATTCAGCACGTCGTAGGCATGAAGGGCTCTCGCTGCATAGCCGCAATTAACAAGGACCAGAACGCTCCGATTTTTGAGATCGCCGACTACGGCGTCGTCGGCGATCTTTTCGAAATCGTTCCCGCCCTCACCGAAGAACTGGAAAAAACGAAGTCCAGCTAACTTTTCAGCGGCTCCCTGCTTCATGCTTCTCTCGCGAGAGCAAATGCGTGTGAAAAATTTTCCGCAATTTCCTGTCGCGACAGAAAAGTCCAGTGCTCCTGTTCTGTTACAATAATTGTTTATGCCCGTCCAACGCGAGACGCTCGAAGCCGACGTCCTTATCGTCGGTGCCGGCCCTGCCGGACTTGCCTGCGCTCTTCATCTTTCGCGCCTGATCGAACAGCACAATGCCGCTGGGCGCACGCCGAAGCTTTCTCCCGAAAATGTCTACGTCCTTGAGAAGGCGCGTGAGCTTGGCGCACATCAGCTTTCCGGCGCAATTATGGACCCATGTGCGCTCCGTGAGCTTGTTCCTGATTTTGAGAAATCCGCCCCGCTCGACACTCCGGTCATCGGCGATGCCGTTTATTTTTTCACCCAAAATCGTGCGTGGAAATTGCCCGTCACGCCTCCTCCATTCAAGAACCATGGCAACTATGTTGTTTCGCTGAATCGCTTAACCAAATGGCTCGGCGGGCTCGTTGAGAAAGCCGGCGTCAACGTTTTCACGCAGTTTGCCGGCGCCTCGCTGATTTACGAAGGCCGCGGAATTGGCGGTGTAATTACGGAAGACAAGGGCGTTGACAAGAACGGCAAGGCGAAAGACAACTTCACTCCAGGCTACGAACTGCGCTCGAAAATAACCGTGTTTGCCGAAGGACCGCGTGGCTCGCTCACGAAAGACCTCGTCAATCATTTTCATCTCGATGGCGTAAATCCACAAATTTACGGCATCGGCATCAAGGAATTGTGGGACGTGCAGCCCGGCCGGATCGAAACGGGTTTTGTCGCGCACACCGCCGGCTGGCCGCTCGATTCGCACAAATACGGCGGCGGGTGGGTCTATGGCATGCCCGACAGTCGCGTGTCTCTCGGCATGGTCATCAGTCTCGAATATGCCGACTCGCTCTTCGATCCGCACGAGGCATTTCAGAAATTCAAAACCCATCCTTGGATTCGCCGGATTCTCGAGGGCGGGAAGCTTGTTCGTTACGGCGCGAAGACTGTGCCCTACGGCGGCTGGTATTCGCGCCCGCAAAACAATTTCGATGGTGGATTGATTATCGGCGACTCGGCGAGTTTGCTCAATTCGCAGCGCCTCAAGGGCATCCACACCGCGCTCAAAAGCGGCATGCTCGCTGCGGAGACAATTTACGACGCGCTCGTCGCTGGCGACACATCCGCAAAATCGCTCAGTGCCTATACGCGCAAGCTGGAGTCAAGTTGGATTCGCGAGGAGCTCTGGCCTATTCGCAATTTCCATCAGAGCTTTCACGGCGGCATGTGGAAAGGCATTTTTCACGCCGGCTTGCAATTCATCAGCGGCGGGCGAGGTCTTGTCGACCCGATGCGCTGCGCGCCGGGCTACGAGGATTACCACAAACTCGATCGTCCCCGTGAGCTCGTCGATCAATCCACGCGGTTCAAAGGCGATGGCACGCTCACATTCAATCGCCTCACGGACGTATATCACTCCGGCACACGCCACGAGGAAGATCAGCCCTGCCATCTCGTCGTCTCCGATCCCAACATTTGCTCGGACCGCTGCGTTCGCGAATTTGGCAATCCCTGCCAGTATTTTTGTCCCGCCGCAGTCTATGAGATGGTTCTCGATAAGGGCGAGCCGCGCCTGAAAATCAATGCGTCCAATTGCGTGCACTGCAAGACGTGTGATGTCGCCGATCCCTATCAGATAATCACCTGGATTCCACCGGAAGGCGGAGGCGGCCCGAACTACGAAGGTATGTAGCGGTTTGTGGCGTGTCTCCGCGATTTCAGCTCTTACTTCCGAAAAAGAATGCCCGCAGGTGGCTCCAGAATCCCCTCTTTTTCTGCGATTTTGCTGTCCTATGAGCCAGCGCTTGGGGCGGTCCAATCACGTCTCCGTGAAAAGTCCACCCTGTCTCGACATCCGCTTCCTTCGCCAAGATGAGCGTCGCCACGCTGAGGGGTACTGCGGAAACCGTGGCACTTTCCGTATCGTCGCCGATACTCAGGTACGAAGCCTTCAGAGTCGGATTGCTAGCTGTGTATACACCGGCTTCACGCCTCGGCGAAGTGGATTGTTGTGCTGATTTGCTTGCGGATGTCACGGCCGTTTTTGCCGCCGGTGGCTCAATAGTCTTAGCTGGCGTTGATACCACGGAAGTCTTAGGAGAACTTCCGGTCGTCTGATTCCGAGCAGCAGTGATTGCCGAAGTGGTCGCTCGTTGTGCAACTGTCTCTCCAAAATCACAGGTGCAAGTTCCTGCCGTTGCTGGACGAGCGCCGAACGGCGCGTCTCGCAGCTCCACTGTACTCGGCTCGGGAATCACCAGCGTCTCGCCGCTTAGTTGCTGCTGGACTTGGACAGCTCCGTGCGTCGCGGCCACACACATGGCTCCCGAATTCGAAATTCCCAGCGTCATCTCGCGGGGTTGCTCCTGAATCGAAATCGGAGTCGCCAGAATCGTCGGCGTATAAATCATGATTGGCCGCAGCGCATCGATTTTCACGTGCACATGTCCAAAGCTAAGCGCGATCGTCAGTGCTTCGCCCGAGTCCAGCACGGTGAGTTTCGCCGGCCCGCAGATGTCGGCCTCGCCTCCGCCGGTGAAATCCAGCCGCGCTTTCCCCGAATGCACCACGATCGTGCTTCCATCGGCAACGGAAAACATGTTCGGCGACCCGCTTCCGCTCGTTTCCGCCGGCGCGCTCGCTGGCCCTGTTACAGTGACGTCACTCCCACTCACTTGCCCAAGCGTCTCGCGTTGTGCGGCACTGGCATCCTGCGCGTGCACGTTCGTGCCTGCGAGCGCCAGAAGAATCACTCCAATCCCGAGCATCCCCCCTTTGCATGTCGCCGCGATTGTCTTTTTCATTCGCATTTCATCAGCGGTGAATCAGCCGCATGCGCGGTTGCTATACTATACGTGAATGAGCGAGCCAGCCACATCCGGTGTGGAGCGCGAACCGGAATCCGTTAACCTTCATTACGATACTCGCTTGCCGCAGCTCTCGCGTTGGCGTCGCATGCAGATTCCGGTCATCGCATGGGCTGTCTATTTTGCCGTGCGCCTCATCGGTCCTACCCTGCGCTTTGAAGTCCTCGGCTGGCAGCATGCCCAACACGCGTACGACCGCGGTGAGCGTCTGATCGGCACGTTCTGGCATCGCTCGATTTTTTCGGCCATCTGGTGGTGGCGCAATCGCGGCGTAGTCGTCATGAACACCACGAACTTTGATGGCCAATGGACGCGCCGGGTTATCGAGCGTTTGGGTTTCGGCACGGCGCAAGGGAGCTCATCGCGCGGCGGTCTGAAGGGCCTGGTCGTGATGGCGCAGCGCCTGGAAGAAGGCAAGGACGTCGCATTCACCATTGATGGCCCGCGCGGCCCGCGTTACATCGCCAAACCGGGGCCGGTCATGCTCGCGCGGAAAACGGGGCAGCCAGTTTTCATGTTTCACATCGGACTCCAGCGCGCCACCACATTTGAAAAGTCCTGGGACCTTTTTCAGGTCCCGCATCTTTTCTCACGCGCTGTCATGGTTATCGCACCCTTGATTTACGTTCCGCCTGACGCTTCACGCGAAATGATGGAGCAGAAGCATGTCAAAATGCAGGCTTCGCTCGAACGCGTGCGCGACGTCGCGGAATCGTGGTTCAGTCTCAGCGAAGCAGAACGCGCGCGCATCCGCTGTGAATGGAATTCCGCCTAATTGTCCTTCGGTTTTTCGTGTTTTGCTTCGTGATCGTGGCCCGGCGGCGCAATCGCTCAAACTAGTTTCTTCCAGTGAGCGAGTGCCTCTTCGGTTTGCCGCCGCGTTTCGGCGAGCGTTTGTGAGCAATCGATCAAATCGTCGGCAAATTTGCGTTTCTCGTCGATGGCCATCTGCGACGCAATGCGTTTTTCCGCCTGTCCTCGCGTGAGCCCGCGGCCCATCGCGCGCTCGATCTGCTGCTCGCGGGTACACCACGCAACGGCCAGCCGGTCGAAATTCTTGTAATAGCCGCTCTCGATGTGCAGCGCAGCGACGACAACTGCTATGGCAGGTCCTCCCGGCTCGGCGAGTTTCTTGAGCTGCCTCGTGATCTCGCGCAACACGTGCGGATGAATGATCGCATCAAGGCGTTTCAGCTTTTCGGCATCGCCAAAAACGATTTCGCCCAGTTTGCCACGGTCAATGTTTCCGGTCGCATCGGTGATGTCGCGGCCATATTCCGTGATCACTTCTGTCGCGACGGGATTTTCCAGCTTAAGGTATTCGTGCGCCAGCAGATCTGCTTCGATGATGGTGCAGCCATACTCTTTGAGGACTCGCGCCACCGTCGTCTTGCCGCTGGCGATTCCTCCCGTGAGTCCGACGGTCAGCATACATTCATCATCGAGAAATCTTCAGCGCCGCGACGCCGCTTTTTCCTGCGCCCGCGATCCGCGTCGCAGCCGCGCGGCCTTCACCGTGTTGCTCATCAGCATGGCAATCGTCAGCGGCCCCACGCCGCCGGGGACTGGCGTCAGCGCGCCGGCCACCTGCGCGACATCGGGGTGAGCGTCGCCGACGAGCGCGAAGCCTTTTTCTTTGAACTTCTCAAGTCTCTGCGGCGAATGTTTGAAAAGCTCCGCCGCTAGCCGTGAATCACTTATCCGCGTCGTGCCGACATCAATGACCGTCGCTCCCGGCTTGATGTCTTCCGGCATAATCAGTCCAGGGCGTCCGGAAGCCACAATCACGATGTCCGCCTGGCTCGTGAATTTTCGCATGTTGCGCGTCTTGGAATGGCAAACGGTCACCGTCGCATCCGCGTGCATCAGCAAAAGCACCATCGGTTTGCCGACGATGTTGCTGCGCCCCACGACGGCAGCATCTGCGCCCGCGATGGGAATTCCGCTGCGCCGCAGAATCTCCATCACGCCGAGCGGCGTGCACGCCACGAGCCGCGGCCGACCTTCAACGAGTTCGCCCATGTTCATCGGATGGAATCCATCGACGTCTTTCGCCGGGTCCACGGCTTCGAGAATTTTTCGCGTTTCGATCTGCGCAGGCAGTGGCAACTGCACCAGAATCCCATCCACATCGTCGCGCGAATTCAAATCGTTGACGAGCGCCAGCAATTCGGCCGTTGTCGAGTTTGCCGCTGGAGTGATGTGCTCGCTGCAGAGGCCCAGTTGTTCGCACGCCGCGACTTTGCTGCGAACGTAAATTTTCGACGCAGGATCGTCGCCCACAAGCACTGCAGCCAGTCCCGGCCGGATACCGACCGACGCGAGTTCGGCGACCTCATGCTCCAGCTCCGCGTAGATTTCGTCGCGAATCGCCGTTCCATTAAGAATTCGAGCCGTCAAAATTCTCTCCTGGGCGTGTCAATCGAGTTCGAAAGCACATCATAACATAGCGAAATTCGCACTGCCGGCGCGGACCTCTTTCTGGCGAAGAAGTTTCGCAAAATTCTGACAGCGTCGAAATTCCAGTACAATGGAACAGTCGTTGAGGAATTCCAGTCGATGTTTTTTGAAGGCAACGAGCGCAAGGAACGCGAACAGGAAATGCGGCGCGAGGGCCGCTTGCCGCCGGGCCAGTCTCTCACCTTAAAGTGGCCTGTGCTGCACTACGGCGCCGTGCCGCGCTTCGATCCTGCGCGCTGGGACTTTCGCATCGCAGGACTTGTCGAAAAGCCCGTGCGTCTCACCTGGGGCGAATTTAATCGCCTGCCGATGAAGGAAGTCACTGCGGATATGCACTGCGTCACCCGCTGGAGCCGTTTCGACGTGCGCTGGGAAGGCGTGCTGTTCACCGAAGTGATGAAACTCGTGAAGGTCAGTCCTGAAGCGCATTATGTGATGGTTCATGCCGAGCAGAGCTACACGTCCAACGTTCCGCTCGAAGATCTCACGCGGCCCATGACGCTTTTCGCCTTGCGCCACAATGGCGAACCTTTGCCACCCGATCATGGCTATCCCCTGCGCCTTGTCGTCCCTCACCTTTACGCCTGGAAGAGTGTGAAATGGGTCCGCGGCATCGAATTCATGGCCCACGACGCTCCCGGCTTCTGGGAGCAGAACGGCTATCACATGTACGGCGATCCCTTCAAAGAGCAACGCTTCGACACGGATTAGCGAGAGCGCGATGACGTTCAATGACGTTCGCAAAATGGCGCTGAAGCTCGATGGCGTGGAAGAAAGCACGTCCTATGGAACCGCAGCGTTCAAAATTCACGGCAAGCTGATCGCGCGACTGAAAGAAGATGGCGAATCGCTTGTCGTGGGTACGACGTTCGAAGAGCGCGAAGAAATGATGGCTGCCGAGCCGGAGACCTACTACATCACCAACCACTATTTGAATTATCCGTGGGTCTTAGTCCGCCTCTCCCGCGTCCATCCCGATGCCCTGCGCGACTTGCTTAAAGGCGCGGCGCGATTGGCGGCAGCGAGCAAGCGCCGCTCAAAGAAGCACATCGACCGCCATTCCAAAGCTGATTACCCGTAAGAAGGGTAAGGGTTATAATCGGGACCCACAGAGGGAACACATGAAATCCGTAGGGAAAGTCCTACTTGCAATCGTTCTAGCCTACGCGGGGCTAATGTTGGCGTCCGTGGTAGGCGGATTCTTGGCAGGCGCGCTCGGTGCGTTTTTCCATTTGAGCCTACGGACAGTTGCTTCATTCGAGTGGACGTTCCCCAAGGTCATTTTCGTCGGTGTCTTGGTATGGCTCTACTTGAGGGAAAAACGAAAGCGATTATGGCCAAAGAAAGATATGAAGTCGTAAGGATCAGCAGGCGCACTGGCAAGACGGTAGTGGTTTTAAGCACCCTAAGCCACAGCGAATGCGAAAAGGCTACCGCGAAGCATAATGCTGACTTGTCTCGCGAGCAGCAACTGGAAACGAAGTTCCAATGCCGCAAGAGCAACCCATCGTGCCGTTTTAGAGTAGGCAGCTGATTGCTTGCGTTCGGAAGCGGCGACCCCCACGATCGCTAATTGTCTTTGGCGGCTGCGTTTTGTAAGGGTCTGCCCCAAAACAGGTGGACCCGACGCTTGCACTCATTTCCTCAGTAGATGTCGTACTGCTCCCAGTGAAGGGTCGGGTCGGCTTGAATAATGATGCTCTTGCGCGTCAATTGTTCGAGCTCATCCATCATCGCCGATTCGCGTGTCTTGAGCGCCTTGGCGATCTCCGGATGCACGCGCAGCGTCAGGCTCGCCGAATCGAGCTCCGGCGCCATTTTGCGCGCTTCGGACTGAATCTCATAGCACAGCGTCGGAATCGACTTCACCATGCCCGAGCCAGTGCAGTACGGACACGGCTGGCACAGCGTGCGCTCCAGCGCCTGCTTCGTGCGTTTGCGCGTAATGGCCACAAGCCCGAATTCGTTGAAGCGCAGTACCTTTGATGGCGCGCGGTCCGACTTCAATGCATCTTCGAGTGCCGCCATCACCTTTTCGCGGTTGCGCCGCTCCTCCATGTCGATGAAGTCGATGATGATGATCCCGCCCAAATCCCGCAGCCGGATTTGCCGCACGATCTCCTTCACCGCTTCGATGTTTGTCTTGACGATCGTGTCTTCCAGGCGATTCGATCCGCGACCCACGAATTTCCCCGTGTTGACGTCGATGGCCACGAGCGCTTCCGTGTGATTGATCACGATGTAGCCGCCCGATTTCAGCCACACTTTTGGCCGCAGCCCTTTGTCGATTTCCTGCTGAATCCCGAATTCCTCGAAAATCGGCGTCGACTTCGTGAACAGCTTCACGCGGTTCGCCAGCGTCGGCTGGAAGCGGCTCACGAATTCCAGAACCTTCGTGTATTCCTCCTCCGAATCGACCCAGATCGCCGTGTAATCCGAACTCAAATAGTCGCGGAGAATTCTCTCGACGAGGTTCAAATCGCGGTGCAGCAGCGACGGCGCTTTGCGCTGCTCGCCGCGTTCTTTGATCTCCGCCCAGGTCTTCGTCAGGAATTCAACGTCCGCGCGCACTTCCTCGGGTGCCGCGCTCGCCGCAGCCGTGCGCACGATGAATCCGCCGCCGGCCGCCCCTTTCGCTTCGGTCACGAGATGCCGCAAACGGGAACGCTCTTCCGCCGACGCGATTTTTCGCGACACGCCGGTGTGATCGAGTGTCGGCATATAAACCAAGAATCGCCCCGGCAGCGCGATATGACTCGTGATTCGTGCGCCTTTTTTGCCGAGCGGTTCTTTCGCGATCTGCACGATGATTTCCTGCCCCGCTTTCAGCAAATCGGAAATCAACTGCGTCCGCCGCGGCTGTCCCCGGTGATGTCCGCCGTGTCCTCGGAATGGTTTCCGCCCGCGTCCGCGGTCTCGTCCGCCGCGCCTCATTGGTCGCTGCATACGCGCGCGAAAATCGCCGCGCACGCGCGCTTGCATCGGCTGAGGCTGCTCTTCATCTTCTTTCGCTGCTATTTCCGCGCCCTGCTCCGCCGCCTGCTCGCCAAGTTCGATCGCTTCCGCGATGGCTTCTGCGTCCGCTTCGCTCACGCCAGAAGGAATTTCCTCGTCCTCTTCCACTTCACCGGCTTCGCCAATAGCATCTTCATCTTCGATCGCGTCGCGCTCCGCGTCTGATGCGCCTTCGTCAATCTCTGTCATTTCCGCCGCGGCCTGCACGCCATTTTCTTCGAAGCCTGCTTCCTGGCCGTCTTCATTTTCCGCAGCTTCTTGCGCTTCCGCGGCGCGAGCCTCCTCGGCGTTGCGCTCCGCTTCTTCCTGCTGCGCTTCGGCCACCTGCTCCGCAAGCGCCGCGGCTTCCTCTTCGCTCAACTCCGCCGCGTGAGGCACTTCGTCCGGCTCGACAAAATGGGTGGTCTCCTCATGCGCAATCACCGCCGCGGGATCCTTGTCTCCCTCGACAATCTCGTCCTCGTGAATCTCTTTTTCGTGAACGTGCGTCTCCTGTGCTTCGGAGACAAACGCCACATGTGATTCGCCAGCGCTTGCCGTCGTCTCCTGCGATTTCGCCTTCGCCAGCGACTCTCCCGGCAGTGGCTCTAGCGCCGTCGCCCAGCCTTGACTCGGTTCTTCTTGGCGACGGCCGAACTCGCGTCTTCCGCGGCCGTGTCTGTCGCGTCCACGATCCCGCCCGTAACGCCCGCCCCGATCGCCATGGCCTCCGCGCGAATAACCAGGCGGAAACGGCTCAGCGGCCTCCTGTGGCGTCGTCGCGTGCGCGCCCGCCTCCTGAGCGCTTGCTTCTGGCGCACCGGTTTCCTGTGCGTTTTCTTCCGCGGTGGGGGTCACTTCCGGAGCGCCATCATTTTCAGGTATTGCATTGCCGAATTCCATCTCCGGCTTCGCTTCGCCGCTAGTTTCAGCAATGGGCTCCGCGCTTGTAACCGGAGTTATAGGGCTCGCTTTGAGCACCGAGAGCGACTCGCCCGGCAACAGAACTGCCTCGAATGGTTCAGTCGGCCCCGCTTCCGATGGCTCATATGGCCGGTGCGAGGCGTATTTCGACGAAGGCAACTCACGTCCATGCCGCCCGCGGTCTCGTCCACCGTACCGTCCGTCGCGGCCGCGCCCTCCGCGTCCACGATCCCGCCCGCCACGGCCGTACCCGCCGCGATCGTCCCTGGATCTGCCACCCCGCCCAAAAGGACGCCCGTGATAACCATGCTGCTCCCGTCCCGTCGCGCTCATTGCCGGTTGCGAAGACTCGCCGCCGGTGTTTCCGGGATGGATTGTTTCGCCCGGCAGCGGCTCGACGTCAATCGGCTCGATCGCTCCTTGTCCAGGTGCGCCTGTTCCGCCGAATGCCTGGCCGCCTTGGTCTTCCATCTTGTGAATCTTTTCCTCGACGGTGTGAACCACCGTGTCGAATTCTTCTACGTCTTGCAGGAAATCTGTGACGTAAAGGAATGCGTCGCTATCGAGGCCGATATCCACAAAGGACGATTGCATGCCGGGAAGCACGCGCGTCACTCGCCCTTTGTATATGCTGCCGACTAACGCAAATTCTTTTTCTCGTTCGACGTAAATCTCACAAAGCTGTCCATCTTCCAAAATCGCGACCCGCGTTTCGTGCGGGTTCGCGCAAACCACCATCTCCTTCGCCATGAGAACTCCTCAGGGAGCATCGGCGCTCAGCCGCGCGGTGCATATTTGCACGCGAGTGTCCCGGCATTTCCGGGGCGGCCCGGAGGGATTCATTTCTTTCCCTCGCATTCCACTTCATCCGATGCGCTCCTCGCTCCCCAATTATGATTTCCGGTGCGCCATGCGCTTCCGGAGTACAAACTTTCTCTGCGCTCAGTTGACGAATCGTTTTGTCCTCACGTTCATCACCAGGCCCAGAGCCAAAAATCCAAAAATCGTGGACGATCCCCCGTAACTCATAAACGGTAGCGGGATGCCCGTCACAGGCATGTACCCTATCACCATTCCAGCGTTGACCAGTACATGAAACGCTAGAATCGCGGCTACCCCCATCACGATATACATCCCCGCCCGGTCTTTTGCTTTTTGGGCGTTATCCACCAGCCGCAATAGCAGAGCCAGGTACAACAGTATGACCAATAGTACCCCGAAAAATCCCTGCTCCTCTGCCAGCGCGGCCAGGATGAAATCCGAATACCGGACCGGGACAAATCCTAATTGATTTTGGCTCCCTTTGCCAAACCCTTTGCCCCAGAATCCGCCCGAACCCACAGCAATTTCCGATTGCAGGATTTGGTAACCAGCGCCGCGCGGATTTTCTGCTGGATTCAGGAAGGTCGACAAGCGTTGTTTCTGGTACGGCTTGAGGAAATGTCCGTTCCATCCCGCTACAGCCACCAAGCTTCCAAGCGCCACAACCGCTACCGCGTGCTTCCAATTAATCCCCGCGAGAAATGCTCCCACCACTGCCACCGGGAAAAGCACCATTGCCGTTCCCAGATCTGGCTGGAGCAAAACCAGTCCGGCCGGCACGCCCACCACCAAACCTACCTTCACCAAATCAGCCAGTGTCAGCCGCTCCGTTCGCACTTCGCTGAAATAGCGCGCCAGCACAATGATTATAATCAACTTTGCCAGCTCTGACACCTGCAAATCGACGCCGCCAATAGCCACCCACCTTCGCGCCCCGAATCGTGAATGTCCTGCGGCCAAATCCAGAATCAGTGCACCAATGCATACCAGGTAGAGGACCAGCGACTGGTCGAGCAGCGTGTTGTAGTCGATCCGCGACAGGATCAGCATCCCCGCCAGTCCAATTGCGATCCACGTCAACTGCTTCCATTGCATTCCGTGCAGCGAACTTCCGTGCGTAGAGGAGTAGATTTCCAGCAGCCCAACCAAGCAAATCGTCAGCACGATGGCCAGCAGCCACCAATCGAGGTCAAATCCGCTTCGTCGCTCTCTCATTGCGTTTGCGGGGCTGTTTTGACGAGCTGCGCATGCGCCGGCCCTTGAGGCGCCGCCTGCTTGGCCTGTAGTTCCTGAATCGGTTGTCCCAGTTTCTCTTGGTAATATGCTTCGATAAAGCGTGCTGCCAGCGGTGCCGCTATCCCACCGGCCTCCAAATGTGTATCCTGTACTAGTACCACTATGGCAATCTCTGGATTTCGCTTTGGCGCGAATCCCACAAACCACGTGTTGTAGCCATAAGCGCCCCTTCCTCCGGCGGAAACGCGCTCCAGAGCCTGCGCACTGATGGTCTGGGCTGTTCCCGTCTTCCCGCAGAATTCGACGTTCTGAAGCTTCGCCTGCACCAAAATCGGATAGCCGAGCAAATGAGCTGTGCCCCCATCCTCGTTCACTACGCCGTACATCCCATCAGTTACCTGTTCGACTGTGTTCTCCGATATTGGGAATCGCACGACCTTTACAGGGCCGAAATCCTTGAGCAGGTGCGGTTCGTAGAAGACTCCTCCAGAGGCGATTCCGCCGATCGTGCGTACAAGCTGGATGGGGGTGACCTCAATGGGGCCCTGGCCGATCGCGAGTGAAATCGTCGAGCCGGGATACCATTTATGGTGATAGGTGTTCTCTACCCATTGCGACGACGGCACCAGCCCTGCTTCCTCGCTCGGAAGATCGATTCCGGTCTTCTTTCCCAGCCCAAGGGACGTTGCGTAGTAGGCAAGCCGGTCAACGCCTAGCCGTTCACCAACATTGTAAAAGAACACGTCGCACGATTGGACAATTGCGGTGTGTAGGCCAACATCGCCATGGCCTGAGTGGTGGGTGGACCACACCCAGTCATGGAAGACGCGCCCGTAAAAAGTTGCGTAGCCGGGGCAGAAGACATGAAAATCCCGCGGGGGCATACCCGATTCCAGCATCGCCACCGACTCCAGAATTTTGAACACAGACCCCGGAGCCAGTTGTGCCTGAATGGCGCGATCCAGCAGCGGCTTGTTGGGATCTGCATTCAGCGTTTTCCACTCACTGCCTGAAATCCGTACCGAGAAATCATTCGGATCATAGGCCGGATGGCTCGCCATCGCCAGAATTTCACCGTTGCGTGGGTCCATGGCGATGACGGATCCGACTTTCCCGGCCAGCTCATCCTCCGCGACGGACTGCAAGTCCATGTCGATCGTCAATCGGATCGGCTTTCCCGGGATTGGTTCCATGTCGTCGAGCGTGCGCACCGGCTTCCCGATGCTATTCACGATCACTCGCCGCATTCCGTCCGTGCCCGTCAAGGTGTCGTTATATTGTTTTTCGAGGCCCGCTTTGCCCACGATGTCACCGGGCTTGTACTTGTCGCCAGACTCTTCGAGTTGTTCCGGCGAAACTTCGCCGACGTACCCGATCACATGCGCGAGGAAATCATTCGGCGGATATTTTCTCCGCTGCACCAGCATCAATTCGAGTTCCGGCAAATCCACGCGATGGGACTCAACGAACGCAAGGTCCGCTTCGCTCGCTTCCGGTTTCACGACAATCGGCTGGAATTTTGGTTCGTCGCGCGCGGCATCGAGCTGCTGTTTGAGATCCTCCGCCGTGATATTGAGGCCCGATGTAATCTGTGGCATGTCCTTCTTGATTTGTGCGGGATCATCGCGCAGCAGAAGAATGCTGAAGGAAGGATAGTTGTCAACAATCACGCGGCCGTTGCGATCCAGCATTTTTCCCCGCGGCGCAATGATCGGAATGGATCGGATGCGGTTTCTTTCCGCAAGATCCGCGAAGTGGCCGGACTGAATGATTTGCAATTTCCAAAAACCGAGAAGCAGAAGAACAACCCCCAGAACAATGCAGTACGAAACGAGGATTAATCGTCCCTGAGGAAGTCTCTGATCGTTGCCTACCCAATTCGCCACGCAAACTCCCGCGCGGCGGGTCCTGAGAAACCCGCTCGATACCTCTTCTTACTTCCGCGCATTTCTGGGATGAGTCGTGCCCTCGCTCAACTCCCGGCGGAAAGAAAGGTAAAATTCAACGTAGCACTTGCTCCGTAGCTGCGCAAGTTCGCTTGTCTTGTTAGATAGCACCCCGGTGCGCAAAAAATCTCGGATGGAGTTAATGCGATGCAGAGGGATTCGCTGTCAGGCCGCCGCTTCCTGCGGATGAAGGAAGCCACTTGCTCATCACCAGTTCCGTGCCGCCGTGCGGCCCGCGCTGGATATCGAATTCATCCATGAACGCGCGCATCAGAAAAATTCCGCGACCGGAAGTACGCAGGAGATTTTCTTCCGCAAGCGGATCGGGAACATCAGCGAGGCTGAAATTTTCGCCTTCGTCGCGGATATGAACCACAAGGCGCCGCTCCTCGATCTCGATAATCATTCCGATTTTGCGGCCGTGCTCCTGGCGGTTGCCGTAACTGTATGCGTTGATGATTCCCTCGCGCACGGACATGCCGATTTTGTGGCAGTCGTCTTCGTCGAAGCCGGACTCGCCGGCCACGCGCAAGGCAATCTCTTCTGCCAGATCCACGCTCTCGAGCACCGTGTCGAGAGTCACTTCAATGCGTTGGGAGTGCATCAACACCCGTTTGTCAGTCGCACGAAAAAGCGCGATATGCTCGCACGGCTGTGGCTGGGAAGTCAATCAAACCGGCGATGCCCGATATGGTAACGCCGCTTTGCACGGCGCGCTATGGGCATGAAGTCACACGGCGATAGTACGAATGTTTTCCATGGCTGAATTTGTTCGTTTCGTTCTTTTTTTGTTGCTGTTCGTCACTAGGCCCAGTAGGAACGGTCGAGCGTGCGGTATTGGATGGCTTCGCTGAGCTGGCGCGGCAGAATTTCCGGCGCGCCATCCAAGTCCGCAATCGTGCGGGCAACTTTTAAAATACGATCGTGTGCGCGCGCGGAAAGGCTCAATTTCTGGATGGCGGTCTCCAGCAATTTTTCGCCTTCTGCGGAGATGGTGCAGTGCTTGCGGAGAAGCTTCGGTGGCATCTGCGCGTTGGCATAGATTTTTTTTTCGATGGCAAAGCGCTCCTGCTGAACGCGGCGCGCGGCCATCACGCGCTGGCGCACCGCAGCCGAAGATTCCGAGTCGGCGTCGCCGCGCAGTTCCTTATATTTGACCGCAGGCACTTCGATGTGAATGTCGATGCGGTCGAGCAGCGGCCCGGAAATTTTCGAAACGTAGCGTTGGATCTGCATCGGTGTGCAGTGGCAATCGCGCGTGGGATCGCCGAAAAATCCGCAGGGGCAGGGATTCATCGCTGCGGCGAGCATGAAGCGTGCGGGGAAACTGACAGAAAGCGCCGCGCGCGCGATGGACACGATTCCATCTTCGAGAGGCTGGCGCAAAACTTCCAAAACATTTCGCTCAAACTCCGGCAACTCGTCGAGAAACAGCACGCCGTTATGGCCCAGTGAGACTTCGCCAGGGCGGGGAATCGCGCCGCCGCCGATCAGGCCGGCGTCGCTGATCGTGTGATGCGGCGAGCGGTACGGCCGCGTCCCAACGAGGCCACGCGAATCGTCGAGAACGCCGGCGACGCTGTGAATGCGCGTGGTTTCGATGGCCTCTTCAAGCGACATCGGCGGGAGAATCGTGGGAATGCGCTTGGCGAGCATCGTTTTTCCAGCGCCGGGCGGGCCGATGAATAAAATGTTGTGGCCACCGGCGCAGGCGACTTCGAGCGCACGCTTCGCGGATTGCTGGCCGCGCACATCGCGCAGATCCACGGGATACTGCGCGGCTTCGGAAAGCATCTGGCGCGTATCGACGCCGATGGGTGCGAAGGATTCCGGCGAATTGATAAGGTCGGCGGCCTTGGGCAACGACTTCACAGCGAAGACGCGAATGCCGTCGACGACGGCGGCCTCGCGTGCATTCGCTTCGGGCACGACGACATTGTGAATGCCTTTGTCCCGTGCAGCGAGCGCTGCGGAAAGCGCTCCGCGCACGGAGCGCACGCTGCCATCGAGGGAAAGTTCGCCGATGAAAACGTAGTCCTCGAGAATTTTGCCGAAGAAGGTTCCCTGACAGCCAAGCAGGCCGAGGGCCATGGGAAGATCGAATGCGGAGCCTTCCTTGCGCATGTCCGCCGGCGCGAGATTCACAGTCACCGCGAGATGGCCGGGGTAATCGAAGCCGCAATTTTTCAGTGCGGCTTTCACGCGTTCGCGGCTTTCCTTCACGGCAATGTCCGGCAAGCCGACGACATTGAAGGTCCCGGGCTGGCCCGGGCCAACGTCGACTTCGACCTCGACGAGATATGCGTCGATGCCGTAAACCGCGGCGCTGAATGACTTAAAGAGCATGGAGAGAGGGAGGCGTGCGCTCCTTTTGCGCGACGTGAAGATAACGCAAAATGCACTTCCACGCCAGACCAACGCACGGCGGAAAGGGCAGATGCCGGAAGTTGCGGAGAAGGCGAAAACGGGATTGAACAAGGGCCGAAATCTGTCCCGATTAGAATGAGGTGTCGCCGTTTGTTTTCTGCAAGTTACGCGAAACTCACTGAACGTTGGTGTCCCGATTAGAAATGGCGTAGATCGAGAGCGGGACAGGTTCCTCGGGAATGGATGAGGGCGCGAAGAGGTAAAAGAGAGGGGGCGATAGGAGCAGCGTCGCCGGGGAAAGGATCGCCTCTGCGAGGAAGCGCCAAAATTAACGATTAGAAAATTTGTTGTGCTTTGTTTTCTGTGAGTTGCGGGCAATTCTAATTCTGGGAGTTGGCGATTAGAAATGAGGCGGTTTGCTGGGATTCTCTCTGCGGGAGGTTCGCTCCGGGCCTGCCTCCCGCCGCGGCGGGCAAGCGGCAGGCAGAGCGGGTTTTCTTTGGCGTATGGCCTACTCACGCGGCTCCTTATCAACTCAATTGACAACATGACTAGCGAAGCATAGTTGCCACGAAAATGCCAGAGACAATGGGTGTGGATACGGTGTCACGAATGGGAAACGGCCGGGTCCTCCCCACAACGAGTGTCGGGACGTGAAGAGCGCGAAAGAACCGCTCGCCACAACAGGCAAGTCCCTACAGAGAATTGGAATCCACCCTTCGCGACTTCTTCACTTTGGGCTGCATGCCGCAGCCCGAGCGCGAAGAATGGGCCACCCGGCATTGAGGCCCTTAGGCATGACTGAACCGCCCACGCTCGCAACCCGAGCGACGGGGCATCCGATAAACAACCTCAGGAGTGACGTGCGAAAATGGTATCATGCTCGGCGGCACGTTTATGGTATATCCAACGAAAAAAACGTGGCTATGCGCAACGTCACGAGCGGCAACATCTACTATTACGAAGAGGACATGCTGGGAAGCTCGCGGACCATGGTGCAGGCGGGGCAGACGTCGGTGTGTTACGATGCGGATTTCTATCCGTTTGGCGGGGAGCGGGATATCACGAACACCTGCACGCAGCACTACAAATTCGAAGGCAAAGAGCGCGACACGGAGACGGGCAACGACGACTTCGGCGCGCGGTATTACACGTCGCGGTTAGGAAGATGGCTTTCGGCGGATTGGAGCGCAGTGCCTGCGCCGGTGCCGTACGCGAATCTGACGAATCCGCAGACGCTGAACCTGTATGCTATGGTCAGCGACAACCCGGAGACGTTTGCGGATCTCGATGGACATTTGTCGGGAACTGAGGGGTTGTGCTGGGTCGATTTTTGCGCAGGAAGTACGCAAACCGAGGCGGCTCGGGAAGGTGACGGGCCTCCTGCGCCGTCGAACACAGGCGACGGGCAGCAGCTTTCTAATTCGCAGCAAGCTGCCGGCGCAAACGCAAACGTACAGTCAGACGAGCAGCATGCGACGCAACAGAAGACAAACACTGACGACACGCCCAGCAAGTTTGTGATTGAGCCTGACAAAACTGAGAATCACGGCTCCTACTCGGATTTCCACTATCAACTAGAGAATTCAGAGGGCCAGCCGCTGACCGGCAATGGCTACAGCTTACAGGAGCATACGTCGGGGGCACCATCCTCGATGACTACCTCAGACAAAAAATTTATCCCTCTTAATCACGGCGATGCGACCGACAGAGCTAGGGTACGTCAACTACGATCAAAACAATAAGCCACACAGTGTTAGCCTACCCAAAAACTTTAATGTCGACGTCAAAACGGGACAGACATTTACCGTCAGGTATAACGGGAAAAACTATAATCTGACGACTCGGTTCGAGCATGAAACCCGGGTCGTGAACGGGACCGTCACGAACATTGTGCGGGATCTGGTACCGTGAAAAGAAAGGGGAACTGCTTATGAATTTCAAGGCAGGAGCCGCGTTGACTCTCACGCTCAGCGTTGTCCTAGGATTGCAGATATCGGCACGGGCCAGGACCCAGCCAGACTCACGGTCGTTTTTCGTCAGCGCACAGGACGAAGACAGCCTCTTGAACTATCTTGGATCCGCCCTTCGCACCTCGGGGCACGCAGGACGCTTGGACTATGCGGGCAGCTGTCAGAAGGATAGCATGGAGTTCGTTGCATTCCCGAGAATTGCCGTATCGCAACCGTCCGGGAATCTTATGGCCCTAGGGGCAGTCCAGCAGATTTTTCGTGGCGACGCTGGAGTCAACGTAGCGGAGGAGCCTCAAAAAATAATCTCAGTGAGAGTCGGCGAACCTTCAACCGCGATTCTGCAAACAAGGGTTTCCTTGCTCAAAATCAGCACAATGGGTCGATACAATCCGGCTATCGTGATTGGTTCTGTCGAAAGCACGAGAGAGCTGAAGACAGCGATGACAAAACTGGGACTGCGCGTGCCTCTCCAGCTTTCAGAGCAGCTCTTGGCGACGCCAGCACCAGGACTGCCCCATCTTCCCGCTGAAATGAAAGACGTCACGGTAAACCAAATCCTGAATTCAATTGCTGTGACGTTCAAGGGGATAGTCATCTATGGGACTTGTACGCACCCGAACGGTGGGGGCCTGATTCAGATTCGTTTCACGGGTCTAGAGGACGGAGACGAGAAATAGGTCCAACATCGGATCAGATCTGACTTTACGTCCGTTGGTGACCTGGGTGGGCGGCCCAGGCCTCGCTTTTGATTTTTCGGGTGCCCCATGCTCGTTTTGTGAGCGTGGGATTTTCCGTCTCTGGAGTCATCGGCGGGCGTGAATTACGTGTACGATGGCGATGGCAAGCGTATCGAGAAATCCAGCGGCACGGTTTATTGGTACGCTTCGGCTTCGCTCAGCGCAGGCGGCGCGGGGACGGAAATCCTCGACGAGTCGAACAGCAGCGGGACGATCACCAACGAGTACGTCTTCTTCGGCGGGAAGCGCGTGGCCATGCGCGCGTGCGCTTTACAAACTGACGAGGGGTACGTATGCTTGCGCGGAATGGGCGCGCGAGCGAAACAAACGCGCGTGTTAACCTACTAAGGACTGAGACTCACCCTTCGCGACTTCTTCAGTTCGGGCTGGTTGCCGCAGCCCGAGCGCGAAGGATGTGCCACGCGCCCTTCGGTTTGGTCCGCCATCCGCCACGGCGGCTAAGTTCGGGGTGGCGTCGCGTCATCCGGAGACGGGTGGGGAGCGCGATCGAGTCGCGTGCTGGCGTGAAACATCGGAGCGCATTTAGGCGTATGCTTAAGCAGGAGGCGTCATGATTGGCTGGATTGTACTGGCGGCGGTAGTCGTCGTCATATTCATCGTCATTGGGATGTACAACGGGCTTATCCGGCTGCGCGTGCAATGCGACAATGCGTGGTCGGACATCGATGTGCAGCTCAAGCGGCGCTACGACTTGATCCCGAATCTGGTGGAGACGGTGAAGGGCTACGCGGCACACGAGAAAACGACGCTCGAAGGCGTGGTGCAGGCGCGCAACGCAGCGATGGCCGCGCAAGGGCCGGCGGCGAAAGCGGACGCGGAAAACATGCTGACAGGCGCGCTGCGGCAATTGTTTGCCCTGTCGGAAGCGTATCCGCAACTGCGCGCGGTGGAGAGCTTCACGCAACTGCAAAACACGCTGAACCAGCTCGAAGACAGCATTCAGAATGCGCGGCGCTACTACAACGCCGTGGTGCGCGACTTCAATACGAAGATCGCCGTGTTTCCGTCGAACATCATCGCGGGCATGTTCAATTTCAAGACGCGCGAGTTTTTCGAAGTCTCGGCGCCCGCTGAACGCGAAGCTCCAAAGGTCAGTTTCCAGGCAGGCGCAGCGCAGTAGCGCGGAAGGTATGATGCGCAAGCTCCGCCGGGCCGCAATTTATCTCGCCATTCTGCTCGCTGCCGCGCTGACGGCGGCGCGTCCTGCTGCGGCACGGCAACTCACGATTCAAAATTTCAACGTTCAGATTAGTGTGCATGCGGATTCGACGATCGAGGTCACGGAAACGCTGGATGTGCGATTTGAAGGCTCGTGGAATGGCATCTATCGCACGATTCCGGTCGAATACCACGATTCGCTGGGATTCACGTATTCGCTTTTCCTCGAAGTGCAGAGCGTGACGGACGCTTCGGGAAATGATCTGAGATATGAAGTCAGCAGCCACGGGCAATACAAGCAACTGAAGATTTACGTGTCCAATGCGGTGAACGCGACGCGCACGATTGTGATTCGTTATCGGACGCTGCGCGCGCTGCGATATTTTCCGGATCATGACGAGCTCTACTGGAACATCACAGGCAACGAATGGCAGATGCCGATCGAAAACGCCACGGCGCGCATCGAGCTGCCCGCAGGTGTGACGGGGCTGCACGCGCAAGCGTTCACGGGAGCATACGGCGCGCGGGGGCAGCAGGCGGATGTGAAGGTGGCGGGAAATGTGGTCGAGATCCGCACCGAGCGCGAGCTGGCGCCGCAGGAGGGGCTGACCGCAGCAGTCGGCTGGGACAAAGGATTTACGAATGAGCCGGGAATTGTGGCGCAGACGATTCTTTTTTTGCGCGCGAACTGGCCGCTGTTTATTCCCATCCTCGCATTTTTCCTGATGGGCTGGCTGTGGTATTCGAAAGGACGCGACCCGCGGCGAAATGCGATTACCGTGCAATATGAGCCGCCCGATAGCATGAGCCCGGCGGAGTGCGGGACGCTCGTTGACAATGAAGTGGCCATGCGCGACATCACGGCGACGATCGTGGACCTGGCTGTGCGGGGATATTTGACCATCGAGCAACAGGACCACAGCGAGATGATGGGGATGGTCCATCATAAGAATTACATTTTCCATCGCACGAAGCCGGCGACGGAATGGACCAGCTTGAAACCGCATGAACAAGTTTTATTGACGGGATTTTTCGACGATGGCGCGACGGATCAGGTCTCACTGGCGGATTTGCAGAATAGTTTTTACGTGAATCTGCCGCCGTTGCGGAACCGCGTCTTTGAAGCACTGATGAGCGACGGTTACTATTTGCGACGGCCGGATCAGTTGCGTCAGGGGTTCATCGGCGCGGCATTAATCATCGGATTCGGCGGATTTTTCGC
The DNA here is from genome assembly GCA_035934015.1 of Candidatus Acidiferrales bacterium. Taxonomy (NCBI): domain Bacteria; kingdom Pseudomonadati; phylum Acidobacteriota; class Terriglobia; order Candidatus Acidiferrales; species Candidatus Acidiferrales bacterium. The sequence continues at coordinate 313,546 of DASYYH010000023.1, forward strand.
GGCAGGATTTCTGTCGAACGCCACAGGCGTTTCGTTCGTGACAGTAGTGGTCGCGGGGATTTTGACGGCGGCGATCGTGGGCGGATTCGGATATTTCATGTCCGCACGATCGGTTCCGGGCGAACGCGAGCTCGAAAAAGTGCTGGGATTCGAGGATTTTCTGAGCCGCGTGGAAAAGGATCGCATCGAGCGCATCGAAAAGACGCCGGAAATGTTCGAAAAATATTTGCCGTACGCGATGGCGCTGCGCGTGGAGAAAAAATGGGCGGGCGCGTTTCAGGACATCTGCAAACAGCCGCCGCAATGGTATTCGGGGCCGTACGGCGGCGGGTTTCAGACGTTTCTGCTCATCAACGAACTGAATTTCATGTCCATGCAGGCGGGAGCCGCGATGGCTTCGACGCCGCGCAGCGCGGGAGGCGGTGGGATCGGCGGATCGGGATTCGGCGGGGGAGGATTTTCCGGCGGCGGATTCGGAGGCGGCGGGGGAGGCGGATTTTAAATTCAAGTCTCAGCGCGCGCGCAATTCCTCCACGCGCTGTATGATTCTTCCGTCCGTTCCTTCTACATAGGTGACTTTTACCACGTCTCCAACCGCAATCCCCGGCAACGGCTCACTCAGCTTAAAGAGGAACCGCTGCACTCGCCCATCGGAAGTCACATCCAATTCCAGCTTTGCTTCTTGTAAATCGGCGACCATTCCCACCAGCAAGCGGCGTTCGGTATGCCGGGTATATTCGCCGGTTCGGAGGATCGCGTCGATCCACCCGTGCTCGCGCAGACTCTCATCTTCAATCTGGCGCGTCCAGGCGCCCAAGATGCTTGAGCGATTCAAATAGCCCACCAATTTTTGCGTGCCGTCACGGCTGACAACGGGCAAGCGGCCGATATTATTTTGCAACATGCGGTAGAGTGCGTCGAAGGCGCGCTCATCCGGGTATGCGACGATGGGTGTTCTCCCCCCAGCGTCTATTACTTTGATTTTCCCCGAGGAATCGATCTTCAAGGCGCGCAGTAAGTCTCCCTGCGTAACGATGCCGACAAGCTTGCCATCGGGCCCGCAGATCGGCAGGCCCTGAATCATGTTGAATCCGGAATCGCCGCGTCCCATGCGGTCAGCTAGTTCACCAACGGTCATTTCCGGCCGGATCGAAGGAACATCCGTGCGCATGACTTCACTCACCTTGACGACATTCAGCACGCCGACTTCAAAGTCTGTGGGGACTGTCAAGCCGCGGCGCGTAAGCTTCTCGGTCATGATGGAACTCGGCAAGTAGCGGATTGCAATCATGTCTGCGATTACGCAGGTAATCATTAACGGCAAGACGGAGTTGTAATCTCGCGTGATCTCAAAAGCGAAAACGATCAACGCGAATGTGGCCCGCGCGGCCGCGCCAAATACCGCTCCCATAGCGACGAGCGCATACGCTCCGGGAGACAAATGCGCTCCGGGAATAAAATGATTGATGATCATCGCAAAAACGCCGCCCAGAGCAGCGCTCGACATAAACATGGGGGCCAACAATCCGCCGGAGGTTCCAGAACCGAGGGAAATCACAAGCGCCACGGCTTTGAAGATCATAAGGAGGACAAGAACTTTCAGGGCGAGATTGTTGTGAAGAATGTCGGAAATTGTGCCGTAACCAACGCCGAGCACACGAGGAATAAAAAAGCCGATTACGCCGAGGAAAAATGCGCCGATAGCGGGATGCCAAAGGTCATCGATCGGAAGACGATCGAAGAGATCCTCTGTCCAGTAGAGGAATTTCGTGAAGCCAATCGCGGCGAAGCCGCAAATGACGCCGAGAAGAAGATACCAAGGCAGGCCGTGAAGGGCGTCGAAGTTGACGTTGGGGTCCATAGAGAACATGGAGTGTTGGCCGAGAAGGACGGAACGAACGAAGGTCGCGATAGTCGTCGCGATGACCAGAGGAATGAAGGAGCGGGCGCGAAACTCGAAAAGAAGCAGCTCAATAGCAAGAATCACGCCGGCGATAGGAGTGTTGAAGGTCGCCGCCATGCCGGCGCCGGCTCCGCAGGCGAGGAGGACTTTGCGTTCGGAAGCGGTGGTGGCGATGAACTGACCGACAAGCGAACCGACCGCCCCTCCGGTCTGAATGATTGGCCCTTCCGCGCCGAATGGACCTCCGGTACCGATGGCGATGGCGGCGGAAAGCGGCTTTAAGATCGCAACTTTCGCTTCGATTCGGCTTCTGGCCGTCAACACGGCTTCCATGGCTTCCGGAATGCCGTGGCCTTTGATCTTTGCCGAGCCGTACTTCGCCATCACGCCAACAATCAAACCGCCGATCACCGGAATGAGAATCACCCAGTAACCCAGGTGCGTTCCTTCAGGACTTCGGAAATGGAATGACAGTGTGTGGTAGTAGGAAAGATTCGTGAAGAGGCCAATTAGATCATAGAGAATGTATGCGATGACGCCGGCGATGATGCCGATGAGCGCGGCGAGAAGCGAAATGAACCCGATCCGGAAGGTACCGCCGGTCCCCGATTCTGGAAGCGCAACTTGTGCTTTTGCCACTGAAATCTCCCGTTCTGTTGCTGGCGGTTCTGGAAGGCGCTATTTGCCCGATTTTCTTGTGCGCGCGTTTGAGTTTCTGGGAGCGGTATCGTTTCCCGAATGCTTTTCTCTTGACGCGTGCGCCATAACGGTCTCCAGCGCCCGAAGAATCGTGCGTCCGGAGGAGCGCAGCTCGGCGCGGTGAAAAAGGGCAATCTGCCTCAGGATTTCTTCGCCGCGATGCGTGAGGCGCAAAAGGACGTTGCGACGATCGGCGCGACTGCGCGTTCGCTTCAGATGGCCGTGCGATTCGAGACGGTCGATGAGTTCCACGGCGCTGTGATGCTGAATTTGCAGCCTTTCGGCAAGCACTCCAACGGTCGCTTTCGACGCGTCCGGAAGGCCCTTGATGGCAAGCAGGGCCTGATACTGCTGCGGCTCAATGCCCGCCGCGCGGGCGGCCTGTTCGCTCAAATTCTGGAAGCGCCGGATTTCGTAACGGAATTCGGCGAGCGCTCTGTAATTGAACTTTTTGTTTGTACGTGTCTTCAAAGCCGGAGAAATTATATCGTAAGGCGATGCAAAATCGAAAGACGATACATGCGGCGGCCTGCACGGATGTGCTCAACGATTCAACAGGCGGGCAGCATCCGCTCGAAGGAGTTGAAGCAAGATCAGAGAGTCTTGCGGAATGATTTCTGAGTTTTATTAACGCAGTAGCCCAGGTTTTCATAGAAACGGTGCGCGCCATCGCGAATCACGTTGGACCGCAAGCCAATAACCGAACAGCCCTTTTCGCGCGCCCAATCTTCCGCGCGGGCCATGAGCATGGCACCAATCCCGTGCGAACGCGACGCTTCGCCCACTACGAGTCCGCCGACTTCGACGCGGACATCTGCGCCGACTGTGTGAAAGAGAAATAAGTCGGCGTAGCCCGCAAGCGTGCCATCCGAGAACTCGGCGACAAGAACGACGCGCTCAGGGTTGCCGGACATCTTCCGCAGACGCGCTTCGACTTGCTCGCGCGTGGAGGAGTAACCGAGCTGCCCGGCAAGGACAGCCAAGGCAGATGCATCCCGGAGTTCCGCGGCGCGGATTTTGGCATCGCAAGGATTTGCAGTTTTTTTCATCGGCCGGTTGCTGCAAGTTCAGAAAAGCTTATCAGAGTCGACTAGGATGGTCACGGGCCCGTCGTTCGTCAATTCAATCAACATATGAGTTTGAAACACGCCTGTTGCTGTTGGGACGCCGAGGGCGGCGGCGGCGCGTACAAATTCTTCGTACAGCGCTTTGCCAAGTTCGGGCGGCGCTGCCTGGATGAAGCTCGGGCGGCGGCCGCCGCGTGTGTCACCATAGAGCGTGAATTGCGAGACAGCCAGCAACGCGCCGCGCATATCGAGCAGCGAGCGGTTCATTTTTCCTATATCGTCATTGAAAATGCGCAGATTCACGATTTTCTCGGCCATCGTAGCGGCCGTGGCGGCGTTGTCGTCGCGGCCTATGGCGAGCAAAACTACAAGGCCGGGGCCAATTTCACCGGCCGTTTGGCCGTTGACCACAACCCGAGCTTTGGTCACACGCTGCAAAACGGCGCGCAAATAGCCCTCCTTGCGTAATTTCTATCTTCTTCGCGAGTTGATTGTAGGGGACATGGCGCGCGAAAACAATTCGTTCGCGGCACCGGAAACTTTGCATATCGGCGGCTTTTTCGGCGCTTCATTGTGCCACGCGCGGAAACTGTGCTAGAAGGAACGAGGCTACGGGAGGCGGCAGGAATTGAAGCTGGCACTGATCGGTACACACGGCGTGGGGAAGACGACGCTCGCATACGAAATCTGTTCGCTGCTGAAAAAAGCGGGAGAAAATGTGGAGCTCGTGACGGAAGTCGCGCGACGGTCGCCATTTCCCGTGAACGCGGCGACAACGCTCGAAGGCCAGCTCTGGATTCTTCATGCGCAGATTGCCGCGGAGCTGGATGCATCAAGGAACGCGCCACACGTCGTCTGCGATCGCTCCGTGCTCGACAATTACTGCTATCTGGTGAACAAATTCGGCCGCCAGAGGCAGCTGGAAGCGTGGCTCGGCTGGTGGATGAAGACATACGATCTTCTTGCCGGCGTCCCACCCTCCGGCGCGGAGATTCAGCCGGATGGATTTCGTTCGGAGGACCGCGCTTTCCAGCGGCGCATTCACGAACTGCTGAACGAACTACTTGGCGATGTGGCATTTTCGGGCGTTGCCGAACGCGCTGCGTGGCTCGATGGCCACAGCCGCCATGAGTGGGCGGAGCGCGTCTTTGCACTGGCGCTGCCGATCGCGCGTGGAGCCGCGCCGCACAGGGCGGCTCCGTAAACCTTTCTCCGTGAACACCCCATCCAGAAACGCTACGGCACGAGACACTCGCTGGTTCACGCGCGCAGTTCTCGGCATCGGGCTCGCAAATCTTTTCTCCGATTGGGGACACGAAGCTGCAACAGCGCTACTTCCCGCGCTGCTGGCGCTCGTCGGCGCACCGGCCATTGCACTCGGCGCAATCGAAGGCGTCGCGGACGGCCTCTCGAGCTTTTGCAAACTGGCCGGCGGGTGGATCGCCGACCGGCCGCGCTGGCGCAAGCCCGTCGCATCGAGCGGATACGTCGTTGTCGGGCTTACGACGTTTGCCTACAGCCTCGCGCAAAGCTGGCCGGCGGTGCTCGTGCTGCGCGCGCTCGGCTGGGCGGGACGCGGGGGAAAAAGCCCGTCGCGCGACGCGCTGCTCGCCGATGGCGTTGCGGCGGAGCAACTGGGCCGCGCGTTTGGATTTGAACGCGCGATGGACACCGTCGGTGCCATTGCCGGACCGCTCACTGCCGTGGCGCTCGTTTCGATTTCGGGCGTGCGAGCTGCCTTGCGATGGACGATTGTGCCGGGGCTGCTGGCCGCGATTTGCTTTCTTTGGCTCGTGCCCGCGGGGAAATCTCTGACCGCGCACACGCCTTTTGGTTTTTTTCACAGCCTGGCGCGACTGCCGCGAAATTTCCGGCTTTTTCTCGCGGGCGTTTTTGCGCACGGCATCGGCGACTTCGCGCCGACGCTGCTCATTCTGCGAGCCGGACAGATTCTCGCGCCGCACTATGGTGCGACGCGGGCATCTGCGCTGGCCATCGGTCTTTACACGTTCCATAACGTTGTTTTTGCCGCGGTATCGTACCCCGTGGGCGCACTTGCGGATCGCGCGGGAAAGAGAAAAATTCTTGCGTTCGGGTATGCAATCGGCGCGCTGATGTGCGTGGGCTTTGTTTTTGCGCCGGCAGATTTGAAGTGGCTGGTGATTTTATTCGGGCTGGCCGGTGTTCACATGGCCACGGAGCAGGCGACCGAAAAATCGCTGGCTGCGGAACTGGTGACGCCGGAGATACGCGGCACGGGTTTCGGCGTGCTGGCGACGGTCAACGGACTCGGCGATTTCGTTTCGAGCCTGGTGGTTGGGGCGCTGTGGAGCGCCGTCGCGCCAGCGGCGGGATTCTATTTCGGCGCAGGATTCATGATTTTGGGCGCAGGGTTCGTTTACTTTCTACGCTGAAGAGCGCTGGCCACTTCTCAAAGTGCGGTTTTCCAGCTACTCTTTGAGATGGAGAATGCAACGACGATGAGCCTGACCGAACGCATACAGCGCGAGTTGACCGCAGCGATGAAGGAAAAGGATGAGCTGCGCCTGAGCGTCCTGCGGATGGTAAAGTCCGCGCTCAAAAACAAAGAAATCGAGAAAATGCGGCCGCTCGACGATCTGGAAGCGCTGCAAACGCTGCAAACCCTCGTGAAGCAGCGGCGGGAGTCCGTGGAGCAATTTACAAAAGGCGGCCGCAGCGATCTGGCCGAAAAAGAAGCCAAGGAAATAGCGATTATCGAAAGCTACTTGCCACCGGCACCGACAGATGCGGAAATTGCGCGCGCGGTCGAGGAAGCCATTGCCGACACGGAAGCGGATTCGCTGAAACAGATGGGCGCGGTGATCAAGGCCGCGCGGACGCGGCTGGAAGGCAAGGCGGTCGACGGCAAGGCTCTGAGCGATAAAGTGCGCGAAAAGCTGTCGTCAAAAAGCTAGATTCTGGCGCGCTTTAATGATTTGCACGGTGCAGGACAGCCTCGCCTTTTTCCGAGCGAAATTGCAGCAAAGCTGATTTTTCCCCTCTTCATTCATTTCCTTCATTCGGCAGTCCAATTTGGCCGGTATTAACTTGCTATGCCTGCCGGTCTAATGCTACCTTGCCGTGCGTTTTCTGAGCGGTTTCGGCGGGAGGGAACGCGTGGCCTCAAAACCGTGGAGCTCGATTGCACCGCCGGGCGAGTTCCATCCGTACATTCCCCCTGAGAAAACGATTGCGGAATTTACTCCGCGAGCCATCATCCTCGGAATCTTCGCGGGCCTTTTTTTTGGCGCGATCACGGTTTACGTCGGCCTGCGCGCCGGGCTGACGGTTTCCGCGTCAATTCCCATCGCTGTTCTGTCGATCAGCATTCTTCGCGCCTTCGGCAAATCGACGATCCTCGAAAATAACATCGTACAGACGACCGGGTCGGCGGGAGAATCGATCGCCGGCGGCGTGATTTTCACTCTTCCCGCGCTGATTTTTTTGGGATTTCCGCTGCAGTATTGGACTGTCTTCTTTCTCGCATTGCTGGGCGGCTGGCTTGGCGTTTTGTTCATGATTCCGCTGCGGCGGCAGCTCATCGTGAAGGAGCATGGAAACCTTCTTTATCCCGAAGGCACGGCGTGTGCGGATGTGCTGGTCGCAGGAGACAAGGGCGGATCGTTCGCGGGGCGCGTTTTCCTGGGTTTTGGCCTCGGCGGATTGTACGCATTCCTGATGGAGACGATGGGATTCTGGCCGGATACGCCGGAGTACCGGCCCGGCTGGCTCCCTGGCGCTTCTTTCCGCGCCAACATCACGCCGGAATATATGGGCGTCGGGTACATCATCGGTCCGCGAGTCGCGGGATTGCTTTTTGCGGGCGGCGTGTTTTCGTGGCTCGTTCTGATGCCGGCGATCAAATTTTTCGGTGGGATGATGACGCACCCGCTTTTCCCCGGACTGATTCCCATTGGACAAATGACGCCGGATGATTTGTATCGCGCGTACATCAGGCCGATGGGCGCGGGCGCTGTGGCTGCGTCGGGCGTGATCACGCTTTTCAAGACGATGCCGACGATTGTCACCGCACTGCGCGCGGGGCTGAAAGATGTGCGCAAGAGCCGCGCGGTGGAATCGGCAATCAACGCGGTCAGCCGCGTGGAGCGGGATTTCTCCATGAAGATCGTCGCGCTGGGGTCGCTTGCGGTCGTCGCCATGATGTGGGCGCTCCTGACGTGGCGGCCCATCCCGGGAGCGAAGACGGGGCTTCTTTCGAATTTGATCGCCGCGGTTTTTGTTGTGATTTTCGGATTTTTGTTCGTCACCGTTTCTTCGCGCATCTGCGGGTTGATTGGAAATTCCTCGAACCCCATCAGTGGAATGGCGATTGCCACGCTCATGGCCACGTGCGCGATGTTTCTAGTTGCGGGATGGACGGGCGGAGCTTTTTCCGCGCTGGCTATCACGATCGGCGGCGTGGTTTGCGTCGCGTCTTCGAATGCGGGCGGCACATCGCAGGATTTGAAGACGGGCTACCTGGTCGGCGCGACTCCCTCGCGGCAACAACTGGCGCTGATGATCGGCGTCATGACGTCCGTTTTCGCCGTCGGCGGGACTCTGAACCTGATGAACGTGGGCCTCGAGGAATATAAGCCGGTGCAGATCGCTGTTAACGTAAACCAACTCCCCTCAGGCGTGAGCATCGAAAACCAAAGCTTCACGCACGCGGGAAAGGCTTATGTTTTGCTCAACGCCATTGGGTCGCACGTCGTGCCAGACGGGAATTATCTCTACGACTCAGCCACGCACGAGATCGATCTGCAATGGGTGCACGGCATCGGGAGCGAGAAGGCCTCGGCACCGCAGGCGCGTCTGATGGCCACGGTCATCAACGGCATATTGCAACGGCAACTGCCATGGCGGCTTGTGCTGGTGGGCGTTTTTCTGGTCATTACGGTCGAGTTGCTCGGCGTGCGGTCGCTTCCATTCGCCGTCGGTGCATATCTGCCCGTCGACACAACAATGGCCATGTTTGCAGGAGGCGTGATTCGCTGGCTCGCGGAACGCGGAATGAAGAAAAAGGATGAGGCGGGGAGCGAAATCGGGCCGGGACCGCTCTTTGCCAGCGGCTTGATCGCCGGAGGCGGAATTTTCGGGCTACTCGGGATCGTCATTTATCTTTTTGGCGATCCCAATTTCAAATATCACTTCTTGCCCGAGCATTTCCTTCACGCCGGGCCGCAAGTCCTCGGTGCCCTGGCCTCCAGCCGCCTCTTTGGCGTGATCATGTTTGCGCTTCTCGGCGCTTCACAATTCTATTATGCCCGCCGCAAGATGGATTGAGCGGCTGCTGGTCCTTCATTTGCATTTGACGCTCTGCAGTTGGCTGCTGTGTCCCTGACGCTTTGACTCCGCGCTGCGGCACGCATACACTTTCAGAGATACCTGTTATGCGGCGCTACGCCTCTACATCCGGATTTCAGTTCGACTGGGATTGGTCAATCACGCCGGCGATTAAGGTTCTCGTGATTGTCTGTGCGGCGGTGTTTCTTGCGCAGGAAATGTCCGGAGTAATCTTCGGACCTGCGGGGTGGAATTTCTGGCTTCTTTATTTTGGGCTGGTTCCGCGCTACGCCATCCACGGGTTTATCTGGCAGCCGTTCACCTACATTTTCCTGCACGAAAGCATTTGGCACATCCTGATTAACATGTTTGTGCTTTGGATGTTTGGGCGGGACGTGGAACGGGCCTGGGGGCGCCGGCGGTTCTATTTTTATTTTCTGCTTTGTGGCGTTGGCGCGGGCGTAATCAATATCATCGTCAAAACGATTCTCGATCCCCGCGGAATCGGCTCGGCGCTGATTCCCACGATTGGCGCCTCTGGCGCGATTTTCGGCGTGCTATTGGCTGCGGCGATTTTGTTTCCGCATCAGCGCGTGCTATTGATTCCGTTTCCCGTGGCGATTTCGATGCGCGTATTCGTCCTGGTGATGGGAGTAATCGAGTTCTTCGGGACGCTGGGGGCCGGGGGAGACAACGTCAGCCACGTCTGTCATCTGGGCGGGATGCTGGTCGGCTATTTGTATCTGCGGCGCGGATCGTATCTTTATTCCTACCGGAATCGCGTTTCGGACTGGAAGCGACGGCGATTGCAGCGCAAGTTCGAAGTGTACCAGCGACGGCATCGCGATGAGCCGCCACGCCCGCCCGATACCTGGGTGAATTAAACCGGAGCGGGAAGATTTCCGGGAATTACCTCGCAGCAGGACGAATTATTTCTCGGCCACGAAATCATCCACGACGCGGTAGAGAAATTCAATTCCCTTGTCAAATGAATCCAAAGAAATGCGCTCGTTATCGCCATGCATGCGCATGGCGTCTGCTTCCGTGAGCGGAAATGGCAGCAGGCCATAGGCCTGCACGTTGCGCAGACGCAGAAAAGCGGAGTCCGACGCGGAGGCGGACATCATGGGCACGACGGGCGCATCAGGGAACTCTTCCTGCGTCGCTTTCTGGATGGTGTTGAATAATTCGCTCGCGAGCGAAGACGAAGGAGCCGCTTCGCCAACGGAAGTGTCCGCATGAAATTGGATTTGTGGATCCTTCACTACGCTTTCCAGTTTCAGCAGCACGGCGTCAATCGAGTTTCCCGGCAACAAACGCACATTCAGCGTCGCTTGCGCTTCGGAAGGAACGACGTTCGAGCGGATGCCGGCCTGGAGCATCGTCGGTGCGATCGTATCGCGCATCATGGCGTTCCACAATGGATTGGCAGCGGCAATTTTTTCTTCCGCAAGGTCGGCACGCACCGAAGAATCAAGAGCGCGCATCCATTTGGCAATATCCGGATCGGCGACTTGAGAAAGTTGCTCGAAATACGCTTCGGTTACCGGAGTCAATTGAAATGGTGTCTGGTAGGCGCTGATTTTCTCGATGGATTGGGAAAGACGCATGATGGCGTTGTCCGGCAGCGGAATAGAAGCGTGACCGGAGGTCCCCGTCGCTGTCACCGTGACGTTCACGGGAACCTTTTCCGCAGCCTGCACACCGACGTATTGCACTTTGCCATCCTTCATGACGACGCTGCCCCCTTCGTTCAATGAAAAGCCGGCAGCGATTTTTTCCCAGTAATTATCGACCGCAAATTTCATTCCCGCTGAGCTGTCCGCTTCTTCGTCGCCTTCGGCAAGGAGAATTACGTCGCGGCTCAAGGGCACGTTCGCACGCTTCAGCGCCACGAGCACGGCGAGGTTAGCGATGGTCATGCCTTTGTCGTCGATCGCGCCGCGGCCGTATAGATAGCCGTTTTGGATTACGGCGCCGAAGGGATCGACCTGCCACTTCGATTTGTCCACGCCGACGACGTCAAGGTGGCCGAGCAGAAGCAGCGCGCGCGAAGGATTGGGCACAGCGCTGGCCGAAAGCCGGGCAATCAAGATTCCGCGCCCAGGCGTGCTCTGGTAAACATCTGCTGGAATTCCTTCTTTTTGCAAAATGTCCGCGAGATACTTGGCGGCGACGAGCTCATTTCCGGGCGGATTGGTCGTATTGATGCGAATAAGGCCCTGGAGCCATCCGAGCGCGTCTACGTCCAATTTGCCGAGATCGATCCCTGGCATTTGCGCTTGGAATGATGCCAGCGTGGATTGCTTGAGATGCTGCGCGCACGCGGAATTGGCGCATGTGGTGTAGAAGATCGATATCAGCGCAAAAAACAGCCCTATCCTGCTTCGCATCAAGCCACCTTAGAGAATGATTTAAATTTCCTGCAGAGAGTGCAACGTTCATACTATCATGCACGTTGCCGCGGAACGGGCGCGGCTGTGGACGATGTAGCGAAAGAATCGACCATCCCAGCGGCGTATCCTGCCATCCAAATGTATTCGGAGGTACCAGAACAATGCGACGAAAATCCGTGATTCGCGCAGGCCTTGTGATGTTCTTTGCAGCAGCATGTCTCTCGCCGCGCAACGCAATCGCCCAACAACAGGGCCCCATCAAACCTCCAAAGCAGCAGGGGCAACAGCCGCCGCCCGCGCAGCAGCATCCGCAGCCACAATTTTCGCTGACGGTTCAATCGCAGTTGGTGCAGGTGAATACGGTGGTCACGGATCAGGACGGAAATATCATCACGGGCCTCAAGCAACAGAACTTTCGCATCTTTGATGGCAATCAGCCGGAACCGATCACGAATTTCGAGCCGAATACCGCGCCGATCACCATCGTACTACTGATTGAATTCAGCAATCGCTATCAGGGATTTTTCGGCTTAGTCGCAAAGTATCTGTCCTATGGATTCGTGGATCATCTTGGTCCACAGGACTGGGCTGCGCTGGTTACTTTCGATTTGAAGACTCACGTGGTGGTTGATTTTACGCACAGCAAGATGGAGATCGATAACGCTATCAATAACCTTTTCGTGCCGGGATTCAGCGAGGCAAGTACGTTCGACGCGTTGATCGACACGATCAATCGTTTGAAGGATGTCTCCGGAAAGAAGGCGATTCTGCTGGTTGGGACGGGAGCGGACACATTCAGCAAGAATAATCTGGACCAAACGTACAACGCCCTGAAGCAAACAAACGTGACTGTATTTTGCATCGGGTCTGCGGAAATGCAGGAGGTCTACAATCCGGTCCAGCCCATCAGCTATCTGCAGGCAAAAAATGAAATGGATACTTTCGGAAAACTCACCGGAGGTATGGCTTGGTTCCCTCGATTCGAAGGAGAAATGCCCGATATCTTCACCAACATCGTGCAATTTCTGCGCAACCAATACTCGATCGGCTATACGCCGCCGGATTCCGCGCACGACGGCAAATTCCACAAGATCAAGGTCGAGGTGGTCGACGATAAAGGACAGCCGCTCATGATTCCGAACCGAAAAGGGAAGCCGAAAAAGGTGGTTGTCTACGCACGCGAAGGTTACATTGCGCCGCCGCCAACTCCCGCCGACTAGTTCCTCACTGGTGGTTGTGCGCGACTGAAATCAATACCCGCGCGAGAGATCTACGCGATTCCGCAGTTCCTGCCCCGTGAACCACCGCACGAGATTATCCATCAGCAACTTCGTTTGTCTTTCCCACATTTGCTCGCTCGCGGCGCTGACGTGCGGCGTGATGAAAACATTATCGAGCTTCCACAGCGGGCTTTCTGGCGGCAGCGGTTCTTCTGCGGTCACATCCAGCGCGGCGCCGGCAATCGCGTGCGTCAACAGAGAATGAGTCAGTGCAGCTTCGTCAACCAGCGTGCCGCGCGCGACATTGATGAAATATGCCGTGCGTTTCATCTGCGCGAGTTCCTTCGCGCCGATCATCTGCTTCGTTTCGTGAGTTTCCGGAGCAGCGAGCACGATGAAATCCGCCTGCGGCAAGGCACTCGCAAGGTCTGCGACAGGCAAAATGCGCTCGGCAAGAGCCGCGTCGCCTTGGCCCGAGCGCGTCACGCCCCAGACGCGCATGCCCATAGGGTGGATGCGCCGCGCCAATTCATGTCCGATCGAGCCGAATCCGACGATCAAGAGGACACGTCCCTTCAATTCCAGCGGTCGGAGCTTTGCGTCCCAGATTTCCTGCTGCGCCCAGCGGGCCTCGGACTGATAACGAAATGCGTCGGGGAAACGCCGGGCCATTGCCAAGATCGCGCCCAGAATGTGCTCGGCCATGGGTTGGGCATGAATACCGCGCGCATTTGTGAGAACAATTCCACTTTCGCGCAGTTCGGGGTACATCAACTGATTGACGCCTGCCGCCGTCGAGTGAATCCACTTCAATTTCCTCGCCAGATGAAACTGTTCTTTCCGCAGCGAATAGCCAACCAGAATGTCCGTGTCCGGCAACTCCCGATCCACATTTTCGCCAGTTGGGAGATGGACGACGCGCATCTTCGGCCAGCGCGCGTTGATTTTCGCGCCGAAGTCCTGTGGCGGCCGCCAGAGCGCGAATTTATGCCAGATGGAGATGAGCAGTTTTGTTTCTTCGGGTTTGGTTCGAGTCATGAAGTTTCGTCTTCAGTTTTTATCGCGGGGGCACGCGAAGATCGCATCCGGTCATTTCTTTTGGTTCGGGGATACCCATAACACCCAAAAGCGTCGGCGAAATATCCCGCAACGAACCGCCCGGGCGCAAACGCATGTGTTGGTCATCGGACAGCAAGATAAGCGGGACGGGATTTGTGGTGTGGTACGTGTGCGGACCGCCGGTCTTCGGATCAATCATCGTTTCTGCATTGCCGTGATCAGCAGTGATGATCCAGGCCCCGTCGCGCGGCGCAAGCGATTTGTAAATGCGCCCCAGGCAGTCATCGACGGTTTCGACGGCCTTAATTGTCGCCTCGAGTTTCCCCGTATGGCCCACCATGTCGGCATTGGCGAAGTTCATGATGATCGCGTCGAAGTCGCCCTTCTCAATGGCTTTCACCACGGCATCGGTAACGCCGGCGGCGGACATTTCCGGCTGTAGATCGTACGTCGGCACTTTTGGCGAAGGGACTAGTATGCGCTCTTCGCCAGGATAGGCTTTTTCGACTCCGCCATTAAAAAAATACGTCACGTGCGCATATTTCTCAGTCTCCGCGCAACGCAGGTTCTTGAAGCCCAATTCGCCGAAAACTTGTGCGAGGATGTGCTCGAGTTTTTCCGAGCCGAGAAGGTACCGCAGCCACGGCCACGTTTTTTCATATTGCGTCATGGCAACGTAACATAAATTTTTCGGACGCGCCGGGTCAGCAAATTCTTTGAATTCGGGCTCGGCCAGCGCGCGAGTCATCTGGCGCGCACGATCGGCGCGGAAATTGAAGAAAATCACCGCGTCGTCATCGCGAATCAAGCCGCGGGGCATGCTGGGCCTTCCCGGTTCCGCGGCCGTCGTGACCGCAATAGGAACTACAAATTCGTCCGTGACTCCTTTTTCATAGCTCGCGCGCATTGCGGCAATGGGGTCGGAGAATTTTGCCTGTGCGTCGCCGTGAGTCATCGCGCGATATGCCTGCGCGATGCGCTCCCAGCGATTGTCGCGGTCCATCGCATAGTAACGGCCGCTAATCGTCGCAACTTGACCCACGCCCAACTCGCGCATTTTCTTTTCCAACCGGCGCAAAAAATCGATGCCGGAATTCGGTGGCGTGTCGCGCCCATCCATGAACGCATGCACGAACACGCGCTCCACCTGGTTCTCCTTCGCCATGCGAAGTAGCGCGAAGAGATGATTGATGTGCGAGTGCACGCCGCCGTCGCTCACGAGACCAAGCAGGTGGAGTTGGCGCGCGCAGCCCCGCCGCATAGCTTCGAGAAGCAAGGGTTCTTTGAAGAATTCGCCTGACACAATTTTCATGTCGATGCGCGTGATGTCCATCTGAACGATGCGCCCCGCACCGATATTCAAATGCCCCACCTCGCTATTGCCCATCTGGCCCTCGGGAAGGCCGACAAATGGTCCCGAGGTATGGATGAGGGTGTTTGGGAATTTCTTAAGCAGTGCGTCGTAATTGGGTTTGCGCGCCAGGGCGATAGCGTTGCCCCTCGTTTCTGGCGAGTAGCCCCAGCCGTCGAGAACGGTAAGCACGATCGGTTTTGGCCGTTTTGCCATTCAGATTCCTACGATCTTTCGCGCCCATTGGCCGATTATGGGATAACCAGCCCACTCACCGCGCATGGCCTTCAGACAATACATGATGCCCAAGGTGAGAGAAATCGCGGCGCAACCCATGATCAAAAGCCAAAAGATTGGCATAGCGATGAACAGGGCGACGGGAAACGACGAATTCTGCGCATTCGGCGGGTGCAGGGCAACGGTCGAAATGATCACAGCGAACCAGATCGCCACACCCACGAAGTAAAAGAATGTAAAAATAACTTGCCAGAGCAATGCCTGCATGGCGTGGAAGCCCACGAATCGCGAATCCTTCTTTATAAGGTAAATGACAAGCGGCCCGATCCACCACGTCGACATCATCAAGGCGTGCGCAAGTCCAGCATAAGCCTTCTCATCTTGCGTCAACTGGATTAGCGGGATTGGAGCCGTCGTCTCGGACATTGCATCTCTTCAGAACAGGGAGTTCTCAATGCTGTGAAAGGATACACGGATTGAAGCGAATCGCGAAGGCGCGACAATTTGAGCAAGCAAGGCGGCCGTGTTCAAGACTCGGCGAATTCACGCAGGGCGCGGAGCAGACGTTCGACCTCTTCCACTGTGTTGTAGTGCACGAGCCCGATGCGCAGCAGGCCGCCGTCTTTTTCGACGCCGAGCCGTTCGGTTAAGTTGAGTGCATAGTAGTTTCCGTCCCAGGTGAAAATGCCCCGATCGCCGAGGAATTTCGCCGCATCGAGAGGCTTGCCTTTCGCCAGGCGCACGCCAACGGTCGGCACGCGCTCGGCAAATCGTGCGGGATCAGAAATTCCATAAAATCGCAGGCCAGGGATCTCGAGAAGTCCTCGAATCATTTTCATCGCCAGGGCCATCTCATAATCTCGCATTGCTCGATACGCGCTCACGATGGCAGCGCGGCGGCTTGTGGCCGATGGATCACAACGGCAGCCAAGGCTTGCGATGTAGTCGATCGCCGCGGAGACGCCGGCAAGGCCTTCGTGAATCTGCGTTCCCGTTTCCCAGCGGTCTGGCAGCGTCTCTGGCGCGGGCCGGACTTTGTATGGACGAAAGCGCAACAGAAGCTCGCGCTTTCCATAGATGCATCCCATGTGCGGGCCAAAGAACTTGTATGGCGAACAGGCAAGGAAATCGCAATCGAGCGCGCGTACGTCAATCATTCCGTGTGGCGCGTAGTGCACGGCATCAATGAATACCAAAGCGCCCGCGCCGTGCGCCAACTGCACAATCTCTTCGACGGGATTGATTGTTCCGACGGCGTTCGATGCGTATCCGATCGCGACCAGTTTTGTCCGCTCGGTGATTTTTCTGCGCAAATCAGCCATGTCTAGCGTGCAATCATCATGGCGAATGTCCACTTGGCGGATAACAACACCGCGTTCTTCCAGCGCACGCCACGGCGCGACGTTGGCGTCGTGGTCGAGCGTCGTTACGACAATTTCGTCGCCCGGCCGTAAATCGCGGCCAATCCCACGGGCCAGCGCAAACGTGATGGTGGTCATGTTTGGCCCGAAGAATACTTCGTCAGGTTCACAATTGAAAAAATCGGCCATGGCCGCGCGCGCGCCGGCAATCATGGCATCTGTACGGCGGCTGGTGACGAAGGCGCCGCATGTGTTTGCATTGGAAGTTTCGAAATATTCGCGCACTGCGTCGATCACGCACTGCGGCACTTGTGTCCCTGCGGGCGCGTCGAGGAAGGCTGCGGGATGGCCATTCACGATGTGCTTCAGCGAAGGAAACTGCGCGCGCACCCAATTGACGTCGAGAGAGACTGCCTGACTTTGCAGATTGCGCTGCAAAGACGATGCGTTCTTCGAGCCCATTCTATCGATCTTAGGCCGATTCTTTCACTGCGCGGATGAAATCAGCCAGTAATCCGTACGCCGTAGCGATTACGCCGGGCTTGTGCTCCACGATCGTAAGCCCGAATACGTCCATATCGAATCGCAGCACGGACGTTGTTCCTTCGCGCATGGCGAGCGTATCGGAAAGCGGCAACTGCTGGGGCCGCACGCTTGCGCGCACGCCTCCATTGGAAGTACGCGAGGCGCGGCAAATTAATTTATAGCGCATGCCCGCAGCGCGCGCAGCGGCCAACTGTTCCGGAGTTATCGTGCGAATCCCGATTCGTTCCACGTCTTCCAGCTTGATAGGCACGCCCATCAAGACGATCACCAGCACGGCCACCTTTACGGCGGCGTCCCAGCCGTCAAGATCGTTCGAAGGGTCGGTCTCCGCAACTCCTATTTCCTGCGCGTGTTTCACCGCTTCGTCAAGAGTCAGCCCTTTTTCCATCTCTGTGAGGACGACATTTGTCGTCGAATTCAATATGCCGCGGAAACCGCGCAGCTCGACTGCTGGCAACGAATGCGGGAACAAGGAAAAAATCGGTGTGCCATCCATTACCGTGGATTCGAAAAGGAATTTGCGATTTTTCGCTTGAGCCAAATCACGGAGTTCCGTATACGCATGCACGACGGGCCCTTTGTTCGCGCTGATGGCATGCGCACCGGATTCGAGAGCGGCCTTCAGATGATCGGTCGCTGGCTGGCCGTCGTGATGATTCAGCGATGAAGCTTCAAAGAGAACATCCGCTCGCGCTGTCGCGAGCCATTCGCGCACATTCTGCAGCGGCTTCGCTTCAGTCGGCTTTGCGAAGCGATGTTCGAGCACTGCCGATGGATCGAGCCCATTCGTATCGGCAATCCAACCGATTCGGCGCGACGCAACACCTGTTAGTTTCCATCCGATTCCATAGTCGCGGCGCAGCACAGCATCTTTCGCCGCCAGCAAACGGACAAATTCCTTGCCGACGTTTCCCAATCCAACCAGCGCCAGATTGTATGTGCGAATGGCCTTGCTCCTTCGCAACTGCGCGCCAGAATACACCTATCGAGGGAAAATTAATTGCTCGTTTTCTTGCAGTGCCGCCATTTTGGACGGGAATCACGAGCAATATCCGTTGCACGATGACAATCGTTTCGCCTTCCGTGCTGCAATAGCAAATCGTCAAAACTCAAGTATAGATTCGGAACGACGATAAAATGATATGGAGTTAGTGCAGAGCAGCCGCGACGAGACACTTTCGCTCTCAATTCAAACTCATTTTTGCAGGTGTTTAGGCTGCGGGCAGATGTGTGACTGACGTCACAGACAAAGACCGAAAGCTATTCTGCAATGGATTTAGCATAATTAGGAAATCCTTATTTCCGGCGCAGGAGTGGCTGTAGTTTAGAGCCGGGGCGGAGGAGCCGTGATCGCCATGCTGGTTGTCCAGATTGTGCTGAGCATAATTCTTGCATGCATATTTCTGATACGCCCATCAGTGACTTCGGCGACGGCATGGAAGATTCTGGCCTTCATCGGCCTATGCTTCCTTCCTTTTCTTTGCATCGTGGGCGGTGTGAATGCGCACATGCAGCGCTCAGAACAGACCCGCTTCTGCATCTCCTGCCATGCCATGGTCCCCTATGGCCAGAGCCTCTATGTCAATGATCCCAGCTATCTTCCCGCGCAGCATTTTCAGAATCATCGCGTGCCTGCGGATGAGGCTTGCTATGCATGCCACGCCGATTATTCGATCTATGGTCCGCTGAAGGACAAGATAAGAGGTCTGACGCGCATCTATATGCAATACGTAAGCACACCACCGAATCCGATTCGCATACCCGGCGGCTACCGAAACAGCCAATGTTTGCACTGCCATTTAGGAGCGCGAAACTTCGAAGAAAATCAGATCCATGCGGCGACCATGGATTCGCTCAAGTCCAATCAGATTTCTTGCCTGACGAGCGGCTGCCATGATACCGCTCACAACATAGCGCAGCTAAGTCACGTCAAATTTTGGAGGCCAGGTCAATGAGATTGAGTGAAATTGGGATGGGGCGATTACTGCGGATTTCGAGTGCGCTGATTATTTTAGGAATGATGATTGAGATTGCCAGTCTTATTTGGTACCACCCGCTTTCCTTTGTTTTATTCGCCTTCGTCGGCGTATCGCTGATCGGTCTGGGAATGCTGATCTATCTCATATCTCTTGCATTCCTTGCCATACGATCGACCGAAAATCGAAACTCTGCCCAGTGATCTGGGATACAAAGGCAAACGTCGAGGATCAAGGCCACTCACGCGCCAAAGAAAACCAAGCCGCCTCTCGATTTATTGTTCTTCTGCCTTAGCCTTTCGACTTAGAACGGTTCGCCCGGCAACGGCGGCAGCACTGGCGTAATCTTGCCCCAGCCATCAACTTGCGCGGCTTTCATGTCCTTGACCAACTGATTCGGCAGTTCGGTGTTTAAATGCGGACGGCCCGGCTGATTGCTGAGCACCCACGCTACTGCGGCGACGGTCTTGGATACCTGTTGGATCTCCTTGTAATCGATCTTCTCCGGCGTGTCCGTCGGACGGTGATAGTCCACATGCAGGCCGACGGTGAAAAATGCAATCGGAATCCCCATTTTCGCGAAATTGTAATGATCGCTCCGGTAGAAGATGCGCTGCCCATTTGGTTTCGGGCCGAGATTGTCGTGCGTCGCGTCGGGGGCGGTCGCATCGTAAAAATGATTGAGGACGAGCTTTTGATAATTGTTATTCACCGTCTCGATCGTTTTCTCCAGGTCGTCGCTGCTAATGTTGGGGCCAACCACAAGCACCATCCCCGGATCCACAAGAAAGTGCGTTGGGTTCGGGTCCACGGAGTTGGCATTCTTCGTGCGCCCGATCATATCCATATTCAGATCGGCGACTACTTTTGTGAGGTCGATGGGCGGGAACTCGGTGAAATAACGCGAACCCCAAAGCCCTTTTTCCTCGCCGCCATTCCATAGAAAAATCAGCGTGCGTTTGGGCCTCATTCCAGCGGCTGCTCCCTGCGCATAAGCGTGCGCGATGGCCAGCAAGCCGGTTGAACCGGAGCCGTCGTCATCAGCGCCATTATTCACGTTGTGGCCGTTCGGCAGCGGTGCGCTCAGGCCGATGTGATCGAGATGCGCACTGATGATCACATATTCATTCTTCAAGACCGGGTCGCTGCCTTTGAGGATTCCGACGACATTTTCGCCGTGCCCGTGTTCGCTGTGAATCACCGCGTTCACGGTCAGTTTTTTTTCGGAGTTCAGTTTGAATGAGTCTTCTTTAGCGTTTGTGCCGGCGGAGTAGAAAATGCGAGCTCCGGTGGTCTTTTCGCCCGCGAAAAGATCGTTCGTCATTTCCGCGCCGGCGATAATAGAAGGAGCGCTGGGGCATGCCGGTCGTTCTTCGAATTTTGTCACTTGGTACGCAGGTCCGTTGAACGACGGACGACCGCCATTCGGATTAGCCATCCCGGCGAGCTGCTGAAAATCCGCGATGTGTATAACTCCTACGGCGCCATTTTTCGCTGCGTACTCTTCAGGCGTGAGATAGTCGACGCAATCTTGTCCGAGGGGGTTCGGCGCTCCCGCAAGCCGCCTGGGTCCCGCTTCTAGCGCGGCGAGTTCGTGCGGCAATCCGGCAACAATGATGATCTTCCCGCTTACATTGATACCTTCATAAGGATTCGTGTTCGATTTGTTGATCACGTAACCGCTGCCGGCAAACACCAAATTCCCTGAGAAATTGAACGACCCTGCAGGCGGTAGCCCGCGAAATCCACCGCCGCTCGTCCCGGCAACCCAACCCTTGCCGTAATCAAAATCCGTCGTCCGCAGCTCTACAGGTCCTCCGCCGAAATTAAATGGCGGCGGCCCCGTCAAGGAAGCCTTGCTCTGATCTTCAACGACGCTGCGCGTAGTCAAATCGAACGGCATGAAGTAGGGCTGCAAGGGGCCGTTCGTGTCCGTCGTGCTGCCGCCCGGCTTGATGCCCCATTCCGCGAGGTGGCTTGCCACATAAAGCGCGGCTGTGTCATAGCCGCGAGAAGGCAAATTCCGACCTTCGAGTTGATCCGAAGCGAGGAAGTAATCGTAAATCTTCAGTTCATCCTCACTGATCGAGTTTGCATTACCGTATCTCGCCGCTGCACTCGCTTTAGGCTTATTGCGAGCGGATTCTCGCGGCAGTTTCTTCGCTCCTAGAGTGGAAAAAACAGAAATCGACACCACAGTTACAACCGAAAAAGCGAATGCGATTCGGCGCATAGATCCTCGCGTATTTGAATTCAAGACGCGCGGTATATTACTCCGAAACGTCTTATGACGCACGAACGAACCATAGAAACGGTCCTACAAGACTTTGTTTTACGCACTTCCGTTACGATTTTCTGAAAAATTGGAGGAGCCCGCACCTATGACGGCTTATTGAAACCGGATGCCGCAGCCAGGCGTCGAAGAGTCATTGCAAGTCATGGAGGAAATATGCGCAATGGAATTTTGATTTTCGCCACAGTGGCTCTGGCCGCGTTGGTTTGTTTTGCAGCTCAAGAAGCTCCTGCTCCGCCGCCCATGTCCGACAACGTGGCTGGCTATCATCTCTCTGCCACTGTCCCGCTGCCCGACACGGGCTTCTGGGACTACCTTGGCATCGACGAGGCCAACCATCACGTGTTTGTTTCGCATAGCGACGAAATCCTCGTTATTTCCACCGACACGAATCAGGTTGTCGGCAAGCTCTCGCCCACGCCTGGGAGCCACGGCGTTGTGATTTCTCAAAAGGACGGACATGCCTTCACGAGCAATTCGGGCAACAGCAGCGGGCAGCAGGGCGTGAGCAGTTTTACGGAATTTGACCCGAAAACTCTAGCGATCATCAAACAGATCATCCTTCCCATTGGTGGCTCTGATGGCATCGTCTACGATCCTGCAAGCGATCGCGTTTTCGGATTGACGCACAGAAAGAAAGATGTTGCCGTGGACGCCGCTACGGGCGAGGTCGCCGGTGTGGTTGATATCCCCGGCGCAGCCGAATCTGCGGCCGCGGATGGCAAGGGACATCTCTACAACGTCATGGAAGATCTCAGCACGATTGTGGACATCGACACGCACGCACTCAAAGTCGTCAATCAGTGGCCATTGGCGCCATGCGAAGGCCCTTCAGGCGTTGCGATGGACACGGAAACGCGCCGCATCTTCATTGGCTGCCATGGCGGGGGCGAAAACAACTCAGGTGTGATGGTTGTGTTCGATCCTGACGCCGGAAAAGTGGTTGCCACTTTGCCTATCGGCGGCAGAGGAAACGATGCCGTTCGCTTTGATTCGGGCCCTAAGCTCGCCTTTGCATCCGAAGGTGAGGGAGACATCACCATCGTGCATGAAGACTCGCCGGACAAATTCACCGCGCTTGGAAATGTGAAGACCGTGCAGGGCGCGCGCACCATGGAGTGCGACACTTCGACTCACACGCTCTATTCCGTCACGGCAAGGTTCGGTCCGCCGCCTCCTCTTGGGCCCAACGCCACGGAGCGCGAGAGGCGTTTCCGTCGCGGCCCCATGATTCCCGGAAGTTTTGAGCTGCTTGTGATTCCGAATCACTGAGCCCCTTGGAGTGGATTGCAAATTGATAGCGCGACTATCTATCGCGCCACCTAAAACCTACACCTGTGAGAATTGCCGTAGTTGACATCGGAGAAGTTCAGAAGTTTGAGGCACTTGTTCGTCTGAGGAGTATCTGGCGGAGGGGGTGGGATTCGAACCCACGAGACCCTTTTGGGGTCTAACGGTTTTCAAGACCGACGGTTTCAACCGCTCACCCACCCCTCCACTTTTTAACCTTCTTACTTCCAACAGCTTACACTGCATTTTGTGACAGTCGAAGACGCGAGTGCTGCATCTTGGTGCACACTGTCACACTTTTGTCACACTCACCCGTCAGTTTTTCGACCGCCGCTCGCTTCGAATCGAGATTCGTGTGCGTGTAACGCATCGTCACTGTCAGGCTCGAATGCCCTAACAGTTCCTTGACAGTCACAATGTCCACTCCTCGATCCACAAGCCGGGAAGCGAACGTGTGCCGTAACGTGTGCCACGTCACACCTTCAACTCCCGCCTTCTTGCAAGCGAGCTTGAATCCCGCCTTCAAATCAACAAACGGCTTGCCGGTTTCGGGATTGTAGAAAACAAACTCATTCCTCTTGCCTAACGCCCAAAATTCTAAGACTCGTCGCGCATCCGCGTTGATCGGAATGCCGCGAAGCTTTTGCGTCTTGGGCGCAAAGACATTCAGAACGCCTTTGTCCAAATTCACGGTCGACCAGCAAAGCGAAAAGATTTCTCCCACCCGCATCCCCGTATTCAGAGCAAAACGAATTAAGTCCCGAAGATACGGCGCTGCATTTTGGAGAAGCTTTTCTTCCTCTTGTGGATTCAAAACCCGAAGTCCGGTGTTAAATTCCCGGAAGAATTTAACTCTACGGAACGGATTCAAACCTAGATAGAGGTCCCATTCGATTGCCAGATTAAACATCCGCTTGAGCAAGGCCATTTCCCGATTCACCGTCGAACCGGAAACCGAAGCCCGTCTGTGCATCTTATAGCCCTCGATGTCCGCCGAGGTGATCTCGGTAAGCTGTCTTTCCGCCCCAATGAATTTGTGTAAATGCCCAAGCATCTGTTCATCCCGCAACCAGGAACGTTTGTTGACTTTCGCGTGCTCCATGTAGCGGTTGCCGAATTCGCCGAAAGTGATTTTCACGGGCCGTCGGAAAACACCCCGCAAAATCTCGGATTTTCGGATG